>JADFKZ010000079.1 GCA_022564665.1 Planctomycetota bacterium | reverse complement strand
CGATCCAGTCTCGATTCTCAACACTCAGTTCAATAGCGAGTTGATCGTTGTGGGCATGACCTCCGAGACCATTCTGCCCGACAGGACCACAGCGAACCGCGAGATAAAACCTTTCGGACCGCCAAATGTACAGACCGAAATCCTCATAGGCGTGGCAACTCATGTTTTCCAGGAGTTCAGCACATGGCAATTCAATCCGAAAACACTGTTTTTCGAGTGGCGAATGCAGACCGATCCGATCGAGGACGTCTTGCAGTGAAGATTTGCAGACGGCTTGATTGGTCGGATTGTTCTGTTGCTTCGAATACGCTGGTTGAATTCGTCCACCAATCAGTCGGCCGATCAGTTTTGTTTCAAGACTGATGGATCCGCAGAACTTCCTGAAATCGTCTCTCTGGAAAAAACCATTGCAGGCTGCGACGAGGGAGCGATGGTCCAGAGAGTTTTCATCCCAGTATGCCCTTTGATCGAAGGGATAGCTGCTCTCGGCGAGATTGGCGAAACGGGATTCCGCTTGGGAGGGCGTCAACCGGCGAAACACAGGCTGCAGATTGAGAAAACGTCCGCTGTCGTTGTCGCCAACCTGATGAATATGTCCCGTCGGCTTGGTCGAATGCATGGTGAATTCAGCCATTTTTTCGACCCGTTCCCAATACCAAGGGGGAAACGGTTCCGGTCGTTGCCCGTCGGGTGACGGGAAGAGTGGCAGCGGCGACGGCTCAAGACAAGGCCGGTTCTTGATGATGTGATGATCGTAATTCGAAAATGCCTGCCGCTTCTCATCATCCAAAGCCAGCACAAGCGCCGTCGACCAGCCCCGCACTCGGGCCGCGACGTCCAAGAAGGTCTGTTCGGCGCGGTCGAGCATCCACGCCGCCAGCGCCGTGGGGTACGCCACCTGCTCCATCAGCCGGCCAAGCCTCGTGGGTGCGGCGGTCTGATGAGACTCCCCGAGCACGGCGGCGTCGAGCCCGAGGTACTGGATCTCCCGGGCGGCAACCGCCCGGTTTCGGTCGGTAAGCATCCGCCTGACCTCCTGGCCGATCCGCTCGCGGCTGATCCGGCCAAGATCCTCCGCTCCACCCCGGATCGCCTCTGCGGTTGCGGTGTCGATGGCAAAGGAGAACCGGGCGGCAAACCGCACCGCCCGCAGCATCCGGAGCTGATCTTCGGCAAGACGCGCCTCCGGATCACCGATGGCCTTGATCAGCCGCGCCTCGAGATCGGCCTGGCCGCCGACAAAGTCGATGACCCGGCCCGACAGCGGGTCCTCGAAGAGTCCGTTTATGGTGAAGTCACGGCGCCGGGCGTCGTGGCTGGCATCAGAGAAGGTTACGGTGTCGGGGCGGCGGCCGTCGGAATAGAACCCGTCGCTGCGAAAGGTGGCCACCTCGATCTGGTGGCCCATCACAGACACCAGCATCACGCCGAATGACTCGCCCACGCGGTGGGCGCCACCAAAGAGCGCGCCCACCTGCTCAGGCCTGGCGTCGCTGGCAACGTCGTAATCGGAGGGCTCGACCCCCATCAGCCGGTCGCGGACACATCCACCGGCGAAATAGGCCGTGTACCCCGCCCCCGAGAGCCTGCGGACGACCTCGACCGCGGCTTCCCGAAGATCCTGACGTGGTCCGCCTTGGTTGTCACCCGCTCGTTGCATTGTCCATCCCGGCCTCAGAAACTCCACGCGAAGCGCGGGCAAAACAAAACACCGCACGATTGATCACGGAGGGCATGGAGTAGGATATATGGTCTTCAGCGCCGGGTCCGTCACCCAACTGACCCGTCCGTCGCCTGGGGGCCGGCGTGTCCGTGCTCCGGGTGGTTCATTCCTCTGTTGACCCGGACCCCGGCGGCGGTGAAAGCGGCTCATAGAGAAGCACCCACATGTCCTTTCGGTACCGGTGGGCTTCCGGCCCCCGGAAACCGGCCACCGCCAGATCCACCTCCTCCGGACCCAGGGGGCTGCGAAGGATCACGAACCCGCCTCCGCCCATGATCGCCCGGCACCGGGCGATCAGATCCAGGATCTCCCCTCGCGACGGCTCGCCAGTCATCATTGCGTACGGGGGATCGACGAACACCAGATCGACGGGGCTGGGCGCGTCGGCCAGACACGTCGGGCCCCGCGCATCGGCCAGAAGCGCACGAGCGCGATCCTGGCAGCCGAGCCTGCTGATGTTCGCCTCCAGCACGCGAAAGATCCGGGGGTCGGCCTCGACCATCAGCACGGCCAACGCCCCGCGGCTGACCGCCTCCAACCCCACCGTTCCCACCCCTGCAAAGAGATCCAGCACCCGTGCCCCGTCGAGCCATCCGTGCAACATGCCGAAGACCGACTCCTTCACGCGGCTCAGGAGCGGCCTGCTCGCCAGATTGTTCGGGATCGTCATCAGCTTCCGCGAGCGGTACTCGCCGGCGATGATCGTGACCATAGGGGAAATGGTACGATCAGGCTCTGGATATTGATTCCCGGTTTTTGGTTTTTGGTTCTTGGTTTTTGCTCTCGGTTTTGGTTTGCGGGTTTGAGTTCTGTGGTGAGCGGCCATGGCCGGAAAGAGACAGGTCCCCGACGCTCAAGGGCGTTTCGGTGTCTTCGGAGGGCGGTACGTGCCGGAGACGCTCATCGCGGCGCTGGATCAGCTCGCAGATGAGTACGCGCGGGCCCGGAATGACGAATCGTTTCAGCAAGAGCTGGCCGCTCTTCAGACCAGCTTCGCCGGCCGGCCCACGCCGCTTTACCACGCTCGGCGTCTTGGCGATCAGCTCGCCTCGGGTGGCGGCGGGCCCGCCGTCTACCTGAAGCGAGAGGACCTCGCTCACACTGGGGCCCACAAGATCAACAACACGATCGGCCAGGCGCTTCTGACGACTCGGATGGGAAAGAAGCGTGTGATCGCCGAGACGGGGGCCGGCCAGCACGGCGTCGCCACCGCGACCGCAGCCGCCCATTTCGGTCTTGCGTGCGAGGTCTACATGGGCGCTGAGGATGTCCGGCGTCAGAATCTCAACGTCTTTCGCATGGAGCTCCTGGGTGCGAAGGTGCACGTGGTCGACACGGGATCACGCACGCTCAAGGACGCCACCAATGAGGCCCTCCGGGACTGGATGGAAAGCTCCCAGAACACGCACTACATCCTCGGTTCGGTTGTCGGCCCCCACCCCTTCCCCATGATCGTCCGCGACCTGCAATCGGTCATCGGCCGCGAGTGTCGGGCCCAGTGCCTGGAGCTGATCGGCCGCCCGCCCGACTTGATCATCGCCTGCGTGGGCGGCGGGTCGAACGCAGCGGGCATCTTCTATCCCTTCCTCGCCGACGAGCAGGTGCGGCTGGTGGGCGTCGAGGCGGGGGGCCGTTCCAGGAAGGCAGGCGACCACGCCGCCAGCCTCTGCTACGGCTCACCCGGTGTTTTCCACGGGGCGTTGAGCTATGTGCTGCAGGACGCACACGGCCAGACGATGCCCGTCCATTCCTGTTCGGCGGGTCTGGACTACCCCGGCGTGGGACCGGAGCACGCCTACTGGAAGGAGCAGGGTCGAGTCCAGTACACCACCGCCAGCGACGATGAGGCCCTGGACGCCCTGCGTCTGCTCAGCCGCCTGGAGGGGATCACGCCCGCCCTGGAGCCGGCCCATGCAATCGCCGAAGCCCGCAAGCAGGCGCCCTTGATGGCCGCCGATGAAGCCCTTGTCATCAACCTCTCAGGACGAGGGGACAAAGACGTTCAAGAGGTCGCAAGGCTGCTAGGCGTCCAAGCGTAGCGGCCTTTTTGATAGGCCGCGTAGCCGCCAGAGCGAGGCAACGTCCGGTCAGCCGCCGCGAATGAATTCGCGGCGGCGTACGAAAGCGAGTGTCGGCCCGGAGGGCCGTACGGAGCGCGCAGGCGAGGCGCCCGATCAGCGGCGGCGGATGAATTCGCCGCCGCGTACCAGAGCGAGTGTCGGCCCGGAGGGCCGTACGGAGCGCTCTAAATAGTCGGCCGCCTTTGCCACACGCCCAGCTCACCCTCCAAGGCCATGCCGATGGAGCAGAGGGTGCCCTCGTCAAAGAGCCGGCCCCACAGCGTGATCCCCTGCGGCGTCGAGTCATCCCTGAACCCGCAGCGGAGGGTCAGCGACGGATGGCCGGTCGAGTTGGTGATCAGCAGCAGCGATCCGGCATAGGAGGGGCTGATCATCGCGTCGATGCCGCCGAACTTCTCCTGGATCATCTCCATCACCAGCCGGCGGAACCGCTGTGCCTGGACGTACTCGATCGCCGGGATGAATCGCGTCTGGCGAAATGTGTTCGGCCACGCCTGCGGCTTCTGCCAGACTAGCTCGTCATCGCGGTCACTCAACGTCAGCTCCTCGAACGCGGACGCGGCTTCGACCAGCAGAATCGTCATAAGGGTCCCGTAGGGCCAGTCGGGAAGCGTGATCTGGACAAGCTCCAGCCCCGCCCGGCGGGCGGCCCGAAGCCCCGCGCGATCGAGGTCGCTTGCGCGTTTGCCCTCGAACCAGGCGGGGTCGTATCCCACCCGCAGACCACGCACGGACCGGGCGGCATCGAATGCA
Source organism: Planctomycetota bacterium (assembly GCA_022564665.1). GTDB lineage: Bacteria > Planctomycetota > Phycisphaerae > Phycisphaerales > SM1A02 > JADFKZ01. Next base: position 9,482 of record JADFKZ010000079.1, on the reverse strand, counting down.
AGCGGCACGTCGAGCGACGCGGGATCGGCCTCGTCGGGACCGTTGATCGCCCAGAGCACGAGGCCGCAATCCTCAACCGTCCGGCAGATCGGCCCGATCTTGTCCAGCGACCAGCACAGTGCCATCGCCCCGCTGCGACCTACTCGCCCGAAGGTCGGGCGCAGACCGGTGGCTCCGCACCGCATGCAGGGCGAGACGATCGAGCCCAGCGTCTCCGTGCCCAGGCTGAAGCCCACCAGGCCCGCTGCGGTCGCCGCCGCCGGTCCGGCGCTGGAGCCGCTGGAGCCCTGATCGAGCTTAAAGGGGTTGTTGGTGCGGCCGGCGAACCAGATGTCGCCGTATGCCAGCGCCCCCATCGTGAGCTTGGCCACCAGGACGGCGCCCGCCTGATCCAGCCGCCTGACGACCGATGCATCGCGATCGGGAACGCGGTTCTTGTAGGGCATCGCGCCCCAACTGGTGGTGATGCCCGCGGTGTCGAAGAGGTCCTTGGCTCCCCAGGGGATCCCGTGCAACGGCCCGCGATAGCGCCCACGGGCGATCTCCTCGTCGGCGCGACGGGCCTGGCGAAGGGCGCGCTCCTCGGTGAGCGTAACCACGCACTGAAGCGTCGGCCCCAGACGCCGCAGGCGCTGAAGGTAGATCCGCGTCAGCCGCTCGCTCTGAAGCTCGCGGCGCTCCAGCCAGCGCGACAGCGCCGCCACCGGAGCGAACGCAATGTCCTCGTCGGATGCCGGCAGCGGCCCCCAGCCGCGGCGGCTGCGGATGAGCTGGCGATCGGCGCGAACCGATCGCCCCGGCAGGCGCGGATCGAAGACGGTTGCCGGTGCCACGTTGTTGTCCAGCGCATGGGTGCGGCGTTTGCGGAATCGGTCCACTTGCTCCTGCAGGTCCTCCAGCGCCTGGGCCCGCTCGTCGACGGTGAACTCGACCGCAGCGAGCTTCTCGGCTTCGGCAAGCGTCTGCGTGGTAATGGCGGCCGCGGGATCGCTCTCGGCACCATCGGGAAGCGGCTGGTGTGGTTCCTGCTCTTGGAGCGCCACCGCAGAGGCGCGCGGCCATTTCGTTGTCATCGCGGCGATGACCCCGGCGGAAACGAGAAAGTCTCGACGGGTGGCAACCGTCGGCTCGTGGGTGGACATTGTTCTTCTCCCTTTCCCGGCTGCCGCCGGCGCTTGTATCGACGTCCCTCTCTATGACCGTGCGCGATTCTACACTTCTTCGACGCTCGGACGTCATTGAGCACACGAGCATTGCAGCAGTAGACCGCAGGCGAGCAGAGCCCTCCGCTCCTTCCACTGCTCTCCTGTTCTACTGCTCGCCTGCTCTCGGTGACCGTGCCCAATCGTGCACGGTCACCTAGGGCTGATCTACCGGAACGAGGTCGATGATGACCGGATAGTGATCGGAGGCGTAGCCTGTGGGATATGGATCATTCCGCCAGTCATAGTCGGTCGGCGGCACCAGCGTGCCGTAGATGTGAGCGGTGCCAATGACCAGCTCGCGATGCGCCGCGCTGTTGAGCAGCACATAGTCCAGTATGCGGTTGGATTCGTGTGTCTTAAACGCCCGCCCGGCCTCACCGCGCGTCGCGCGGTGTGCCAATGTGTCGATCAAACCCGCCTCGAGATACACACGCAGTGACTTGTCCCACGGCGCTGCATTGAAGTCGCCCATGACGACGATGTTGCGGCCGGGGTCCCGCCTCGCTCGATCCATGATGAGCTCGATCACCCGCAGCGCTTCCGCCTCCCTTTGAAATGCGAAGTCCCGGCCGGCTTTGTGGTGCACGACCACGATCGTCAGCTCGTAGCCCGCGGGGGTGCGGAGGTCGACCATCAGCGGACTCCGTCTCATTTCGAGCCCCCGGCGGAACCGTTCGGGCACGGGCGCCCAGCCGGGCCCCCGGCGGTGAATGTCATCAAGATCAAGCGATGTGGGCCTCCAGATCTTCTGCGCCGTGATCTCGAAGCGGCTCATGACGGAGCATTCGATGCCACGGTGGTCCCCCACATCGAGAGAGGCCAAATGGACGTATCCCGCCTTCGGAAGGTACGACTCGCGGAACCATCGAAGCGCCTCCAGCGACTCGACCTCCTGCAGCGCGACGACGTCGGCGTCCACAGCGCGAATCGCCTCCGCGAGCTTGAGGCCTCGCTCGTGAGAGACGGCGAGCTTTATGTCGTCAACGCCGCCTGCGAGATCCGGATCGTCATCGTGGTCGAAGAGGTTCAGGACGTTGTAGCTCGCCAGGCGGATCGTCCCCGGCCGCCGCGGCAGCGGCTCGGGCAGACCATACCGACCGGCGCCGCCAGCGCCCTGGGCCGTCTGCACCGCGGCCGGCCAGACCACGATGAGGGCGATCCCCAGAATGGAGCGGGTCAATCGAATCACGTGCTGATGATGCTCCTGGAGTGTACCGCAGACGTTCACCGCAAGGCGGTACAGAACCACCCGCTTGCCCAGCTCAACCCCACGGCACCGGTCAACTGGACAAACGGGGTCGGGAATGCCGGTTGATCGGCGCCGGCGCCGGCGGCGAAGGGCTGAAGCTTGCTCTTGCACTTGGCCCCGGAGCCATCTGCGTCGATGACCTGACCCGGAGGCATCCCGTGGGGCGAGCGACCCTCGATGCGTGCCGGTGCCTCCTCAAGGCTCATCGCAGTCCTCGTATTGCTGGCGGCCGTCGTCGGCTTGGGGTCGGGGTGCAGCAGCCCCGCCAAGCAGCACTACCTCCGTCACCTGTCGTTGACGATCGCGCCCACCTCCCAAGACAGCGAGCTTGTGGCGGCCTTTGAGCCGCAGCGCAGCGCTGCCCAGCGGCCGGCGATTGCAGCTGTGAACACACAAGAGTAATTTGCTCTTCGGCGGAGGCCGCTACGGAGCGCTCAAACTACACAAGCAACATCGCCGGATGCTCAATCAGCTCCTTGAGTGTCTGGAGGAATTCGGCGGCCATTGCCCCGTCGATCAGACGGTGATCAAGACTCGCCGTGGCCGCCATCTCGTGGCCGATGGTCAGCTCGCCGTTGCGGACGACGGGCTTCTGGATCGCCGCACCGACGGCCAGAATCGCGCTGTTGGGCGGGTTGATGATTGCCGTGAAACGATCGACCCCGTACATTCCAAGGTTCGAGAGCACAAACGTCGAGTCTGCCATTTCATCGATCGTCAGTCCCCGAGTACGGGCCTTCTCGGCCAGCTGGCGGGACTCCTGCGAAATCGTCCGCAGACTCTTGCGATCGGCGTTGCGAAGGGTCCCGACCACGAGACCACCCCCCCGCTCCGGTGGCAACGAGATCGCCAAGCCGATGTTGACATTGCCGTGGATCCTGATGTGGTCGGCCTCCCAGGATGCGTTGAACTCCGGATGCTGAAGGATCGCCAGCGCACAACCCCTCACCAGAAAATCGTTGACCGAGAGCTTGACGCCCTGGTCGGCCAGCTGCTCGTTGAGCGTTCCGCGGAGCCCGAGCAGCGGATCCATGTTGAAGGTCACGGTGACCTGGTAATGGGGGATTGTGGCCGTGGCCTCCACCAGCCGCCGGGCGATCGTCTGACGAATCCCCGAAAGCGGTGTGACCCGGTCCTGGAGCACGGGCGCCCCCGCCAACACCCCTTCGAAGGGCACCTGGGGCACCGATGCAAGCGCCTTGGCCGAGGGAGGGATCGCCGCGGCCGTCTCGCGCGTAGCCTCGAGGGCGCGCAGCACGTCGCGTTTGACGATCCTGCCACGAGGGCCGGAGCCCTGGAGCGTCGCGAGGTCGATTCCGTGCTCGGCGGCAAGACGACGAGCGACCGGGCTTATCCGGACGCGATCGAAAGCGGGAGCCACCGGGGGTTTGACCCCGGAAGCCTCGAGCGACTCCTGAATTGGTTCTGGTGTCGGCTCCGGGGCAACCGTGGTCGGTGTCGTTCCGCCCCGGGCCTCAATGGTCGCCGCGACCTCGGTCAAGTCCTCATCGGGCTCCGCAATCACCGCGATCACCGTGCCCACCTCGACCGTTGTCCCCTCCGGGACGAGGATCTTGCCCACCACCCCGTCATCAAAGACCTGCATCTCCATCGTCGCCTTGTCGGTCTCGATGTCGGCAACGGCATCCCCGGCACTGACGGTGTCCCCTTCCTTTATATTCCACTTGATGATCGTCCCCTGCTCCATCGTGTCCGAGAGACGCGGCATGGTGAGTTCGATGGCCATGGCTATTGGCTATTGGAAGTTTGCTTTTGGCCGTGCAACATAGTCCCTGCGTCACTTCCTACGCAGCATAGGTTACCGCTCTGACCGCCTCGCAGATCTTCCTTGCGTTGGGCAGCATCTCCTGCTCGAGGTTGTAGGCGTAGGGCGCCGGAACATCGTCGGCTTGGACACGAACCACGTGGTTGTCCAGATCGTCAAAGTTGAGGACGTGGATCTGGGCCGCCAGCTCTGCGCCGATCGAGGCGAAGGGCCAGGACTCGTCGACCACGACACAGTAGTTGGTCCTGGCCACGGATCGGGAGATTGTTTCAATGTCCAGAGGCCGGACGGTCCGGCCGTCGATCACCTCGCACTCAATCCCCTCCGCAGCCAGCGACTCGGCTGCTTCCAGGCAGAAATACAGCGGCCGACCGAAGCTCACGATCGTGCAGTCGGTCCCCTGCCGCCGAATCGCCGCCTCTCCGAAGGGCACCAGGTAATCGCCCTCCGGTACCTCGCCTTTCACCGAGAGCAGCCGCTCCGATTCGAGCACAAAGACGGGATTGTCGTCACGGATGGCGGTCTTCAGGAGACCCTTGGCGTCGTAGGCGTCAAAGGGAATCGCCATTTTCAACCCCGGCACGTTGGCGTACATCGACTCGACGCACCAGGAGTGGGTCGAGCCCAACTGCCCACCAGCCCCGCCGTTTCCCCGAAACACGATCGGGATCGGAAATTGGCCACCCGACATGTAGAGCATCTTCGGCGCGTTGTTGAGAATCTGGTCGGCCGCGACCAGGCTGAAAGACCAGCTCATGAACTCGATGATGGGCCGCAGGCCGTACATCGCAGCCCCGATCCCAAGCCCCGAGAACCCGTTCTCGGAAATCGGAGCATCAATCACACGTCGCGGGCCAAACTCCTTGAGCATGCCGCGGCTGACCTTGTATGCCCCCTGATATTGGGCGACCTCCTCACCCAGCAGAAACACCCGCGCGTCGCGGCGCATCTCCTCGCACATCGCTTCGCGGATCGCTTCTCTGAATTCGATCGATCGGGGCATATCACCAATCACTTGTCATTCATTTTTGGCGGGCTCGTACCGAGGTAGGGCCCCCAGGTGTCGACATAAACGTCCGTGTACAGCTCGTCGAGGTCGGGCGCAGGCGAGGCCTCCGCCCATTTGATCGCCTCGCGCACGCGCGTGCGGGTCTTCTTGACGAGGGCCTCGTACGCCTCGCCGTCGAAGCTGCGCTGGGTCATGAGATAATTGGCAAGCCGGTCGATCGGATCCTCCTCTTCATAGTACTGTTCCTCTTCCTTCGTCCGGTACTTGCGGGGATCGGACATCGAGTGGCCCTTGTAGCGGTAGGTCCGCAGCTCGACAAAGGCGGGACGGGAGGCCCTCCGGCACTGCTCGACGATCGGTTTCATTCCGTCGTAGACTTTCTGCACGTCCATGCCGTTGATTGTGGCCCGCTCCAGGCCGTATGCGACCGCCTTGACGGCGAGATCATCGGCCCTGGTGGTGCCCCGGTCAATCGCGGTGCCCATGGCGTACCCGTTGTTCTCGCACGCGAAGATCATGGGAAGATCAAGGATTCCGGCAAGGTTCATCGCCTCGTGGAACGCCCCTTGATTCAGGGCCCCGTCACCGAGAAAGCACACCGTGACATGGCGGGACCGGCCCTCTTCGATGACCTCGTCCTGATAGCGGGTGGCAAACGCAAGACCGACGCCGAGTGGGCACTGGGCGCCCACGATCCCGTGGCCACCGTACATGCTCCTGGCCTTGTCGAAGAAATGCATCGAGCCGCCCTTGCCCTTTGAGCATCCTCCGATGCGCCCCAGCAACTCCGCCATGCAGTGCTTCGGATCCGTTCCCCGGGCCAGGGCGAGGCCGTGATCCCGGTAGGCTGTGATGACCGGGTCGTCGTCGTTTAAAGCGGCGACGGCGCCGACCGCCACCGCCTCCTGGCCGATGTAGATGTGCAGAAACCCGCCGATCTTCTTGTTCTGGTAGGCCTGCATCGACCTGACCTCGAACTCCCGGATGAGCAACATGTCACTCAACCACTCCCGTAGCGTCTCGTCGGGAAGCTTTGCCGCGAGGTTCTGTTCAGCGGCTGGCGGCGTTGCCATGGTTGACATAACTCGATCTCTTGGCCGACTGTGGCCATCGCACAACAAAAGGAGCTTGGCTCCCTTTTCATTATCGGCGGAATAGCGGTGGTCCGTGACTCAGTTGGCCGTCGCGTGCCGCGTCTCGCCGGCGCCGGTCCCGAGTGCCTTGACCTGGAGGATCAACAGCGCCGTCTCGAGCTGCGGATCCAGGCCCTTGGTCAGCAGATCATTGATATCGGGACGCGGCGCCCGCTCGTCGTCGGGAAGGATGTCGGCGGATTGCCGTAGATCATAGGCGGCCTTGATCTCCTGCGGCGTGGTGTTGACCTCGATATCGGGATCAACGCCCCAGACCTTGGCCCCCGGGCGGCGGTGGACCAGCCGTCCCTTCTCGCCGGCGATCCGCGAGGGCAGCCGGTAGTACTGCGTTGTGAGCTTCAGCAGCACGTGTTGGCTGATCGGATGAACGGTTTGAACGCTTCCCTTGCCGAAGCTCCGCATGCCGACGACGATCGCCCTGCCGTGGGCCTGCAGGCTGCCGGCCACGATCTCGCTTGCGCTGGCGGATCCCTGGTTGATCAGGACAACGGTGGGGACGCGGGAGTCTCCAATCAGAGCCCGTTTCGGCTCCGCCATGCGGTCGGGCCACGCCTTCCTGCCATCCTTGTTCTCTCCACTGACGATGACCCCCTCCGAGATGAACATATTGCTCACCTCCACCGCGGCCGTCAGCAGCCCGCCGGGGTTGTAGCGCAGATCGAGAATGAGCCCCTCAGGCTCGGACTCATCCAGGATCTCTTGCCACGCGTCCTTCAGATCCTCATAGGTGTTCTCGTTGAACGCACTGAGGCGTATGTAGGCAACGCGACTCACAGGATCGATGTACCAGTCCCAGATGGGCCTCCCATCCAGGTCCAGACCCTCTTTCTTCCAGCCCTTGACGGACCAGATCTTGATCTTGTCGCGGATGATCGGGATCTGCAACAGACCGTCGGCGCCGTCGCGGCGAATGCCCAGCGTCACCTTTGTGTCCCTGCGGCCCGTGATCCTGTCCACCGCGTCGTTTAGACTCCAACCAGCGGTCGAGCGGCCGTCGACCTCGGCGATGCGGTCCGACGGCTTGATCCCCGCGTAGTAGGCGGGCGTGCCCTCCAGCGGCGTCACCACCATGATCTGGCGCTTTTCGTCGTGGCGAATCAGGATGCCGACCCCGACGAAGCTGCCGTGGGTGGATTGCCGGAAACGGTGATACTTGTCCGGCCAGATCACCTCCGAGAACTGATCGAGCGCGTTCATCGCCCCGTCACCAAACTCGCGGAGCAGGATCTGCCGGGGCAGGTCGAGCGTGCGCCGCGACTCGACGACCAGGTCGTCGAGAAGCCTGCGACACATCTTGCGGGTGAGCTCGGAGTCGGGCGTGCGCTTGATCTGCTGAAGCTTCCTGTCGAGGAACTCGACCCAGTCGCGGACCTTGCCGGCATCGCGAAGGTTGGCGTTCGTCTCGGCAAGGGCGGGCGTGGTGGCGAACAACTTCACGCCCTCCAGCCCACCTTCGAGCAGGGGTCGCCACCCCTTGTCCTCGATGTGGTCAGTGGCCGCACGCCACAGCGCGGTCCGGACCATCTTGACGGACATGCCCTCGAGCCGCGCTTCCCAATTCTCGGTCAGGGCGGGATTGAACTCGGCAAGGGCGGGCTCGCCGAACCGCTCCGCCTGCCGGTTGCGCAGATCGTGGAGACGGTGGGGGGCGTAGTGGGACAAAAGGGACAGACGTCGATTGACGCGACCCAGCTCCTCCTCAAATTCACCCGTGTGCTCGTAGAGGACGTTGAGCCGGTACAACAGCTCGTAGGCAAACAGCCAGTCTGTATCCTGCTGGGCCACGGGCGCCAGGGCCCGGGCCCTGGCGATCACCTTGGCCATATCCGGATCTTCCAGGGCGGCCACCAGATCATCGCTGAGGGTCTGCGCCTCCACCGCGTCCGTCAGCGACTGTGAGATCTGATCGGCTTCGAGATGATCGCGCATCCGCCTCATGGCGTCAGCGCGGCTCTCATTTCGGTTGTCCAGCCCCTGCCGCGCGTTGCCATGGTGCTGCTTCAGGGCGTCACGCACCCGCTGGGCGTTGGCGCCCTGGGGCAGTTTCGGGAAGCGGTGCAGATAGTCGTTCAGCGCACCTCGATCACCCTGCCGGGCGGACTCCCAGACGAGCTTGGACCATTGCTCAAGGGTCAGCGGATCGTCGGCCGGGGCCGCCGGAGGCGCAATGGCCACACTGGTCAGGAAACACGCGATCAGGACGAAGGGGCTTAGTCTGAGTCGAGTCATCTCTTGATCCGGCCTGCTGCCATGGCTTGATACGTCAGAAACGGGGGGTTCGGTTCGAAGCGAGCATACATGAGCCCCCGGCCTTGGTTTAGGATCGGCTGCAAAATGCTCATGGCTGCACACTCCCCGCCCCTTTGACCCTGTACACCCCGCCTTCCGACGGTCCGGCAGAGCGGGCGAGCGGCCATCTACCGATAACCAGCGACGCGATCGCAGGATCCCTGCCGAAAGAATCATACGCATTCGTTGGCGGGGCGGTTGTGCGCGAATTGGAAGCTGACTCATCGCCGATCCGCCAGTCCCTGACAGGAGGTGGTTGTGAAAGACCTTTTTCTACGACTTCTCCGATATACTTGATCCATGCCCCCGCTGAACCTGTGGGCCCTCCCGGCATTGGCGCCGGGTCATGATGGTGCCCGCCCGCTCGGCGGGGCGGTTGTTCTGACAGCAACAATCGTCCTGCTGCTTGCGGTATTCTTGATTGGCGCGATATTGCTGCTGCGATCCCTCCAACGCGGCCGGAGCCAGCAAAAGCATCGGCCGGACGGCACCGGACGCCGCGCCGTGGTGGACCCGTGGCGGGAAGCTGGTCGGCGGCTGACGCCACCGCAGGCCCCCGGGGACTCCTCGCCCAATGGCCGCCAGTAGGGCTGTTTCGATCGCGCCGTAGCGGCCTCGCGGCGTCCGTGCCGCTCGTATTTGGCAGCCCTCCGGGCTGCGGGCCGCACACTCGCTTCGTGGGCTTCGCGGCCTATCGAAGAGGCCGCTACGCTTCGACGCAAACTGCGCTGGGCTCTGTCTGACAACCCCACCTGGCGTCGACCGGTCATTCTGGTAGGGGGTCCAAGGA
>JADFKZ010000078.1 GCA_022564665.1 Planctomycetota bacterium | reverse complement strand
GCGGGTTCCGTGTGCCCTCGATGTCACAGGTCCAGTACCCCACCCTCAAGACCCACATGCTGGAGCACCAATGGCTCCAGAACGTGGAGGTCGAGTGCAACTCCGCCTTCGACCCCTTCGCCTCCGTTATGGACTGCGAGCCTTTCTACTTCAACCACGCGCTCACCTCCCACCCGGTGACCCTCTTCTACGACGCCCACGTGTCGCTGGTGGGAGTCCTGGAGGCGATGCTCGCAGACAAGCGCCATGACAAACAGGTCGGCTACGGTCTGTGGAGCCGCGACACCCCCTTCGGGGCCGACGGCTACATGATCGACGTCGGCTACGACTTCGCCGAGACCAGCTTCCACATCCTGACGACGTCGGGAGCCCTGGGCCGAGACATCCTCGGAAAAGAATAGGGGTCGGGGTTCAGGGTTCAGGATGCACGGGTTCACAAATGCTCCCGACTCCTACTAGGGGACGTATCCGATGAAAAAGCAACCCACGACACACGGCTTCACGATCATCGAGCTGCTGGTGGTGATCTCGATCATCTCCCTGCTCATCGGCATCCTCCTGCCGGCGGTGGGCAAGGCGCGCGACAACGCCAGGGTCAGCGTCTCCAAGAGCAACCTGCGCCAGCTGGGCGTGGCCATGCACAGCTACGCCTCGGACTGGGCGGACCGCCAGTTCACCCCCGTCCGCGACACCATGGGCGCCTACGGCAGCGTGTCGGAGTACAACAGCAAGGTCTACGGCGCTCCGGACAACCCCGATGTCCCCGACCGCTTCGAGGTCCATCCCCCCATCATGTGGGGCTGGGGATCCGAGGGCTGGTTGTGGTGCTACATCATGAACAGCGCTGGCCACCACTGGGCCATTCAGGCGATCAACTTTACCGGCGGCGCTAAGTACTTCGGCTGGTTCCGCTTCCCCAACATCAAGCCGATCCACAGCTACCTGGGGGGCAGGTCCTATGACGAGGTCTTCTACGCGCCCAAGGACCGGCTGAGCCTGGCCGCGGCGGAGCCGTGCATGGACGATCCCGGCGAGTTCGTCGGAGGCCAGCAGGGCAGCCCCGGCGGCCCCTGCAACCCGCCGATCTGGTGCACCTACTGCTGGTCACCGGCGGCGATGTTCAACCCCGAGGTCATGCGGCCCGACGATCCCGATCTTCCCCAGTCCCAGCGGGGCTTCCAGCACCCCTTTGATCTGCCCAGCGGGTTCCGTGTGCCCTCGATGTCACAGGTCCAGTACCCCACCCTCAAGACCCACATGCTGGAGCACCAATGGCTCCAGAACGTGGAGGTCGAGTGCAACTCCGCCTTCGACCCCTTCGCCTCCGTCATGGACTGCGAGCCTTTCTACTTCAACCACGCGCTCACCTCCCACCCGGTGACCCTCTTCTACGACGCCCACGTGTCGCTGGTGGGAGTCCTGGAGGCGATGCTCGCAGACAAGCGCCATGACAAACAGGTCGGCTACGGTCTGTGGAGCCGCGACACCCCCTTCGGGGACGACGGCTACATGATCGACGTCGGCTACGACTTCGCCGAGACCAGCTTCCACATCCTGACGACGTCGGGAGCCCTGGGCCGAGACATCCTGGGCAAGGAATAGGAGGCTGTCAGCTATCGGGTCGTCGAGGTGGGGCAAGAAACCCTTCGCGTCGGCGCCGCGGCGGTGGTAGTGTACATAGCTGCCGACGCCCGCCGGATGGAGGATCAGTCATGCTCGTGGTACGAGGGGGAGCCCGTGCGGTCGCTCTTGCCGCGCTGAGTGTCCTTGTGACAAACCGGGGATCGACCGTTGGCGAAGACTTTTCTCCGGCCGATGAAGTGCGGCCGTTTGAGATGAGATTCGGGGCGCGTGATTCGGGGATCATTGCTGTCGACGCGGCAGCGATCCGCCGGCTGGCCGGGCACGGATCACCCTTTGTGATCAACGCCTTTCCGCTGGGCACCGACAAGTCGGTCGACCTGGAGGTGGAGCGTTTTCGGATCACGGCACCGGGCACCCGGTTCGTAGTCGGCCGTACGGAGGTCAACGACCTGCCGATTGCCTTCGATCCGGAACGAGTCCTGCTGCTCCGCGGCCGGGTCGCCGGCCGCCCGGGCTCGCACGTATTCCTGGCCCTCTCGCAATGGGGAAGCATGGGAAGAATAGAGCTTGGCGGTGGCGGCCAGCGGTATCTCATGTCCAGTGTCGCTGCCGGCGAGGGCGCCGGCGATCAGATGCGACTTGCGGTCACCGATCGCGCCGCCTACGGCGGCGGGCCGTTGCCGGGCGTGCCCTTGTGCGGGACCGCGATCTGGGAGTCGACGCAGCCGCCGCGCTTTGCCAGCAACGCCGCTGTCGTTCTGCCGGAAGTCACTCAGCTTATCGATCTCGCCATCGAAACCGACTACGAGTTTTTCCAGCTCTTCGGCGATCTCGACGCTGCCGGGGCGTACGTCGTTGAGCTGTTCGGCGCCGTCAGCGACATCTACCAGCGTGATGTCAACACGAGGATCAAGCTGTCCTTCGTCCGTCTCTGGGACGACCCCAACGATCTGTTCAATGAAGAGAGCCCGATCGTGCCCTTCCGGACCTACTGGGAAGCGAACATGGCGTTCGTCCCCCGCGATGTCGCCCAGTTCGTCTCCGGCCGGCGCAACATGCCCTACGGCGGAGCCGCGTACCTCTCAACGCTGTGCAGCAATTTCGGCTACGGCGTCTGCGGCTATATCCGCGGCTTCATCCCCGAGCCGATCGTGCCGGGGATCGACCAATACGACATCCAGGTGACCGCGCATGAGCTTGGCCATAACTGCGGAACCCTGCACACCCATGACTACCTGATCGACACGTGTGACGACGTCAACGGGTCGCCGCAGCGCAGCACGATCATGAGCTACTGCAGCCAGACCAGGAGCGGTGGGCAGGCCAACACCGACCTTCGCTTCCACACCAGTGTTCAGTCCGTCATGAAAGACCACATCTTCAGCGTTCTGTGCGTGGTAGACGACTGCAACGGCAACGGCGTCAGCGATGCCCAGGACATTGCAAACGGCGACAGTATGGACTTCAATGGCAACGGCATCGCCGACGAATGCGAGGACTGCAACGGCAACGGTGTGCTCGACTCTTTTGACATCTTGTTGGGAGTCAGTCTGGACCTCAATGCAAACGGTGTTCCCGACGAGTGCGAGCCGGACTGCAACGGCAACAACGTCCCGGACGATCTGGATATTCAGGTCGGCAACGACACCGACCTCTACGGAAACAACATCCCGGATGGTTGCGAGGTTGACTGCAACTCCAACGGAACCTCCGATTACACGGAGATTCAGGCGGACATGAGTCTCGACATTGACCGCAACGCCGTGCTCGACTCCTGCCAGGACTGCGATGGCCAGAGCCCGAGCGACTTCGAGGTGCTGGCGGGAGCAAACAACGTGTGGGTGGCGTCGCAGGTCGCCGGAAGCGGTCTGAGCGAGTTCCACGCGACCGCCGGCGTGCTGGTCAAGACAAGCGTCGCCGGCGTTCTCAACGCGCCGCAGGACCTCATCATCACGGCGACTGGCAGGATTCTTGTTTCCAGCGCAAACGATGATCGAGTCGTCGAGTTCAACGCCGATGGGGCGTACGTGGGAGATTTCGTGACCGCCGGAAGTGGCGGGCTTAACTTTCCAACCGGCATGGTGATCGCGCCCAACGGCAACCTGCTGGTGTCCAGCGGCGTGACCCACAGTGTGCTGGAGTATGACGGGGCCGGCGGTATCTTTCTGGGCGCGTTCGTCGCCCCTGGATCAGGAGGGCTGGTGTCGCCTTTCGGGCTCGCGTTCGGCCCCAACGGGAATCTCTTCGTCACAAGCGGCGATGGGCGGGTGATCGAGTATGGCGGCGGGAGCGGCGCGGCGATCGGTGACTTCGTCACGATCCTCGACAATGGCGGCCTGCTTGGCGCGCACGGGATCGTCTTCAAGCCCGACGGCAATCTTCTGGTGGCCAGCTTCTTGACCGATCAGATTCTCGAATACGACGGAGCAAGCGGCGCGTTTCTGGGGCAGTTCAACAAGGGCGGCACGGAGACGGTTCTCACGCTCGACCGGCCCTGGACGCTTCGAATCGGCCGCGACGGCAATGTCTACGCCAGTCGGCATCTGCTGGGTCCCGGAGGAGGCGGCAACGGTCATGACCGTGACGACATCGACGCTCTGCACATCAACTCCACGCGGATCTATATTTTCGAGGCCGACGGCGGGCTCTTTCTCCGTTCCTACGTGACCGGTAACGACACGGGGCTCTTCCTGACGACCGGTTTCGACTTCATGCCCGGGGACTGGATCGATTGCAACTTCAATCAGCTGCCCGATTCCTGCGACATCACCTCGGGATTCTCGACGGACGCCAACGCCAACGGCATTCCTGACGAATGCGACGGGATCCCTGGGGATGTGAACGGTGACGGGGCGGTGAACGTGCCCGACCTGCTGAATCTGCTGGCGAGCTGGGGGCCATGTCCGAGCCCGCCGCCGGTGTGCGCGGGCGATTTCGATGGAGACGGCGTGATCGGTAGGCCCGACCTGTTGATTCTTCTGGCCAACTGGGGCTGAAGAGCCGGCGCCTTTCTCAATCGCATATTGCTGCAATCGTGGGTAGATCGCCGGTGGCCAGGAGGAGGTTGGTTCGCAGGCGGAAGACCCCAAGCGACGGCTGACGTTGGGCATAGAAGAGTTTCAGTCGATAGATCTCTCTGTCTGCCATACCGAGGCGGTCCAGGTCGACATGCTGTTGGGCGTTGGCCCCGATACCGCCCAGATCCATGACCAACCGTCCGTCTATGAACAGCCAGGCGTCATCGGTGCCCCTGAAATCGATGAACTGGCCCGCGCACGATTCGTAGGTGAAATTGGCACTGATCTCATAGGTGAAGAAGCGGTTGTGGCTTCCGGCTTTGTCGCCAAACAGTATGTTGTCGATCGGGTGGAACTCATCGGTCAGGAATTCGTACACGCCCGTTGCGTCCGGCGCGAGGATGATGGCGTGGATCCGGGACATGTTGACGCCGGGGACGTCGCGAAACCAGTCCGCAAACGTCCCGGCGGAGCTGATATCGCCGTCGCTTGGGGAGCCGGCCAGGCCCAAAGAGTCCGACACGCTGCCGCAGCTGGTGCCGGCGCCACCCGCCCACTCGATGGAGCGCCGCAGCAACGTTTCGGCGTTGGCGTTCAGCGCGCCCGCATCGAAGCCTGTATCGCCCCAGGGCAGCTGAACCCGTCGACCGGCAGCGGTTCCGTTGGGAAACAGGGCGTCACCGGGCTCGAGCACCTGCATGAGCAATGCATCCTCACCCATCGCCTTTTGGCCGAGACCGTTGGCAAAGCCGGGATTGGTCGGGGAGATCGGCTGGGGTGATGTGAAGAGCGTCAGCGTCCCGTTGCCAAACGGCTCGGTGATGTAATGGACGGCATCGGTGACGTAGACTTGGTCAGCGGTGAAGCTTTCTCCGCCCGGCGGCCATCCCAGCATCTTGCGAACGTTTGTGTTCTCGTTGACGATGCTGATCGGCAGGTCACGAAACTTGTCGCTGATGCTGTGCTTGGCGGTGCTCAGCGTAATGTAGACCACGTTGCTGGCGGCCACCGCGGCATCGATCTCGAGCACGGATGCGTCGTCGTCCAGAAGGCTGACCTGGTACCCCCAGGACTCGACGAGGGCCTTGGTCGCGGAATCGTTCGCTGTCAGGGCCCCGGGGTCTCCCACGACAAACAGGAGTGTGGAATCGGCGTCACCGACAATGCTGGACGTGTTGTAGATCGCCGGGGCGATCTGCCGGCCTGCGGCATCCCGCCACTGGAGGTCCACCTTGTAGCCGGTGCCAAGGAAGACGGGGTTGCCATCTTCGCCCAGTTCCACCGCGACATTGCCGGCGTAGTGGCCGGGACCCAGAAAAGGAGTGGCGTTGAAGTCGGGGTGGTCTTCACGGAAGTCGCGGACGACGCCGGCGAGCCGGATGGAGTTCGGGAGGCCCTGGCCGCTCGCCAGGACGGGAAGGAGAAGGAAGACGACGAATCCGATGACCGCGAATCCAAGACGCGTTGATTCGGGGGTGCGCGTTGAAACAATTTTCATGTGCGTCTTCCTTGATCTTGGGTTGTGATTCACCTCCCCTGGCTTCCGGTTAGCCTGACCCGAAACACGGCCGGAGCCAGAACTCTCCGGGCATTTTCTGTGGTTGTGGCGCCGGCAGACGTATTGGGTAACCTGGCTGGGACCAAGCGTCCTGCAACGGCCGAGCCGGTCATGCGGCCTGGTGGTGGTGTTCCGACAACGACGATGTGGGTGATAATTGCGGGCCGGGAGGTTCCTTGGATCTGTTTCCAGAGCTGCGGGCCGTATGGCCGCAGTTCGCCCGCACAACAATGGCACCACCATGGCGAGTGATGGGCCGACCCACGTATTCGCTCAGTCCCACGTATTCGCTCAGCGACCCGCGTGTTCCATCGGTGAGAGTGGCGCGACAAGACGAGTCGATATTCATGCTTCGCCGCCTTCGTCTCTGAGCCAATCCCCAAAGTCATGTTCACCCGGTGTATCGATTGCCTGATCGATAACATCGATGATCTTTGTTTGTACAAATGATTGCGGCGGCAGTTCCGGTTGCTCGACAACTGCAATATCGAGCGTCTTGGTGGCAGCACTTATGTTGACAGCCGGCTCCTCCTCCAAGGCGCCAGCTCCTTTGGAGTCTGAGGAAGTCAGCGGTCGCAGTGTCACTTCCCAGTCATCGAAATCGGAATCTTTGAGTCGATCGTTGCCTGTCTGCCGGACTTCTCTCCAGTATTCATCGAGTTCGAACCCGCCTTGGAGCTTGATCATGCCTCACCGCCTTCCTCATCGATCTCTCGAGCGTGGTGGTTTCGCAGTTATGCTAGGCAGCGGCGTATTTTACAATGAGATTTCGCGCCTCCGGCAAGGCGGCGGCGAGGGTTTGCACCCCGGCTTACAGCGCGGTTGGTGCAACGACCCGTGGTCACCTGTGCCACGGGTCGTTGCAAACTACAGGTACACGGATGTGGGACCTATCGGGGTCGGTCCCTGGCGGCAGGATCCTGCTCGATGGGCTCCCACGGAGGTCTGCCTGCATTGGCTTCACCCTTGGAAACCTTCGTCACCTCCGAAGATTGGAGCGTCACCTTCGTGGCGCGGTGCATATCTTCGAACGTCACCGCGCCGCCGAACTTGTTCTTCGGCTTTTTGTCGGCGTAGTAGACCCTGCCGGTCTGCGGATCGGTCACGCGGTAATACGAATTGCATCCCGCCAGCAACAACGCCACCAGGAGGAGCACGCACAATCTCATGAGTTTTTCTCCATTGGAGTGTCTCGGTCATTTCTTGCCCTGGTCTGCCAAACGGTTGAGCTGAGCTGCGGGCCTGGCGGGCGTGGCCCGCCGACAGACCCGGGATTCTACCACCAGCATGCGCGTCCCGATCACGCTCCCAGCAGGGTCGGCGCTATGGTTTGGCGTGCGACGCCGCCGAATCATCGGCGCCATCTTCCTGCTGCTGTGCGCGGTGGGCCTCTTGGCGCTCTATCGGGCCAGCTGGTCGCCCCCCTCGGTCGGCCCTGCCGAGGGATTGGCCACCGCCCTGGTGCCCCGCGTCCTGGCTCCGGGCCTGGCGGTCGAGCAGCGAGAGGTGCGCATCGACGCAGGCGACGTGACGCTCTTCTTCCCGTCTGAGGTCTCTCACCCCTGTCCCGCCGTGGTCCAGCTCCATGGCTCGGCAGCCACGACGCCTTCGCAGCAGGGGTACTTCTACACGGGCATCTGCCTGCGCGCAGGCCTCGCCATCCTCGCCTTCGACAACCGCGGCCGCGGCGAATCGACGGGTTCCTATCATTCGGCGATCGTGGCGTGGCCGGGGGCACCGCCATCGACTTTGACAAGGACGGTGACGGCGCACCGAGTGAGCCGAGGCCGACGCTGAGTCGAGTGCAGTTCCCAGTGTATTCGTTCTACTACAAGACCTTTGCTCGTGTCGCCCTGCTGCCATACGTCGGTGGGACCATCGTCCACATCCTTCGGCTCATCTATGACTTTCCGATCGAACAGATGCCCACGGAGGTCGATTGGCTCGTCGTCGTCATCGGAGGGTATGCCGGTGTGGGACTCATCGTATTTGCCAACCGCGTACCCTTCGAGAATCTGTGGGACAAGGTCGGCTACGGATTGCTGATCTTCCATCTCGATGGATCCGTAGTTTTTCACGTGTACATGTTGTTTGCTGGGACCCACGATGCCCTGCGAGTCTTTCCGTACTGGTATAGTTTCCTCGCGGTCGGGTACTTCATCGGACTCGGGCTCTACGTCCTCCGCTTGAACAAAAGGCTGTACAAAAAACAGCGGCCCTAGCCAGCCCCGGCTCGTGGCCTCGCATGCTGTGGACGTATCAGGTGATAGGATCCTGTCCTTGGGTTGCAGCCGCTGCACGAACGCCGCGGGTATCCGCAAGTCGCGGATTCAGCCTGGTTTTCGTCGTATGGAGCGTACCGGGCTCGAACCGGTGACCTCGTGCTTGCAAAGCACGCGCTCTCCCAACTGAGCTAACGCCCCTAGCCCGGATTATTCATGACCATCTACTGCGGCCCCCGCCCGTGCGACGACGTTCATGAATAATCCGATCTGGGCAAGACTCAAGCCGGACAACCGGCAACGACCGGCCGGGGCTTCGCTTCGCGCAGCCCCGGCCGCGCCGGACGGTAGCCCTAGTATAGACTCGGGCGTCACTCCTGCGGCGTCAGAACCTCGATCCGCTGGGGCGCGATGATGGTGATCTGCAAGCCACCGTCGTAGGATTTCTTGCCGACGATGCCGATCAGCTCGCCGAGCATCCCCGGGAGGTTGAACCGCTCGCTCTCCTTTAAATAGACGATGGTTCGCCCCGTCTCCGGGTCGCGGAGACGAAAGAGCCTCGGCAGGCGGCTGCCGTCGTAGACACTCGAAGCATTGAGCCGCCCCATGGCCGAGTAGCCGCCGGCCTCCAGCGCCAGCCGTGCCTTCTGGGCGTTGTCGGCCGTGTCGCGGGCCGCACGTTGGAGACGGGAGAGTTCGAGCTTTCGCTCCTGCATTTCTGACCACAGCTGAAGTTGCCGGGCCCGACGTTGGGAGTACTCCACGATCACCCGGTGGCCGCGATGCTGACGCGCAAGATCCAGGTACAGCAGCCGAAGCGGGGCCAGCTCCGCCGTGTCAACCGGCTCGGCGAGGAGTCGCGCATAGGCCGCTTCCAGATCCTTGAGCATTGCCAGCGCCCCCCGCGGCAGGGCCTTTCTTGGCCGACCTGCCGGCGCGGCCGCGGGCGAGTCGGCACTCTCGGTGCTGCCGGCCCCGAGCTGCGGCATGCCGCCGGCGAGCGCCGACTGGACGCTCATCTCGTCGAGGGGTACGACGGGAGGCTGCGTTAAATGAAGGGAGTCGGCCTGCGGCAATGGCGCCTGAACCGAGTGCGCCGCTTCCTGAGCACCCTCCTGATCCGTCGGGGATATCCGTGTTGGGGCCAGCGCGGCCTCCCATGCCGCCTGCTCCGAAGGAGTCGCCGGCCGCAGGCTGGTGAGCTTGACCCACCCCTGGACATCGTGGGGCAGCGTGACCTTGTAGATTTTCTCGTCGCGGTCGTCCAGGGTCTTCAGCACCCGCAAGGTGCGTTGTGCCGGTAGCGTGATCAGGGGTTTCCAGCTCTTCTTGGGCTTGTAGCCGGCATCGCGGTTCGGCGCAAAGAGATCGGTCGGCGCGATGGTCACGGCGCTGGCACCGTCTGGGCTCAGCTGGATCGGGCCCGGATCCGCGATCGGATATTTCACGTACCCGAAGAACTTCTCGAAGGCGGGCCCCAACATCGCGACCCGTGCCCACTCACCCTTCTCGTCGAATACCTTGACGAGGTCGCCATCGTGCAGCCGGCCGAAGGCGTAGTACCTAAAGTGGGCGCCGGCCCGCACGTCGACAACGTCGGTCCCGACCGCGGCGAGGTAGGGAAACTGCTCCTGGGGTTGGGGGGCGGGCTCCGCGGCCGCGGCCCCCGCCACGAGGGGACCGCAGATGCTCAGAAGCCGGGGAACGAGAGATCGGGGTCGTCGTGCGGCCATTTCGAACCTCCTTGTTCGCTGTCAACATCCATGTTCAGCCACATCAGCCTACCTCTCTATCGGCACGACAAGCAGCCTTTACTCCAGCACTGCCGATGGGTTCTGGGGGGATGGCGGCGCGACCGCGGCGGCCGCCAAGCACCACATGCAAAAGGGTTCTCGCCCTGGGGGTTTCCTGCTAGGCTTGGACCGATGCCAGGAAATCGATCCAGGTGGGTGTTGCTACTGGCCGCGGGGCTTGGGCTGGCGGGATGCGCCACACCCTTCGGGCCCGACAACACGGAGCAAGCCCTCCGGAGGCGGATTGCGTCGGCCGTCCCCGACGAGCTGGCCGCGCTGGGGACCGACGAATCACTGCTTCAGATCTCCCAGCCTGCCGGGGAGGTCGAAGCAGCCCTGAGCCAACGGTGGTCGGAGCTGGACGAGATCGGCCCCACGGTGCCCTTTCCCAGGGGCGAGCTGGACCTGGGGGCGGACCTCACCGGAGGCGAGCAGAAGGAGGTCGCGCTGAGCCTCCGATCGGCGATCGTCACGGCTGTTCGAAACAACCTCAGCATCCAGGTTGCCCGGCTCCGACCGGCCATCAGCGAGGCCGACGTGGTCGCGGCCGAGGCGGTCTTCGATGCCGTCTTCCTGGGCAGCGTCGATCTGTCCAAGATCGACGAGCCCATCCCGGCACTCGTGGTGGGCGCCGTTCCGGTCGGCGTACCCTTCTCCGCCAGCGAGCGATTCCGCTTCGAGACCGGTGTTCGCACGCTTTTTCGGAGCGGTGGGACGGTGACCCTCTCCACCGACCTGACGCGCTTCCGGAACCGCTCGCCGGGCTTGACGTTCTCGCCGGATCCAGCTTACACGGCCGCGATCCGTGTGGGGCTCGAGCAGCCGCTGCTCCGTGGCTTCGGCAGGAGCGTGAACACCACCTTTATCCGGCTGGCGCGGAACGTCGAGCGCCGGTCGATCCAGGAGCTCCGCAGCGAGCTTCTCGATCTTCTGATTGCAATGGAAAGCGCCTACTGGGATCTCGTCTTCACCTGGCAGGACCTGGCGATCCAGGAGTGGCTGCTCGCCGTCGGGATCGAGGTGCGCGACATCATGGATCGGCGACGCGACTTTGACACCAGGCCCGCCCAGTACTCCGACGCGGTGGCCCGCGTCGAGCAGCGCAAGGGCAACGTGATCCGCGCCCGGCGGGCGATCAGAGCCGCGTCCGATCAACTGAAGGTGCTTATCAACGACCCCAAACTCACCGTGGGCTCCGAGGCGATCCTGGTGCCCGTCGATCAGATGGTCGAGAAGCCGTTCAGCTACAACCTCAGGGAGGCGATCCTGACCACCGTGGCCAACCGGCCCGAGATCAAGCAGGCCATCCTCTTGATCGACGACTCCGCCATCCGCGAGACGCTCGCTGACAACCAGCGGCTCCCGCTCTTGAACTTCTCGGCCCAGCTGGCCTACTTCGGTCTGGACGACGCGGGCGGCAAAGCCTACGACGAGCTCTTCGGAGCCGATTTCATCGACTACCTGCTGGGTCTCAGGTTCGAGTGGCCCATCGGCAATCGCGCTGCCGAGTCCGGCTACCGCCGCGCCCGCCTCGAGCGGTCGACGGCGGTGTTCGGCTACCAGCAGGCGGTCCAGAACGTGGTGGTGGACACCAAGGCAGCGTTGCGGGACTGCATCACCGACTACGAGCTGATCCAGGCCAGCCGCTCCTTTCGGATCGCCCAGGCGGAGAACCTCAGGGCGCTTCTGGTCGAGGAGGAGATGCTCGCCGGGCTGACCCCGGAGTTCCTGAACCTCAAGTTCCAGCGGCAGGAGACGCTCGCGACCGCCCAGCAGCAGGAGACCCGGGCCCTGGTGAGCTACAACAAGTCGGTGGCGGGGCTGCACCGCGCTATGGGCGTCAGCCTGGCCATGAACCAAATCGAGCTGGAGGTCGACAACGAACCGGGCCTGCCGGCCACCAAAGATGCCTTGCCTCGCAGACGCGACTGATGATGCCGTCATGGAGGCCGCGCGGCGTCTGTCCGCAGGCGCGATCGTGGCCTTTGCAACCGAGACGGTCTACGGCCTGGGGGCTGACACCTTCAACGTCGCGGCGATCGAGCAGATCTACGCACTCAAGGGCCGGCCCGCCCGCAACCCGCTGATCGCGCACGTCGCCGGCACCGCTGAAGCCCGCCGTGTGGCCGCGGTGTGGGACGAGCGCTGCGACCGGCTTGCGGCGCGTTTCTGGCCAGGGCCGCTGACGATCGTGGTACCCAGGTCAGCCGACGTACCCGATCGCGCGACGGCTGGTTGGCCGACGATCGCCATCCGCGCCCCGGCGCATCCGGTGGCCCAGCGGTTACTGCAGGCCTTTGGTGGGCCGATCTCCGCACCGTCGGCCAATCGCTCCGGTCACGTCTCGCCCACCACCGCCCGCCACGTCGCCGAGGACTTTCCCGACGCCGCGGACCTGTATGTGCTCGACGGTGGGTCCTGCGCCGTGGGGATCGAGTCGACGGTCGTGGACCTCAGCGGTGCGCCGGCCCGCGTGCTCCGCCCCGGGTCGGTGCCCGCGTCCGCGCTGGCCGAGATCCTTGGAGAGGTCGCGACGCCCGACCTGATCGCTCAGGCCGCCGGCCCGGGGACCGCGCCCAGGCACTACGCGCCCGGTGCGGCGGCGGAGCTCGTTTGCACGGCGGCGCTCCCCGGGCGGCTTGCCGAGCTGCGCGAGCCGGCGGTCGTCCTGTGCCTCGATCGCGGGTCCGTTGCAGCGCCGCACCGGGCGATCGTGATGCCGTCATCGCCCCGGGCGTACGCGGCCCGGCTGTACGACGCCCTGCGCGAGGCGGATGCGTGCGGTCGCAGCCGGATCGTGATCGAGGACGTGCCCCAGGACAACTCACAGACCGAAGGTCTCTGGAGCGCGATCCGCGACCGCCTCCGCCGGGCCACCGTTGGATAGCGCAGGTTGCGTTAAAGCGTAGCGGCCGATTGGATCGGCCGCGTAGCCGCCAGAGCGAGTGTGCGGCCGGAGGCCGCTACGGAGCGCTAAAAACAGCTCGCAGGTTGCGTCAAAGCGTACCCGCCGGAGGCCTCCTGGCGACGTGGGGGCCGCGCACGCACCGCCGGAGGCCCTCCGCGGCGACCCCGCGGGTGGCGGATTGGGACACCGACGGTGCATTCTGCGCCGATAACTGGCCCGGAGCCGGGGGAATCTCGCAACCGAGTCTTGGCATTGATCCTGGCTGACATATCATGAGGGGTCGCACGCCCTGGGATCGGCCCCCCACCTGTAAGGGTGACCTGACCACCTGATGGTGCGGGTCCGGGAGAAGGACATAGGCACAATGAAAGAACGCTGTAGCTGTCCGTCGCGGGGGAGCGTATGTCCGTGGGTGGGTCGGGCCTTCCTCATCGTGGTGGCGGCCGTTCTCCCTGCCGTTTTCAGCCCCGCTGCATTCGCCCAGTGCTCGCATAACACCGCGAGCAACTGCGCCGGACAGGTCGGGATCCAGGGCGTCTTTGAACAGGTGTGCGTAGCCGGGGGCTCTGACGACCTGACAGCTCCCGCGGCCAACGACGGATGGCACAGTCTGGCGTTCCCCATCCTCACGGGCGGCGACACGATCGATGCCGTCAGCTTCACGCTCAACACCAACCGTGCCGGAGGTGACCTCTACATCTTGGGTCACACCACGGACCCGGCTTCCGGTCTGTGCCAACCGGACATCACCAACATCCTGGCTCAGGTCTGCTGCGCCTTGGAGGGCCTCGCCGCCGGCGTGGTGCACACGATCCACGTCGGCGACATCCTGACCTCGGCGGTCGACCCCACCTGGGTGGTCTTCGTGGGCCGGACGGGTGAGGCGGGTCAGAACGCCCTGGGGTTCTTCGACGGCGGCCTCTTCCCCTCCCACCAGGTCGCCCGCAAGACCGGTGG
>JADFKZ010000001.1 GCA_022564665.1 Planctomycetota bacterium | reverse complement strand
GATGCACCCTTCGGGCCGAAGGCCCGAGCAAACAAGTCGCATCGCCTGCTTCGCCCTCCCACGGCCGCGCCGCCATGGACGGCAAGCGGCCGGAGTGCCAAGACCAGCGAGCGCCTCGCTCGGTCTTGGGCCAACGGCTGGGTTGTCAGACAAACCCTCGTCGTCGGACCAACCGTGGTGTCGTCCACCTGGGGCGGACTCCGCCGCAGCCACCCAGAAAAAAACGTCGGAGCACCGTCTGGCGTCCTGGCGCACACGTTGGCGTCCTGGCGCACAGGTTGGCGTCCTGGCGCACAGGCTGGCGACCAGCGCCTTGAAAAAAGAGCAGGGTTCGTGGTTGAGCGCAGCGTACGTCCAAGCGTAGCGGCCTTTTTGATAGGCCGCGTACCAGAGCGAGTGTCGGCCCTCAGCCCGGAGGGCTGACAAACAAGAGCGGCCCCGCAGCCCCTAGGGCTGCCAGACAAGAGCGGCCCCGCAGCCCGTAGGGCTGCCAAACAAGAGCGGCCCCGCAGCCCCTAGGGCTGCCAAACAAGAGCGGCCCCGCAGCCCGGAGGGCTGCCAAACAAGAGCGGCAAGGACGCCGCGACGCCGCGACGCCGCGAGGCGGTACGGAGCGCTCAAGAAAGTTCGCCGGAGGCCGCTACGAAGTGCTCGAAGCAGCTCTAAGAGCCTCTTCGACCGGCCTGATCTGCGCGGGTGGCCCGGGATCCGCGTCGAGAATCGCTTCCCAATACCCGACGTCGTGCCAGGAGCCGAACTTCCAGCCCACCCGCTGAAAGCCCCCGACACGGTGGAAGCCAAACGACTCGTGCAGCCGTACGCTGGCCGGGTTGGGCGTGGTGATCCCGGCGAGGAGGGTGCGATAGCCCTGGGCCTTGAGGACTTCGATCAGCCTGCCGTAGAGCGCTCGTGCGTGCCCTTGGCGGTGGTGCTCAGATCGGACGTACACCGTCACCTCCGCGGTCCAGTTGTACGCGCAGCGGCCCTTCCAGGGTGAGGCCTTGGCAAAGCCGACGACCTCACCGCCGCCATCGACGGAGACGAGCCATGGATACTCCCGGCGGGTCGTCAGCCAATCTTTGCGCCAATCCTCCAGCCGCTCCGGCTCAACGGCAAAGTTGGCCGCGGTATGTTGGACCGCCCAATTGCTGATCGCAAGGATCGCCGGGAGGTCTTCTTCGCCTGCGAGTCGGATCCTGGTCAAGGCGATGATCCCATCGCGTGACTCAAGAAAGAGCCAAACACGGAATGCTAGGTTAAGCACTCCAGACCGGTGAGCCCCAACGGCTCGGCGGTCGAGAAGGGTTCCGCCGCCTCGGTGTGGATCCGGCTGCCAAAGTAGCGGTTGCCAGCCTCCAGCCATTGGATGATCCAGCGATTTCGCTTGGGTGTGACGAACTGACTCTTGTATGCCAGGATCGCGTCGCGCTTCCGGTCGGCAAACCCGCTGATGTCCAGAAGGAAGCTGGGTTGGGGGATCGTTCGCAGGTGGGTGCAGTAATAGTAAATGAGCCACCGCGGATAGATCGGCTCGCCCGGAAGCTCGGTCTTCGTCAGCTTGGCATCGAAGCGAGCATCCTCAACGATCCGCGTGGTGGCGGTGTGGTCGGGGTGCGCGTCGGGCATGTTCGGGGTAAAGACGATATGGGCCTGGTGCTCGCGAATCGCCCCGGCCACGAGATGCCGCGCCTCGAGGCTGTAGGTCAGCGTGCGGTTGGGAAGGTCCAGCCCGCGCCGCGGTACACCCAGGATCCGCGCCGCCTCGGCCGCTTCAGCGGCGCGGGTGACCGGATCACCGTGAGGCGTGGGCTCACCGTTGGTCATGTCCAACAGGAGCACGTTGTGGCCCTGCCCCGCGAGCCTGGCAATCGTGCCGCCCATGCCGAGTTCCTGGTCGTCAGGGTGGGGCCCAACGACGATGATGTTCATGAACAGTCTCCACAAGGTCCTCCGCCAACTCATTCACGAAGCGGTGAATCCCATCGGCAAGCTCCCGCCGTCCGGTGACCTGCGCATACTGAAGCTCCATGGCGTACCGGCACAGGTCGGCAAGCCGCCGGCGATCATCGAACAACCACGCCTGGGCCGTCGGGGCGCCGACCGACTGTCCGATGATCGATACCGCCCCTGCGGGGAGCTTCCCCAGCGGGCCGGAGAGGCTTGTTCCGAGGCGGCCGATGAGCTTTGCCAGGCCGACGTCGCGCTCGATCGAGTCGAGCTGGTGCTCAAGGCCAAGATCGTCACCCTCGACGGCGGCGGCGGTGGCGAGCTTGAGGCGATTGGGAAGATCGGTGGTCACCCCGGCAAGGGTACTGGGGTTGAGCTCCCACGCCGCCCACCTGTTCAGGATGCCGGCTGCGTCGCCGAGGGCGATCATCTCCTGCGTCTCGGCGATCGCCTTCGTGAGCCGATAGAGCAGGTGCATCCGTGCCGCCGCCTGGGACGCGGTGTCGCCCGCAGACCACGCCTGGGCCCACCGCTTCCTCACTTGGTCGATTGTTTCGGTCAGCTCTCGGCTCAGCCCCCCGGTGGCGACGATCGCCCCGCCCTCACGCAGCTGGTCTTCATGGGGAAGCGGGTGGAACAGGGCCAGCTGCCGCTGGAAGCGATCCATCGCCAGGATCGCTGCCGGGCGGCGGCTCGGCTCCCCGAGCCATTGGATGTACGTGCGGATGCGGCCGGCAAAGCGCGTGGCCGCGGAGGGTTGGATCAGGCGGATCTGCGCCACCCACGGCCCCAACATGTCGATCCACTTCAGGTTCTCAAGATGCTGCTTGTGGTCGGCCACCAGGCTGCCCAGCGCGGGGTCTGAGAGGGAACCGGGTTGGCTTGCCAGCTCCTGGAGCCTTGCAACCAGCGCCCGCTCGGAGGATCGATACGCCTCGTGAAGCTTCCGGCGGACGACGTGAAGCTCGCCAGGTCGCGAAGGATCGCCAAGCTCACGAAAGGCGACCATCCGCTGGAGGATGACTCCGAGCCTCTGGGCCGATGCCTGGGAGATGCGGCCCTTGTTCTCGGCGGTATCGCCGGCGGCAACCAGCGCACCGAGGGCGGCCCGCAGCTGCTTCAGATCGATCCCGTCTTCAACCGAAAGCGTGGTGATTCGCCGGATGAGAGGCCCAAGAGCGGCCAGCTCCCGAAGCGCTTGCCGGCCGGGCTGACGGGTTGCCTGGTCGCGAAAGAGGAGGACCGCGGTGTGCATCCGCGTCTGAAGCGCCGCCCGCAGGGCCTCGTCGAGCCACTTGGCCTCTGCGATCGCGTCGGCGAGGTCCAGAAGCTCAATCAGAAGACGCGCGTAGGTCTCCACCCGCGGTCGCAGCTCGGCAAAGGCCTCGCCGCGGTAGAGGAACTCCGCGATGGCCCCAAGCTCCGCGCGGGTGTCGGATCCGATTGGCGCCTCCGGAAGCCTCTGTTTGAGAACGGCCAGCTCCAAAGACGATCTGAGCCCGTGCGGGATCCAGTGGATGGCGACGGAGGCTCCCTCGAGCAGCCCAATTGTGACCGCAAGCGGCTGGAGGCAGAAGGTTAGGGTCGCGTCGATCGAATCGGCGGAGACCTCAGGCGGCGGCCACGTGCCGTCCATGAGTGTTGAGGTCTTGGAGTTGAACTGATGCAGGGCTTCTCTGGCAGTCTGGATTTTTGCGCTCTCGGCGCCCTCGGCGCCGTTGGGGAGCAGCGCATAGAGCGTCTCATCCAACATCTGTCGACCGCGGAAGAGCCGGTAGCCCGACAGAACCGCGACGCTGCCGTTTTCTTCGGCCCGGTCGCCGGCCTCCAGCAGCCCACCGGCCAGACGGCGGATGTTGATCGCCCCCAGCAGAACCTCCTTGCGATCCCGATGCGCGATCGCCGCTCGCCGGCGAAGCTCCGTCGTCTCCTGCTGGAGGATGCCCAGGCAGCGAGCCGCGTAGGAATCAAGCCCCAGCCGTGGCGGCTCATCGGGCCGGGCGCGAGCCGGGGCCGTCGCCAGTGTCAGCATCGCCGCCAGGGCCCAGAACGGACGCATAGACCTCCTCCAACCGTTGGACCATCCTCTCGGCGGCAAACCGCTGTCGGCACTGCTCGCGGCCGTGGTGACCCATCGCCAGGCGCTGGGTGGCATGGTCCATCATCCACTCGACGGCCTCACGGAGCATGGCGAGGTCGCCGGGTCGAATCAGACGCCCGACCCGGCCGTCCGTGACCACCTCAGCCGCGCCGTCGACATCGTAGACGACGACCGGGACTCCGCTCAGAAGCGCCTGCGGCACCGCCCGGGGCAGCCCCTCGCGGTAGCTTGGATGAGCCAGAGCGTCCATCGCCTGCATGTACTTGGGGATTTCCTGTGGGGGCACGAGACCGGTGTGGATGACCCGCCCGGTGAGCCCCAACGTCTCGACCCGCTTCAAGAGCCTCTTCCGCCACCAACCGTCTCCGACCCACAGCAATTTGAGGTTGGGTCGGCTTCGCATCAGCGGGCTCACGGCGTCCAGCAGATCATCGTGTCCCTTCAGCGCAGCCAGACGGGAGATGGTGCCGAGGACGAAGTCGTCGGCGGTGACGCCGATCTCAGCGCGGGCCTCGGCGCGTGACCAGCGCGGCTTGATGAACTGATCCACCTCCATACCCGAATAGACGGTCACGAACTGATCGGGTTCCCCGATGCCGGCGGCCAGCGCCTGGGTGCTCATGGCGTCGGCGACGGCGACGATCCGGTGGCACCGCCTTGCCGCGATCCGCTCGGCGAGGATGGAGAGCCGGTTTCGGAGCCTGGACTGGTAAGGATGGAAGGGCAGGCCGTGGATGGTGTGGACCACGCAACGGACACCCTCATTCCACGCGGCCAACCGACCGAGAATCCCGGCTTTGGAGGAATGGGTGTGGACGACGTCAGGCTTCCACTCGCGGATCAGCCTGCGCATGGAAAGGTAACACCGCAGGTCGGTCACGGGCGCGATCCGGCGGACCAGATGCGGTGTCTGGAACGTCTCGATCCCGCCGTGCGCCTGGGCACGCTGAAGCAGGGACCCTTCCGGCCCGTAGATTGGGCCGTAGACCAGCGCCACCTGGTGTCCACGGCGGGACTGCCCCTCCGCGGAAAGAACGGTGTTCTCCTGCGATCCTCCGAGGATCAGGCGGGTTGAGATGTGCATGATTCGCATGCGGGTCCTGCCGGGGATAGTTTCACCCACATCAGACACAGCCCCTGAGGCGAGAGTGTGGGTCCGGCGGCGCGGCGGTCGGCGGCGGCGATGATGTCGTCGATCGCCTCCGGCTCGATCTTGCCGCGTCCGACATCGACAAGCGTGCCCGCGATGATTCGGACCATGTTGTACAAGAACCCGTCGCCTGAGATCTCGATCCTCAGGCGGTGGCGGCCGGTGGCGGCGACAAGGCAATTGTAGACCGTCCGCACCGTGCTCCTGCGGCTGTGGTGCATGCGGGTGAAGCTGGCGAAGTCGTGGACGCCCATCAGATGTCTGGCGGCTTCATTCATCCGGACCGGGTCGAGCGTCCTGGCCGTCCAGAACGTCGTCGAGCGGCTGAAGAGCGGTCGCGTCGAGGCCAGGCCCCTGCTGTGGGCGATGCGATAGCGGTAGCCCTTGGCGATCGCTTCGGTGACGGGGCAGAAATCCTCGTCGACGAGATGGACCCGGCGTACCCTGACGTCGTCGGGAAGGCGTGCGTTGAGGGCCGCCGAAAGGCGGTCCGGCTCAAACGCCCGCCGGCAGGTGAAGGCCGCGACCTGCCCCACGGCGTGCACCCCGGTGTCGGTGCGGGAAGCGCCCAATATGTCGATGGGCTCGTGCGCCACGGACCCCGCCGCCTCCTCCAGAACACCCTGAACCGTCCGCAGCGGTCCGCCGGCGGCCCGGTCCGGCTCCGCCCCCGGCGGGCGCCGCTCGTCGCGAGCACACTGTTTCTGCCACCCGTGGAAATCCGTCCCGTCGTAGGCGACTATCAGCTTGTACCGTGGCATGAGGGGAGGTGGGGTTAATTCTGTCAGCTGCTTGGCGTCCTGCCAGCGCAGCTGAGCCTTCGGGGCTTCGCCCCTCGGGATACCCGGCACCCTGCCGGGGTGGGGGTCGGCCGCCGCATCAATTCCCCTCCGCCGCTTCGTCGATCGGTTTCGCCCCTCAGTTTCCGAACAGGTCGCGCTGGGCAAACATACCCTTTCCCTCGAAGTATTCCATGGCTTCGTCCACGGTCCCGAAGACCCGCGTGGCGGTCTCGGTGATAAAGGGCGACGGCGTCTTCGCGGGCTTCCATACCACGTAGACCTCCTTGGTGTGCTCAAAGGCGTGCTGCAGCTCGCGCTCGACGCCGCTGGAGAGCCCGGGCAGTCCGCCAGGAAGCTCGGGGATGTAGGAGCAGATCATGTCCGACTGGTCGATGAGCTTGAAGTCGCGCATGTAGATCTGCCCGTCGATGTCGCCGGCGATGTCCAGCACCTCGCGGACCGAGACACGGATAGGTTGGCCGTCTGGCAGCGAGGCCTCGACCCAGTCGCGGCCACTCTTTGCCGCCTCGATGGCCCGCTGAAGCAGGAGCTTTTCATCGACGTCGCCGGGATCGAAGCAGATAAAGTGTCCGGCCAGGCGCTGGCGGAACTGATCGATCTCTTTCTGGACCTCGGGCATCTCCACGACGTGGCTCATGGGGAAGCTGGGGTAGACCTTCTTCATCCCGGGACAGGTCAACAGGCGGCGGCAGGTTTCCAGCGTGGGAGACTGTCGGCCGCGGCTGAGGATGTAGAACCGGCTTGGGCCGCCGATCGCCTGTGCCAGAAGCTCGGTGGCCAGGATCTCCTCCTCCCGCCAGACCATGCAGTCCTTGAGGGTGGCATCGATGTCGTGCTCGGCGTGAAGGCGGTGGTGAACCACCTCGATGTTGTCCACCAGGCAGATGAAGAGGCCGGGGGCGAGCGTGGTAATCTGATCAAAGTCAAATGCGCTGAAGAGACCGTGCCTCCAGCGGAAGGTGGCGTGGGTGTTGACGATGATGTTGGGGTGGCTTTCCGGCGGGGAGGTGGCCGCGATGATGTCCTTAAAGGCCGCCCGCCGAAGGGCGGTGAGCCGGCTCAAGGGCAGGTCCAGGATCCGACCCGCCCGGACATCGGGGCCCTCGGCGTACATCAGGTCCCCCAGGTGAAAAACGTCGATCCGCTCACCCTGGCGCGCAGAGGCATCCGCCACCGCGTCCAGGTAGTCCTTCTTGTGCATGCCGATCTGCCCGGTCACGAGCGCTCGCATGGAGGTCCCTCTGGCTGGGCGGATGTCGAGCAGGAGGGCCGAGTATACGGCCCGAGTCCCGACCGACCGCCGTCATTGAGCGATTGATGGCGTGCTACCGCTGCCTCCGGAGGTGGGGGACGCGGAACCGCCGCAGCCAAGCCGCCTTGGCCCTCGGTCGGCGACGACGCTCCGAATGTCGCGCGCGCCACCACGCCAGGCAGATCAGAACCGCCAGGATCAGGACAACCACCCCGATGAGCAAACGGACCATGTCTGTCGTTTCTTTGGTCCCCACGCCCCTGGCGATGCTGTAACCCAGGCCGAGCTGGAGCGGCACGGTGACCAGGCAGCACGCCGACTCCGCCAGCGCGAACTTCCAGAAGGCAAGATGCAGCACGCCCGCGGAGGTGATGACGGGGGTCCGGCTTCCCGGGATGAACCGGGCCATGACGATCACCCATGTCCCGCGTCTTTCCAGCTCGTGTTTGATCTGCAGGAGGCGGCGGGGATGGATCACCCGCTTAAACCACCGTTTGTGCAGCAGCGGTGTTC
Organism: Planctomycetota bacterium; assembly: GCA_022564665.1. Taxonomy (GTDB): domain Bacteria; phylum Planctomycetota; class Phycisphaerae; order Phycisphaerales; family SM1A02; genus JADFKZ01. Next base: position 107,711 of record JADFKZ010000001.1, on the reverse strand, counting down.
CATATTGGTGGCAGATGGCGAACCACAGGAAGTCCGCCCCGAGCACGCCCAGGTAGGCGCACGCCGCCGTCAACGGTCCGTTCAGATCTCCATGTGCGATCAGGATGCCCGCGGGGATGACGACCAGGTCTTCACCGAGCGGGATTCCGAAGCCGGTGAGCATCAACAGGAGAAAGACGGCAACAGGGCCGTACGTGCTCAGGAGATTGACGTACACCTCGTCCATGGGGTTGCCGAGGGGCGGGGGCGCCCGTCGTTGCGGGGAGTGAGTGTAATCTGAAGCCGTCGGCAGCGGTGCTTCGCTTGGCTCGCGGTCAGCGGCGGCTCACCGAAGCTGTTTCACAACCTCCTGCTGGCAGGGGCCGGCGGATCGGTTATGAAACAGCTTCTAGAACTGTTTCGAGCGCTCCGTAGCGGCCTCGCGGCCTCGCGGCGTTTGTTTGGCAGCCCTTTGGGCTGAGGGCCGCACACTTGCTCTGGCGGCTACGCGGCCGATTCAATCGGCCGCTACGCTTTAACGCAACCTGTGCTGTCGGCTTGCTTTGGGAGATGGTCGACGAACGTTCATCCAGCGTGACCGCTCGACGTGCGCGAAGGGTTCTCTGCGCGCCGGACAGCTTCAAGGAGACCCTCCCGGCATCTGAAGCGGCCACGGCGATGGCCGAGGGAGTCGGTCGCCTGAAGCCTCCGGTCCAGTGCCGCCAGTGCCCCGTCGCCGATGGTGGTGAGGGCAGCCTCGAGACGCTGATGGCGGCGCTGGGGGGCTCCATCCACCCGCTGCGGGTGACGGGACCGCTGGGAAAGCCTGTAGAAAGCTGCTTTGGAATCGCCGGCGACGGGAAGAGGGCGGTGGTTGAGCTGGCCAGGGCATCGGGTCTTGGGCTGGTTCGGCCCCCGCTGCGCGATCCGACGCGGACCACGAGCTACGGCACCGGCCAGCTCATCGCTGCTGCGGCCCGCAGCGGGTGCGAGACGATCATCGTCTGTATTGGCGGGAGCGCCACAGTGGATGGCGGGGCGGCGATCGCCCAGGCCCTGGGCGCGGAGTTTCGTGATTCTGCGGGCAGGCTGATCTCGGAGCCGCTGACCGGCGGCAGGTTGTGTGATATCAGGAGCTGGCAACCGCCCAGGGGGCTCCCGGTGATCCGAGTGGCCTGCGACGTGATCAACCCGCTGCTGGGGTCCGATGGGGCGGCGGCGGTGTACGCACCACAGAAAGGGGCGACTCCCGCGCAGGTTCGCCAGCTTGATGGGGCGCTGGAACATCTGGCGGCGCTGTGTGGGGTGGATCCCGATCTCCCGGGCGCTGGTGCCGCTGGTGGGGCGGGGTATGGGCTGGCGGCCTTCTGCGGGGCCCGCTTGGAGCGGGGGATCGATCTGGTGCTCGAGGCGGTGGGTTTCCGCAGATGGTTGGAGGGGATGGACCTCGTCCTGACCGGGGAGGGATGCCTCGATGGCCACTCGCTTGCGGGCAAGGCACCGCTGGGCGTGGCACGGGCGGCGGCGGAGTGGGGGGTTCGGACCGTCGCGATCGTGGGACGGACGGCCGCTGGGGCGGAGAAATGTCTGGATCCGTCCCGTGGAGGATTGCTTGACGCCGTCGTCAGCCTCACCCACCTCTACGGCCACGGCAGGGCGATCAGGGAAACCGCAACGCTCCTCGCAGACACCGCTGAGGACGTGGTTGGCGGGTGGAAGACCGGATGGTAGGGCCGGCTGTGCCGGTCACCGCAGCAGGTGAAGATTCACCGCGGAGGGCTGCAGAGGGCCGCAGAGAAAAGAGGAGGGTTCAGGGTTCAGGAGTGGGAGCTCGCCGCTTGCCCGAACCCCGAACTCCTGTCTCGCTGAGCCTAAAGCACCACCTCCTCTCCGGCTTCGATCGCCGCCGGGAGCTGGACGCCGGCCAGATCATCGCATGACAGTGCCGTCAGCGGGCTGATCTCGATCTTTGCCGCGACATGCCCCTCATGGTCGCGGGGGATCGCCACGCCGTGGGTCTCGAGCCACCGGCCGTTTCGATCGGACTGGAGTTGGTGCGAGGTCGCCGGCGAGTCCGCCCCGCTGGCGTTCTTGATCGGCGCGAACTCTTCGAGGCGGCTGGTCTGGTAGACGAGCGCAGCGTCCGCCAGGGGCAGCGCGTCGAAGATGAACCATTCGAGCTTGATCGCGTTCGGCGTCTGCGGCACGACCCGGCGGCCGGTCCGGGTGTCGACATGGGGGACGGCCTTCCGCGCGCGGTTCACAGGCAGCGTGAAGGGTCCTTCGCCGCCGGCGAGCTTCTTGAGAAAGGACACGCTGATCAGGTGGACTGCGATCGAACCGGCGTCAAAGCGCAGCGTGCCGGTCTCGTCGCGCTCGGCGGCAAGCTCCGGCGGCAGGTCGCTGTACTCGATGATGACCGTCCTGCCTCCGCGCCGGCACAAGACGCCGACCCTCTCGTCGGGGTCGGTCTTGGGCACCACCTTGCTGGACATTTGGCTGGAGCTGTCGGGAGCGGCGGTGTGCAAACCGACAAACAGGGGATCGATGACGTTGACCAGAGGATTGTCCACCTGGAAATAGCTGATGTGGTCGATCCCCCGGGCGGCCATGTCGTCCAGGGCCCCGCTGGCGGCGAGCGCGTTCACCGCGCCTCCGTGGCCGTCGGGGTGCATGGCCACGGTCCCCTTGTCCGCCAGCAGTATCTTGGAGGTCTCGGCGTCGATCGACGGAAGCAGGCGCTGCGGAATCATGAGTATGTTTCGTCGATTCAATCCGAAGTAGTTGTTGTCATGGAAGAATGCTCTCGTGGCCTCGTCGTTGAGCGGGCTGGTCATGATGTAGAAGGGGATCGTGACTCGATACCGGTCTTGGTTGGCCAGGACCTGCTCGGCGAAGATGCCCAACAGCGGCCTGCCTGAGACGGCGGTGGCGGGAAAGGTGCCCTTTGGCCCGCTCCAGCCCAAGCGGGTGGCTTGACCGCCGGCCACGGCGAAGGCCGCTACCCTGCCCGCGCGAATCACCTCCTCGCCGACGCTTCGGTAGTGACGATCCTCGTCGGACCAGCCGCGGGCGTCATCGGTTGGGCGCGGATAGAAGGGGGCGGGCTCCAGCTCGCCTGACCGCACAGGGGCGACCTCCCGACCGCCGGCGCGCGCCATCAGGCGTGCGAGCTCGCCAAAGTCGATCCCCGCAATCTGCGTGAGCAGCCTCTCGGCGCCGGGGCCGGTGAGCTCGTCAAGGAACGCAAGCAGGTGACCTTGGTCGTGGGCGTCAAGGGTGGCCCGGATGGACGAGAGGCTCTCGGGCATCGAAGGAGCCTTCCGGGCTAGAAATCAGGGGGCGCCGGTTTGCTCCAGCCACCCGGCAGGTGCCGCACGATCCGGCCGCTTTCGAGGTAGATCACCTGCTCGCAGATGTTGGTGCAGTGATCGGCAATGCGCTCGAGCGTCTTGGTCACGGTCAACAGCTTGAAGGCAAACTTCGCTCCGAACTGGCCCGAGGCCACTTTCTCCTGGGCGTCGAGAATGATTTCCCTCTTGAATCGGTCCACGGTGTCGTCAAACGCCAGGACCTGCTCGCCCAGAGCGGTGTCGAGCTGGGCCAGTGAACGGTTGGAGTCGCGCAGCATGCCCACGACGCTGTTGGCCATGACCCGAAAGGTGGGGGGAATGGTCTCCGAAAGCTCGCCGTACTCCTTGACGACTTCCGCGATGTTCACCGCGCAATCGGCGATGCGCTCGAGCTCGTTGTTGATCTTGACGATTGTGAGAACCGATCGGATTTCGTGCTCGTCGGTCGGACCCATCGCCAGCAGGGGAACGGAGGCCCGCTCGATCTGAACATCGACGCGGTCAATGAGGGCGTCGCCCTCGATGACGGCGGTCGCCTTGGCCTGATCCAGCTCGAAGAAACTCTCCACCGCCCGCAGCGTCAACGCGTTGACCCGTTGGCCCTGGATGACCAGGTCGCTCTTGAGTTGAGTCAGCTTCTTGGCGAACGTCGTCACTTCAGATGCCTGCGGCATGTGCACAACGGAGTATATCCGCCGGCCGGAGGCGTGCTTGTATGATAGAGTCCACCTCGTGCAGGCTCCGTCTGACAACCCCACTTCACGGCTGGGTTGCCAAACAAAGCCTGGTCTTTGTCGGAGTGTATCGGCGTTGTTCGGGCATGGTTGAGCTGGGCGTCAACATTGACCACGTCGCCACCGTCCGGCAGGCGAGGCGGACCTTCGAGCCGGACCCCACCTGGGCCGCCGTCGAGGCGCAGCTGGGCGGGGCCGACGCCATCACCGTTCATCTGCGCGAGGACCGGCGGCACATACAGGATCGCGACCTCACAAGGCTCGCTGAGCTGGTCCAGGTCAAGCTCAATCTTGAGATGGCGGCAACGGATGAGATGGTCTTGATCGCAGGCGACGTGAAGCCGCAGATGGCCACGCTCGTACCCGAGGGCCGCCAGGAGATCACCACGGAGGGCGGGCTGGATGTGGCCGCCCAGCGCCAGCGGCTGGCCGGGGTGGTATCCAGGCTCAAGGAGGCGGGGCTCCTTGTCAGCGGCTTCATCGATGCCGAGGAGGCCCAGGTCGAGGCGGCCGCCGCCTGCGGCTTTGACGCCTGCGAGTTGCACACCGGTCCCTACGCCGGGGCGGTGTGGGACAACGGACGGCGGCACGATCACCCCGCCGTCGAGGCTGAGGTGGCCAGAATCCATCGAGCAGGCCAGCTGATCCTGGCCGCCGGCATGCGGTTCAACGCCGGGCACGCTCTGACCTACGCCAACGTCCCCCCGATCGCCCGGCTGAGGGGGCTTCGAGAACTGCACATCGGTCACTCGATCGTCAGCCGCGCGGTCTTCGTGGGCGTGCGGGCGGCGGTGGCCGAGATGAAACGCCTGATCCGGGAGGCGTCGACCAGTTGATGGACCTGATCCGGAGTCGCTTGAGGAAGCCGCCTGGTTGGGCGGGCGAGCAGCGGGAGGCGCATGATGAGAACCTTTCAAGGGGCGTACACGGCCCTCATCACCCCTTTCACCTCCGACGGCTCGACCGTCGAGCTTGAGCGGCTGGCCGACAACATCCGTCACCAGGCCGCCGGCGGGGTTGCCGGCGTCGTGCCCTGCGGCACCACGGGCGAGTCGCCGACGCTCAGCGACACCGAGCACCGGGAGGTGGTTCTCAAGAGCGTCGAGGTCGCCGGGAGCCTGGGGCTTGCCGTCATTGCCGGCGCCGGGTCGAACTCGACGCGGCATGCGATCGAGCTGAACCGCCTGGCCCACGCTGCGGGTGCCCACGCGAGCCTGCAGGTCGTGCCCTACTACAACAAGCCCTCGACGGAGGGCCTCTACAGGCACTTCATGGAGATTGCAGAGTCCTGCCCGCTGCCGATCGTCCTGTACAACATACCCGCCCGCACGGGTGTGTCGATGTCGGCGGGGTTGATCGAGCGTCTGGCCGCCCACCCCAATATCCGGGCGATCAAGGAGGCCTCGGGATCGTTGGATCTGGCCAGCGAGATCACCCGCCGCACCGATTTGGCGTTGCTCAGCGGTGATGACACGCTGACTCTGCCCCTGGCGTCGGTCGGTGCTGTCGGGGTGATCTCCGTCGCGGCCAACGTGGTGCCGCAGAAGATCGCCGAGCTGTGGCGGCTCATCGATGCCGGTGACGGATCCGCGGCCCGCGCCCTGCACGGGTCTCTATTCCCGCTGGCCCAAGGCCTGTTGAGCCTGGCCACCAACCCCGTTGCGGTCAAGACGGCAATGCATCTGCTGGGCCGCGATTCCGGGGCGCTGAGGCTGCCTCTTTGCCGGCCTGACCCGGCGACGGGCGAGGCGATCGGTCGCCTGCTTGCCGCCTCCGGCCTCCGGCCGGTGGAGCTGGTCGCGTAAGCTACATTGTTTATCAAGAGCAGCTCATGGATCAACCATCCGCATTCAGCGACGATCATGTTGTGAGCGTCGCCAAAGACGAAGATCGTCTGCCCTACCGGATCGCGGTCCTGTGCTATCTATACGACGGCGACGGTCACGTTCTGCTGGTGTATCGCAAGCAGAATCCCAACATCGGCATGTATTCGCCGGTGGGCGGCAAGCTCGATATCGCCTCGGGCGAGGGCCCGCACGGCTGCGCGATACGCGAGCTGAAGGAGGAGACGGGGATCGAGCTCGCCGCCGAGGAGCTTCGGCTGCTGGGCATCGTCTCGGAGCGGGCCTACGAAGGTCAGGGGCACTGGCTGATCTTCCTCTTTGAGGCAACGGTGCCGATTCGGCGCGACAGGGTGAAGTGGGTGGAGTTCAAAGAAGGGCGGCTGGAGTGGAAGCGAGTCGATGAGGTCCCGAGCCTGCCCATCCCTCGCACCGACCGGGAGGTGATGTGGCCGCAGGTCCGGGCCCACCTCGGCGGGTTCTTCACGGTGCACATCGACTGGACGAAGGAGGGGATTACCTGGACGCTGCATGAGTCGATCAAGCCCAAGACGCCAAGCAGCTGACAGAACAACCCCGGCAGGATGCCGGGAATCCCGAGGGGCGGAGCCCGAAGGGCGCAGCCCCGAAGGTCTCAGCTGCGCAGGCAGGATGCCAAGCAGCTGACATAAAAAGACGCTATCCTGTCGGCCAGACCCATGGCGGACCGGAAGCCGACCTCCCCGATCGCTGACGCCAGGACGGCGTTCGAACAGTTTCAAGATTACCTGGCTCCGCAGCTTGATGTCTACGAGCAGGCGTTCTACCTGTACATGCTGCGACACAGCCGGCTCGTGGGCAGGGCGCACGTGATCGTCGAGCCCAAGTCGGTCCGTCACAAGATCGCATACGGGCTGGGAAAGGGTCGGAGCCCGCTTGCGGAAAAAACCTGCCGCGACAAGCTCAAGAGCCTCAAGTCCAAGGGATTGATCGAGCTCCTGGGACGTCGGACCGGTGGCACCGCCGTCCGTGTTCTGCTGCCCTCGGAGATCCCGGGTCTGACGGGTCCTGCCCGGACCACGTCCAAGGCCCCAGCCAAGTCGCGATCCAAAGCCCACCCCGCAACCGGGTCCGGCGGGTCTTCCCAGTTGGAGTGCCAGGACTTCTTCAACGTCCCCAGGAATCGTCGTCGCATCTACCTGCGCGAGGGAGGCCGGTGTTTCTACTGCCGCAGGAAGATCAACGACACAAACTTCGTGGCCGACCACGTGCGGTCCCATCCCGCCGGCGATGACGGCTACCGAAACGTCGTCGCCAGCTGCAGGCGGTGCAACAACCGAAAGGGTGAGTCCGCCGCCGAGGATCTGTTGCGTGTCCTTTTCCGCGAGGGTTGCGTCACCGCCGACGCACTGGCGGACCGCCTGACGGCGTTGAAGCATCTCGGCCAGGGCAGGTTGAAACCCTAGAACGTTCCTGAACCCTGCTCTTTTTTGTCCACGGCCGTCGGCAGGCAAAAGTGACCGCCTTCGCTCCTTCCGATAGCTGACAGCCGATAGACGGCAGCCTTCTTCGGCGGCCGGCACAGCCGGCCCTTCGTGTTTTACAGACCTGCGGCGGCGGCGACCTCGTCGGAGAGCGCACGGGCCCTCTGGGGCGTCCTCGCTTCGACCAGGAGGCGCACAATCGGCTCGGTGTTGCTCGCGCGAAGATGCGCCCAGCCGTCGGCAAAATCGATCCGGACGCCGTCGTCGGTGTTGACGTCCCGGTCCCGGTAGTGTTCCTTCACACGCGCAAGGATGTGTCCAACGGCGTCGAGGCCGCCGAGCCCATCGAGCTCGAAACGGTGCTTGAGCATCGTGTATCGCGGCAGACCCTTCAGAACCGCGCTGAGCGGTGCCCCATCGGCCGCCAGCAGGCTCAAGGTCAGCCCCATGGCCGAGAGGCTGTCGCGGACCCAGCACACCGGCGGGAATATCACGCCGCCGTTGCCCTCGCCGCCCACGAGCGCTCCCGTCTCGACCATCGCTGCGGCCACGTTCGCCTCGCCCACCGCGGTGCGTACAACAGCGGCGTCCGGGTACTCAGCCACGACGTCGTCGATCATGCGGCTGGTCGAGAGGTTGACCACGACCGTGGCCCCACCGTAGAGATCCAAGAGACGCTTTGCGGCCAGCAGGAGCGTGTACTCCTCGCCGACAATTGTGCCGGTTTCGTCGACCAGCGCCATCCGATCGGCGTCGAGATCCAGGCCGAAGCCGACCGCCGCCGCATGGGCGGCGGTCTCTTGGGCGAGCTGAGCGAGGTTTGGTCCAATCGGCTCCAGGCCGTGGGGGCAGCGGCCGGTGGGCTCGGCGTTGAGGTGGATCACGTGGCACCCAAGGGCCTCCAGCAGCATCCGCGCCGCCTGTCCGCCGGCACCGTTTGCGGAATCGAGGACCACGGTGAGCCGGGCGGCCTGGATTGCCGTGGCATCGATGTTGGCAAGCACCCTGGTCACGTGCGTCTGGTTCCCGGTCTCGTCGAGGGTCATGGCGGGGCGGGCGGTCGTGGCCGGGGGGCCGAAGGACCGGCTCCGGAACCGGCGCACGACCTTCTCCACGTCGCCCGGCGGCGGTGCGATGCCCCTGGCATTGAGACACTTCAGCCCGTTGTACTCAACGGGGTTGTGAGAGGCGGTGATGACCAGCCCACCGGCGGCGTTTCGATGGCTGACCATCACCGCCACCGTGGGCGTTGCCACCACGCCGAGCTGGACCACCTCGCATCCGAGATCCCGCAGACCGTCGGCGGCGGCCTTGGCGAGCATCGGGCTTGACGGGCGGGTGTCGCGACCGATCAACAGTGTGGGGTGGGTCTTGCCGCCGAGCTCGATGAGATGCGAGCCGAACGACTTGGCGATATCGCGAGCCACCGCCGGAGTCATCGACTCGCCGACGATGCCGCGGGCGCCGGAGATCGAGAGCAACAGGTCGCTCATGTCGCAAGAGCATATAACAGGCTGCTGGCTATCGGCTGTCGGCAAGATATTGCGTCCGGCTCTTTCTCCGCCCGACAGCTGATAGCTGACAGCCGACAGCCTTTCTCGCCCCGATGAAATCGGGACGCAGCCCCAGCCATCCGGCCAACTCCTCTGGAGCCGACAGCTGACACCCTTTTTCTCCGCGGCCCTCCGCGGTGAATCTTCGCCTTCTTCGGCGGCTGCCCCCACTCCGGCTGATAGCTGACGGCTGACAGCTCTTCTATACTCGCCCACATGTACGAGGTGGCGGTGGAGTGTGTGTTCTGGGCGGCCCATGCCGTCGCCATGGGCCCCGTGCGGGAGCCCACCCATCATCACAACTGGCGGGTCCGGGTGGTGGTGTCAGGCCGCGGGCTCGACGACGACGGTCTGTTGTGCGACTTTTGCGAGCTCAAGCGGCGGCTCGACGAGGCTGTGGGGTCTCTGGATGACCGGGACCTCAACGCGAGCCCGCCCTTTGACCGGATAAACCCCACCGCGGAGCATCTGGCCAGGCACATCGCCGCCACGATCGTCGTCCCCCCCGGGGTTGAGCTTCTCAGCGTCAGCGTCATGGAAGCACCCGGCTGCGAGGCGACCTACCGCGCAGACGGGCCGGGAGAAGCGACGCGGCGACGCAGCGACGGGACGACAAAGGGATGAGTCGGGTCTTCGCAACCGATCGCCCATGACCGACAGCCGAGAGCCCGCTTCTGGGAGGCTGTGACGGAGTCCCGATGGCAGCGAGACGACCCCACGGTTGGTCCGTTGACCAAAAAGACCGGGCCTTCGCTTCGCTCAGACCCAGCCACCCAGAGATTGCCGACAGGCCGCTTCCAGAACCATGAACCCTGAACCCTCCTCTTTTCTCCGCGGCCCTCCGCGGTGAATCTTTGCCTTCTTCGGTGGCCGGCGCGCCTCCGGCCGGCAGCCCCTCGCGCACGCCCCCTTCGTAGGCTGCGTGCATCTCGCATCTCCCACACCGATCAAACGGGACGCGTATCAGTCCTTGTAGGCCGCGATTCTCGGCATGGCGGAGGCGACGAGGCGGATCACCTGCTGGTTGTCGCCATCGAGGTCCATGTCCATGTTGTCATCGGGCACGATCGTCAGATCGACCGTGGCTCGAAACAGGTTGCGACCCAGCTCGTACTCCAGCGCAAAAGGTGCGATGTGGTTGCCGAACTCGTCGGCCTGGGTCACGCCCTCCAGCAGGAGCTGTGGCGTGCCGGGGGGACCCCCGGGGGGGGTGACTGTCAGGTACAGCGCGTTGAAATTCGGGTGCGCCGCGTCCACATCGGCTGCGCCGATCCACTCGATGGAGAGGATGTCGCCGGTGGGGGTGAGGAACTGCATCTCATTCGACAAGACCAGTGAATCCTGGGGGTTCAAGGGAAAGGGCGAGAACGCCTGGCCGGTCCGGATCAGGGTCAGGATCCGCATGAGGATCATGCGGCTGATGGTGTGGGTCGAGGCGAGCTCCGTCGTCGTCTGGTAGGCCATGAAAGAGGCGTCCAGGGCGACCATCGTGGCCGCCATCAGCGCCGCCGTGAGGGCCAGCGCGATGAGCATCTCCAGGAGGTTGAAGCCGCGCCGCGCCCGGTGCGGCCGGTGGATTTGGGTTGGCGGGGTTCTCACATCGAACCTCCTTCGGTGTAGGTGAGAGGATCAGCGGCAATCTTGATCGGCCACGGAATCCCGTCGGGGAGCTTGGCGTCGGGGTCGTAGCGGAGCGTGATCTGACCGAAACCGTTGAATAGGGGGTCGGACGGGTCGATTCCCTCGCCGTCGCCGGCGGCCGGTCCGAAGTAGCCGATCGTGGTGTTGAAGGCATCGGTCAGACCGCCGTAGAAGAGGGGGCCTTCGCCCACTATGGGCTGGAACGTCATCATCAGCGTGCCGTGCACGTCCGCGGTTCCGCGGACATCGAGGATGCCGGCGATGATCGTTCCCTTGAGCTTGACCTTGGCCGACTGGTCGTTGGTGAAGCTGCCCATGTCCGCCGACCAGCCGGGCACCAGGATCGAGCTCTTGGCCAGCTCATCGAGGTCATCGAGGTTCATGCCGTTGATGATCGTGAGGATGGCGGCCGCGTCGGGCTGGGTGGCGAGATCCGGGTCATCCGGATCAATGTAAAACCGCGTGTTGCCCGTGAGCTGGATCTTGTTCCGCCAGTGGGCGTACCCCATCGGCGTCGTGGCCGCGATCGATCCGATGAAGGTACAGCTGTGGAAACGGATGTTGTTGGAGTGTGGCTTGGTGTCGGTCAGAACGGTCACACCGAGCATGGCGGTCAGCCCCGGGTACTTATCCTGGTAGGTGAATGTCCCGGGCGGGTCCTCGATGCGTTCCTTGGCGCCGACGTAGTTCCAGTTGATGTCCGTGCAGTCGGGCTCGGTCTCGATGAACGTCACGCCGATAAACGTGCAGTTCTCAAAAAGGCCGTTGGTGCCCTTGGGGATCCGCACGTTGGTGAACGTCATGTCCTGATAGACCGGCCTCTCGATGTAGTCGTAGGCCCCCTGGGCGAGGTAGGGGGATGATTCCCAGGTGAGCGGCCCCGTGCCCCCGCCGGCCACAACCTGGGCGTCGAAGTCCGCCGAGCCGACCGGCACCTGCGCCTCAAACCACGCCTGGGCATTGGTGAGCATGTCCGTGGTCAGCTCGCGGAGCTGTTCGACGGGCATCTCGAAGGTCACCGGGGCCTTGTCGATACCCGCTTGAATCGGTCCGCGGACGACGGTCTGGTAGCTCTCGCCGCCCTGGGCCACCTCCCAGTCAACCCGGGCCACGGCGAATGCCAGACGGCCGCGAACTTTTGTGTACACGTCGTTGGCGTCGATCACCCCGTTGTGATAGCCCAGCGCGGTGTCAACCGCGTCCCCGATGGACCCGTCGCCGTTGCGATCCGGGACCGCATCGTCGATCAGACTTCCCAACTGGTCGTCGTCGGCAAACTCGTCGGCGAGCAAGCCGAGCCCGGCGAGGCTCGCCAGCGCGGGGTCGTAGACCACCATGCCGTCGGTGGGGTTGGTGTCGTAGTGGTCCAGGAACAGGTCGTAGTCGTCGACGTATTCGTCCTGGTCATGGTCGACCAGGGGGGGGATGATCCCCGCCGCCTCGTCCGGATGATACACGCGAAGCCGCCCGTCACCGTCGGCGTCGTAGTCGGCGAGCCGGGTGAAGAAGATGTCAAGCCGGGCGTCGAGGGCTGGGTGGAGGTGGTAAAAGTCGCTCCGCATGACCAGGGGATCGCCGTTGACCGTGTCCAGGTCCTCCGGTACATCGAAACCGTACCGGGATCCCAGCGGGCCCTCCACGCGGACGTTCTTGCCGATCATGATGCGACTGGAGCTGAGCACGGCGTACTCGATCTTCTTGTCGATCCTGAAGTCCATCTGCAATGTACGGGTGATGGTGGTGCGGGTGATTTCGCCGTCCTTGCCCTGGCCGTCGACGCCCTGGCTGGTGACGCGGACATAGGGAGCGCCGTCGATCAGCTCGTACTTGAGCCGGAAGTAGGGGCCGACGGGGCTCGGGATGAAGCCCCCGGCCCCGTCGGGCATGGCCGTCAGCGCGATCGGGCGGACGCGGAGGGTGCCGAAGCCATCGATCTCCGGAAGAGCGGCGTCCGCAGGATCGAGGATGAGCGTGTGCCTGTCGGCGAGGTGGGCGTTGAAGACCGCATCCATCACCCCCGCGGGGAGTGTCCCTTCGGTGTAGCCCTCGGGGGGGAGCACGGTGACGGCGCCGTCGAGGGCCTGGTTGTATGTCCCCAGCCAGAGATCGTGACCATAGGTGCCATCGATGACACCCTTGTGCACCACGAACCGCCTCGATTCGGAGGCAAGACGGCGGATCGCGAAGACCAGGCCGGTCTCGGCGGCGCTCATGGCGCGCGAGACCTTCATCGCCGAATCAGCTGTCCGGAGGTTGCCCTGGGCGACGACCGCCATGGCGGCCGCCAGCGACCCGAAGATCACCAGGAACATCATCGCCAGCACGCTGGCCACGCCCCGGCGTCGGCGCTGGGCTCGTTGGGGGGGGAGCCCCCGAGTCCGCGATCGTCGGTTTGGCCACGGGCGGGCTACGGTCCGGCATCTGGTTGCGGCGGCGGCGGTGGTTGGAAGGTCCATGCATCATGCTCCATGCCTCCATGAACGAAACGCTGCCTCCATGTTCCGCTGCCTCCGGTGTTCCCGGTCTCGCTTGCGGATCAGTTGCGGGCGATCCACGAGACGCGGGTCATCTGGTTCGGTGTGAGATCGTTGGGACCCTGAAACTCGACGGTGACCTCCACCTCCATGACGTTGGACGTGCCGTCGGCGACACGTGTGGTGATGTCGAATGGATCGACGTTGAAGACACGAATGGTCTGGGACCACCCCTCCATGTTGACGATGATGTCGCGTCTGGCATTAATCGGTCCGTTGGCCATTGCGGCGGAGAATATCAACCCCGTGCCGACACCGTCGAAGTCGTCGAGATCGTCGAAGTCGACCCAGGTGGCTTCATTGTCCTCCGGTCCCCAGAACTTGTCGCCGGTGACCGGGTCGCGCTGGGGCAGGTTCCAGGTCATTTCACGGATCTCGTTGGCCAGCGCCATGGCGGTGGTGGCATGCGTCGACCAGGCGTTCTTTTGATGGAACGACTGCTGTGCCGCCATGATGGCGATCACGCCGACCCCGACGATGATGGTGGCCAGGGCGGTCTCGATGAGCGTAAAGCCGCGGCGCTGCCCGCGCGCTGACGCGCCTGATGCCCCCTTGGTTGTTGCCTCCCCGGATCGCGTCGGTGCAGCATTATTCATCGTGCTGCGTCCTTTCACACGCCTCCGAGATACTTGACTCACCGTCCCACGAGCGAGCTCATCTTGAAGATCGGCAGAATAATGGCCATGGCGATGAACCCGACGACCGTTCCCATGAGGATGATCATGATTGGCTCGATCATGCTGGTGACCGCCTTGATCGCGTCGCGGAGGGCCTTGGCATAGTACACCGAGATCTCTTCGAGCACCTCCCCGAGTCGGCCGGATTCCTCGCCGGCGGAGATCATCTGCACAACTGAAGTGGGCAAGAGCTTGGACCTCACCAACTGGACCTGGATCTTCTTGCCCTGCTTGACCGCTCCGAAGACCCGTCGCCACATCCTCTTGTACAGAAGATTGCCGCTGATATCGCCGGTGATCGCGATCGTGTCGAGCATGGGAACACCGGCGTTCAGCAGCTCACCCATCGTCTGGAGCGAGCGGCTGACGTACAGAGCCCGAAACATCCGGTTGAACAGCGGTACCGTCAGCCTCGTCTTGTCCCACCAGAAGCGCCCCACGTCCGTCTTGATGAACAGCAAGAAGGTGACAATACTACCCACCGTGCCAATGAGCAGCATCCACCAGTAGTTCACCATCCAGTCGGATGCACCCATCAGAAACTTGGTTGGCCAGGGCAACACTTCTTCCTTACCTTTAAAGACGCCGGCGAACCTCGGCAGCACGAACGTCAGCAGGAAGATCGTGACGCCGATGGCCATGGTGGCAATGATCCCGGGATAGATGCAGGCCCCGATGACCATCTTGCGGGTCTCGATCTGCTGGGCAATGTATGACGCGACCCGGTCCAGCATCTTTGAAAACGATCCGGACATCTCCGAGGCGCGAACCATGTTCACGTACAGTGGCCCGAACAGCTTCGGGTACCTCGAGATGGCCGCGGAGAACTGCTTGCCCGACTCCACGTCCATCTTGATGGTCAGGAGGATTTTCTTGAACTTCGGGTTTCTGACCTGATCGGCGATACCTTCCAAGGCGATTCGAATGCTGATGCCCGCCCGAATCATCACCGCAAGCTGGGTCGTGAAGTCCAGGACATCTTTCTGAGTCGGGCCGCTGGAGTAGTTCAGCGCCTTGAGCTTGGAGCCCCATTGCGCGCTGGCGGTCTGCACCGGAACAAGCTGAAGCAGGTGATGACCCTGCTTGCGAAGGATCGTGGCGGCGGTGGCGGCGCTGTCGGCGACCAGGATTCCGGCGCGTATCTGGCCGGAAGGATGTCGCGCTTGGTAGCGGTACTGCGGCATTGAGGTATGTGCTCACGCGTCCTAGGCGGCGAGTTGCCGTTCCAGCTTGTCCGGGTACGCCGCCTGGGCGATCGCATCCTCGCGGCTGATGAGGCTGTTGAAGTAGAGCTGGGCAATCGCGTTGTCCAGGCTGATCATGCCTAGCTGGCGGTTGGTGTCGATCACGTTGGGGATCTCGAAGGTTCGCGACTCGCGAATGATGTTGCGGATGGCCGGCGTGCACAGCATCACCTCCACCGCCGGCACCATCCCCGGCTGGTCCATGCGGCTGAACAGCGTCTGGGAGATCACCGCTTGCAGCGTGTTCGCCAGCATGGAGCGGATCTGATTCTGTTGGCCGGATGGATACATGTCGATGATCCGCTCGACCGTCTGCGATGCATTGACGGTGTGGAGCGTGGAGAGGACAAGGTGGCCGGTCTCGGCGGCGGAGATGGCCAGGGCAGTGGTGTCCAGGTCCCGCATCTCGCCGACCAGAATGATGTCCGGGTCCTGACGCAGCGCATGCTTGAGACCGGAGGCGAAGGTGGGCATGTCGTAGCCGAGCTCTCGCTGCTCCAGCAGGCACTTGTTGGACTGGAACGTGTACTCCACCGGGTCCTCGAGCGTGATGATGTGCTTGCGATATCGGTCGTTCATCGCCTGGACCATGGCGGCCAGCGTTGTTGATTTGCCCGATCCCGTGTCGCCCGTGACCAGGACGAGACCGCGTGGCAGATAGGTCAACCGGCTGATCAACTCCGGAAGGTTCAGCTCCTCCAGAGGCGGGACCTTGTTCTTGATGATGCGCATGGCCATGCCGATCGTCCCGCGCTGGAAGTGCGCGTTGACGCGGAACCGGTTCATTCCTGTGACCTCATAGGAGAAGTCGAGATCCTGCTCCGTCTCGAAGCGGTCCATCTGCTCCTTGGAGATCATCGAGACGAGATATTCCTTGACGCACTTGGGCGCCAGGATTGGGCACTCCATCGGCGTCATCACCGTGTGAACCCGCATGATCGGAGGATGCCCGCTGACCAGGTGGATATCTGATGCATCATGCTTGGTTGCAATTTGGAGGATTTCGTGAAGTTGCATGCGCGCTCCCCAGGGGTAAAGGCCGCCGGCTTCGGGCAGGCCGACATGTTCATATCGACCCGCCCTCGTTGACGCATAACTTCCGTTTCAGCAGTGGTTTCCGGCGCCGCGGCGATTGCGCAGCCGGCGGTGCCTGTGCGGGTTGAGCAAGTTGGGTTGCTCAGTCGGCGGCGGGCAGCGTCATCTGCCCATCTTCCCCAAACGTGACCTTCGGACGCCGCATGCCAGTGTCAAAGAGCAACTGGGCAATCTCGCTGGGCGTCTTGTACCACAGGGCCCCCTGTACGGAATACCTCACCTGCCGGGGACCCGACGAGGGCGACCACCCAATCGTCTTGAAATTGATCACACCCGGCAGGGTCAGAAGCCGGGTCTCCAGGCCGCTGAGCGTTCTGCCGGCGGCGCGCCGCCCGACGTACGCCAGCGTGCCGTCAACGGTGATACTGTACCTCAGCTCGTCGAGTCCCAGGGCGATGGTGTTTGGGTTCTGAAGCTCCAGGTCGATCTGAATCGCCAGAGCCTCGTTGGTCACCTCGGTAACGCTCACCGACCCCAGCGTGATACGCGGCGACCGGTAGCTCGAGCAGCCGGTCAGTGCTACCAGGCTCGCCAGCACGAGCAGTCCGCCGGCCCGTGGGGGCCGCCCAAGAAGCATGGGGCCACTGTACCGCCGCCCGGAGGCTCAGTCGAGGAAGAGCAGCCGCTCGCTGGCTAGGCCCGTACCGACGAGGCTGATCGGGTCCACGCCGTCGAGCTGCCTGGTGTAGGCGTGCCACTGCAGCGCGGTGATGACGAGGATCACCATGGCACACCACGCGGCCACCTCGCCCTCCACGTGTTTGCGGAGCCGGTAAAGCAAACCGACGCAAATGCCGACCGTCAGCATCTTGTATGCCGATAAGACCATTGCGGAGCCGGTGGCCTCGATCAAGAACGCCGCGATGGGGTTGGCCTCGAAGAGCCCCCGGGTCTGCAGGTGGCCCAGAGCCAAGGCGAGGTCGGCCGCGCTGAGCAGAATGATGCCGGCCAGCGCGAAGGCCATCCGCCACGTGCGACGGCAGGCCCGCGCCGCCATTTGAGGGTTGTTGGGCTCCCGAAGTTGTCCTGCCCGCCGTGTGCTCACCGATCACCCTTTTCGGGCGTCGCGGCGTCAGGCTTTAGTCGCTGCTCCCTACCATACGATAAGAGTCGCTCACAGAATGATTCGAAACGGTTTCATAACGTATCCGTCAGCCCGTGCCGGGAGGAGGTTGCAAAACCGCTTCTCGGGGGCGCTGAGACTCAGCGAGTGAGACACTGCCCAAGACAACGCACGATCATGGCGACCGGCGGCTTGGCGTTGTCGCTGGTCGTGGTGTCGGCCGCGGCCGGTCAGGAAAACCCGGTGTACGTCGACGACTCGCCGAGGGCGTGGGAGCTGTTTCGTCTCGCCGGGCAACAAGCCGAGGACAACCTGGGCGAGGCGGTGCGGCTTTATCAGGAGCTGCTCGACGACTACGCGCTGAAGCTTCTGCCCGTAAACGAGAGCTCGGCGGACCATTTCGTCGCGGTCAGGGAACGGGTGCTCGCGGAGCTCAAGAGCAACGAACAGCTGCTTGAGCGCTACCGGTCGATCGAGACGCCTCTGGCGCGGCGGCTGTTGGAGTCGGAACGTCCGGCTCGAGTGGCGATGACGCGGCCCTGGACCGAGCCGGGGTTGGAGGCGCTTCTTCGCCTCGGCCAGGAGGATCTGGAGTCCGCCCGTTTCCACGCCTGCCTCGGTCGGCTGTCGGAGGCGGCCGGGCACCCCGATTTGACCGGCTCTCGGGCCGCTCACTGCTGGCTCATGATCGGGCTGGCCGCTCACTATATCGGTGACACCCACCGGCTGAGTCTCGCCCGCGCACAGCTTGAGGACCTGGGCACCGTGGCGTCGGAGCTGTCGGGACAGTTGGATCGCCTTGTGTCCCAAAGCACCGCGCCACCTTCGCGTCGCGGCACCTGGCTGCTGAATCGAGCGCGGGTCGCTGAACTGAATGAGCTGGTGGCGCAGCCCATCTGGTCGGTGGCGCTCAAGGGGACAGCGTCGAGCCGTCGGCTGGGCGATCCGGCTCTTGCCGATGAGCGTGCGGGCCGCCCCGTCCAGCAGATGCGGCGTTCCGGATCCCTCCTGACCGCGGCGGCGACGGTGACGGAATCCGCGGTCTACGTCAACGACGGCCGTACGATTCGCGCCGTGGACCGGTTTACTGGCCGGCCGCTGTGGCCGCCGTACGTGGATCGACCAGACCCCGCCGCCAGCGACAAGGTGCTGCGGCAGGTCGCGGATCTCAACTTCGTCGCGGTCAGGGAACCCCTCCTGATCACACTCACCGGACACGCCTATGCCGACACCACCGCCAGCGAGCGCACGGTGGTCTGCCTGGACACATCAACGGGCCGTCTGCGGTGGGCCGTTCGCATCGATCGTCTCGAGGGTCCCGACGAGTTGGAGGGGCTCGTGCCTCACGGGGCGCCTGTGATCGGCGAGCAGATGGTCTTTGTTGCAGCGAGGAAGGTTAGCAAGCAACTGCTGACGAGCTCGTATGTGGTGGCGCTGGACCTGACCGACGGCCGGCTCCGCTGGGCGCGTCACGTGGCCTCGAGCGGCGGGATTCGCACGCGTGTGGCCCGGCCGTTCTCGACGATTGTGTACCACCATGGCGACGTGGTCTTTGCCACCGCGATCGGGGCGATCGCCCGGATCGACGCGACGACGGGCCAGACGCGGTGGCTGAGACGCTACAACCCTCCCCTGAGTCCCTTGCTACCCCAGGAGCGGAGCCCGTGGGAGATCAGTGGTGCCGTGGTCACATCACGGGGCGTGATCGCCCTTCGCCCCGATCACGAGCGTGTCCTGGTTCTTGATTGGGTGAGGGGTGATGAGACTGACTCGATCAGTGCCACGGGTCGCGACGCCTGGAATGCGCCCAAGTACCTGCTTGCAGACGGCGATTTCATCTACGCGATCGGCAGCCAGATACGGGCGTTTCGGCTGGATCAGCTTGACCGACCCCTGTGGCGGTTTCCTGCACCCGACGCCGCCGGTGAGGAGCGGGTGTCCTACGAGGCGGACCGGTTGGAGATCCGCGGCCGGGTCCAGCTGGCCGAGCGAGCACTGGTCGTGCCGACGACGGAAGGCCTCTTTGTAGTTGACGGCGCCACCGGGGATGTGCAGCATCATCTAGGGCTTCCCATGGCCGGAAATCCGCTGGCGGCGGGTCCCCAGCTGATCCTCGCTGGCAGCGACACCCTGGCTGCCTACATGCCGTTTGACCGCGCCGAGCAGATGCTGAGGCAGCAGATCGCCGCTGCGCCGGCCAATCCGGGGCCGGCCCTGGCGCTGATGCGGCTGGGCGTGCAGGTGGGGGATCTTTCTCTTGCCCTGGGAGTGGCCGAGCAGGTCATCGGGGCGCTCGACGTCGCGCCCACCGACCCGGCGCTTCGCCACGCGCGGCAGGAGCTCTTTGAGATACTCTTGGAGATCGATCGACGAAACCTCGCCGCCACGATCGAGCAGGGTGAAGCCCTCCATGCGCTCATCGGCGTCGTCGCCTCGGATCCCCGACAGCGTGTGGAGCAGCTGCTGGCCTATGGTGATTGGCTGTCGGGGCGCGCCTTGGCGCGGGCGGTCGAGGCGTACCAGACGATCCTCTCGACACCCGTCCTGGCGGACGCGGCCAGGAATAAGGCGGGGTCGGTCAGGTCGGGTGCCTCCTGGTCCGCCGACCGGCTGGCGGTCCTCGTCGCCCGACACGGGGCAGGGGTCTACCAGCCCCAAGCGGACTTCGCGCGGCGTCGCCTGGACCTTCTGAAGAAGGACACCGTGGTGCTCCCCGGCCGTTTCGTGGCGCTGGCAGGGGAGTTTCCCTTTGCCGAGCCCGCCGTCGAGGCAGCCGCCATCGCGGCCCGTCGGTATGCGGCCGAGGGTGATCTCCGCCGTGCTGCGGCCGCGCTGACCACGCTTTACCGTCTGGCACCCGGCAAAGAGCGGGCGGTGAGCTTGCTCGGGGAGCTGGGAAGTCTCTTGATTGAGGGGGGTTGGGACGAGCACGCCCGGACCGTCGAGCGATTCGTTTTTGAGACCTACGGTGAGCTAAACGTGACCCGGTCACTCAAGCGGCCCCGAGGGCCGGAGAGGCCGGCCGTCATCCCCATCGGGACGAAGGCCCAGCGTCTGCCGGGGACGCTTCTTCCGTTGGGCTCGGGGGTCCGATCGGTACCGTCTGACCGCGTGCTACTGAAGGACGGCTCAAGGATCAGCCTCGTCAGCGGCGCGCAGCTTCGGCCGTTGTGGACGGTGGACCTTGACGTTGTTGGGATGACGTCCGTGCTCCGATTCGACGCCGACGGGTTGTTGTTGTGGGTGGCCTCGCCCGGTGACGGCCCAAGGGCACTCATGCTCGATCCTCAGAAAAACGGCGAGCAGCGCTGGATCTCGCCGACCTTCGCCGAGCTTGCCGGGGCCCTCCCGCGTCCACGCCCGCCCCGCGCGGGCGTACGCCTGGAGCAAGGCCCCGGGTTCGATCCCAAGGAGACGATACCGCTGGTTGGCCGCACGGCGCTGGTGATGGTGCGGCGGTCGGGCGAGGTGTTGGCGTTGGATCTTACCGATGGCAAGACCATTCTCTGGCATCGGCGCCAGCCTCTGCTGGAGATTGTTCATCTGGCCCAGATCCATGACGTGGGGTTGGTGCTTGGGGGGTTCTTGAAGCCGCGGGATCGGAATGAGCTGGTCCCCGCTCTGATCATGCTCGACCCAGTCACAGGTCGGACGATTCAGGAGATCGCGCCGCTGGGCTCGGGGGTCAAATGGATGACCATCGGTCCGCTGGGGGCTCTCGTCTATGGCACCGACGAAGCCATCGAGTCGATCGACCTACTCTCGGGCCGGAAGCTGTGGTCGAATGTCTCATCGGCGGGGCGGCAGACGAAACGAGGCTGGCTTGCGGGTGGGCATTTGGTCGTGGAGACGCCCACGGCGCGGCCGGCGGAGCGCCGCAACCCCCTGCGGGCGGTTCGAATGGTTGACGGGTCGATCAGCAACGCCTTCGACTTGCCCGCCGACGGGCAGTTCAATCGTATGGGTCCCAAGGAAGTGCTGATCGACAAGGGGCGGATCTTTGCCCTCTACGGCCGGCGAGTCGTTCGTTTTCACACCTCCGGGGCGGTGCTGGGCGCGGACATGATCAGCGATCAGCACGATTTCAGGTGGCTCTTCGCCACCGGCGATCGGCTGCTTGTGGTCAGCCGTTTCAAGAGCGAGCGGGTGATCGTTCCCGGTCAGGCGGGCCGTCGCCATCAGCACACCTACCGCCTCTATGCGCTCTCGGAAAACTGCAAGCTGCTCGGCGAGGCGTTCCAGCTTCCGCCGCTGGCGGCGAGTCTGCAAAGAGCGGCTGTCATAGAGGGATGGCTCTTGCTTTCCACGACCAAGTCGACGATCGCCGTCCCGCTTCCGACGGACTCCTAGTGCAAGCGTCCGGCGTGCTCCGGGACAGTGCCGGTGGCCAGTGGCCCGATCGGACGTGCCGGCGGTCCTGCGTGATGCGCACCGACCCCTGAATGGGCCGCCCCTTCGGGGTTGACTTTCGGGGAGGAGTCGATCCAATACGGCGCGCTGGGGGCGAGGACCCCAGCCTGCGGAGCCGCCTCGTTGTCCACGGTCGACGAAATCTCAGATGCCCCGGTCGGCCTCGAGCGTGCGCTGGGAGCGTGCGGGGGGGTTGAGGTGCCTCAGGGGTGGGACGCCGAAGATGATGAGACGGATCTCTACGACGAGGAGGATGTCGATCTCGAGGACGACGAGGACTTCGACGACGACCTTCTTGAGGATGAGGACGAGGACGAAGACGAGGAGTACGAAGACGAGCCGCTGGTCGAGGAGGAGTCCAAGGAGGAGCTGGACGGCTTATGAGGTTCGCCGACAGCCGTCAGCCTTCTCACCACTGTGCCAGTGACCGTTTGTCGTCGATGCGGTTCAATTCCAGCGCACGACCATAGACCCCGTTGGCGGTGGCCGCCAGGGCGTCGCAGAGCGCTGTCACGGCGCTGATGTGCCGGTATCGGCAGCGGAGGTCGGCGAGCTTCTCGCCCATGGCGGCATCGTTGTCTCGAAAGAGGCGCCGGAACGCATCCTTAACGGCCTCGATGTGCTCCGGGGGATATTCCCGGCGGTTTAAGGCAATGGAGTTGACAGCCCTGACCTCCGCGGGGTTGCCCTCCACGATCATGAAGGGCGGTACGTCCCTGGTGATTCGGGCCAGGCCCCCTACAAAGGAACACGTTCCCACGGTTACGAAGTGGTGAATCCCCGCCCCGCCACCGATGTTGGCGCCCTCTTCGACTCGAACATGCCCCGCCAGCATGACCTGATTGGCGATCGTGGTGTGATCCGCCACCTGGCAGTCGTGGGCGATGTGGGCGGCGACCATGATGAGGTTGTCGCTGCCGATCGTGGTGACGCCTCCCCCGTTGCGGGTGCCCCGGTGGATGGTGACGTGCTCCCGAATGCGGTTTCGATCTCCGATGATGCAGGCGGCCTGTTCGCCCCGGAACTTTCGGTCCTGCGGATCAGCGCCGAGAACGGCGAACGGATAGATCTCGTTGTCCCGGCCAATCGTCGTCAGGGTCTGCACGGTGACGTGATTGTGCAACACCGTTCCTTCGCCGACGGACACGTCGGGCCCGATGACGCAGCAGGGGCCGATCTGAACCGATTCAGCGATGCGGGCCGAAGGATCAACGATTGCGGTTGGATGAATCTTCGCCATCACTTGACTTCACTTTGGTCCCGGGTCCGCTGCTCCGCGTCAACCATCATGAACTTGACAAGCGCCTCCGCCACGGTCTTTGTGCCCACGAAGGCGCGACACTTGACGGTGCCGCTGCGAGACTTGGCGCGAACGGCCTCGGCCTCCAGGATAAGCTGATCGCCCGGTGTCACCGGCTGACGAAGCTTGACCTTGTCCAGGCTCAGCAAAACGGCGATCTTTCCGGTGTGCTCCAGCTTCTGGCTCATCAGAAGGCCGCCAAGCTGCGCCATGGCCTCGACGATAAGGACTCCCGGCATAATCGGTGTGCCAGGATAGTGGCCTTCAAAGAAAGGCTCATTAATGGTGACATTCTTGATGCCGATCGCCTTGCGATCTCCGTCGATTTCCACCACCCGATCCACCAGCAGCATCGGGTACCGGTGGGGCATCAGCCGCTGGATCGCGCGGATGTTCAGAGTATTGCCGCGCAGTGCCACCTCCTTGCGGTGGGTGGCCTCCATCTGGGCGATGATCTTCGTGCACATCAGCCGGTTGAGCTTGTGGCCCGACTTGTACGCCACGAATCGGCCGTGGATCTGGCAGCCGACGAGATACAGATCGCCGAGCAGATCGACGATCTTGTGCCGCACGGGCTCGTCCTCGAATCGGTACTCGTTGTCAATGGGGCCGTCTTCGCCGATGACGAGCACGTCCTTTGGGGTCAGATGCCGGCACATGCCCCGATCCCACAAGGCTTGGGCTTCCTCCTGGAGGCTGTAGGTTCTGGCGCGCGAGAGCTCGCGCCGGTAATCGCCGTTGCCGGAGGCAAATGTCATGATCTGGCGCTTGATGCGATGGGAATTGCTTCCATAGTCGAGGTCGAAGACGACGCAGAGCCCATTGTCATGGCTGGGCAGCGCAGCCAGCATGGCATCGCCGTCCTCGACCAGGATGGGTTCGGTGATTCGACACACTCGTCGCGGCATGTCCTGCTGGACGAGCCCCGCCTTGTCGATCGGATCGAAGAACGGCGCGGCAGACCCGTCGCCGCACGGGAGCTCCGGCCCGTCAATTCTCACAAGGGCGTTGTCAACAGGCAGTCCCGAAAAAGCGGACATGCAGTGTTCGACGGTGTCGATCGAGACGTTGGAGATGGCAAGCGACGTTCTTCGTGGTCTTCGCGCGATGTACTGGACGCGAGCTGGGATTTGCACCGGCGGCGCCAGGTCGATTCGCTCGAAGACGATGCCGTGGTTCGGCGGGGCGGGCAATATTGTCGCCGTCACTTCTTTACCCAGCAGCAGCCCTCGGCCCGAGACGGTGACCGGCGCGGAGAGCGTGTGCTGCATCCTCGGCGTATCGTCGTCGACGGGTGGGATCTGTCTCTTGTTGGCTGTCTCTGTTTCGAGCATGGCCTGTCGGAGTCACCTCGCCCAGATGCGGCCGTCAGGCTTCGTTCATCTTTAGCAGGCGGGCCAGAAGCGTGAGCGACTTCGGTAGCTTACGAATGGAGGCCCATTGACGCAATGTCGCGGTGGCGTCGTTGGCAGGGTATCCCAGATGGGTCTGGCCGTCGGGAACGTCCCGAACGACTCCCGACCCGGCACCGACGGTCGCACCCTTGCCGATGCGTAGGTGGTCAGCGATGCCGACGGCTCCACCCAAACGGGCTCCGTCACCCACCACCACCGACCCACCGACACCGGTGAGCGCGACGATCACACATCCCCTGCCGATGCGGCAGTTGTGCCCGATCTGCACGAGGTTGTCGATCTTGGTGCCGGCCCCGATCACCGTTGCCCCGAACTTTCCCCGATCGATGCCGGTATTAGCGCCAACCTCGACGTGGTCCTCGATGACGACGATGCCGATCTGAGGCACCTTCAGGAGGCCCGACCCGTCCGCTGCTGGCTGAAAGCCGAATCCGTCGGCGCCGATCGACACGTTTTGGTGCAGGATGACGTGGTGGCCGATACGGCAGCGGGCGCGGACGACCGTATTGGCATGCAGGACCGAATCATCGCCGATGACCACAAGGGGATACACGCGTACCCCTGCGTGCAGCGTGACGCGGTCACCGATCGTCGCGCCCTGATCGATCGACACGTGCGGACCGATCCGCGGCTGGCGCCCGATGCTCGCGGTCCGGTGGACGACGGCGGAGGGGTGGATGCCGATGTCCAGAGAAGGCGAGGGGGGCTCGAAGAGGCTCAGCAGCTTGATCACGGCCAGCCCTGCGTCGGGCACGAAGATCAGTGCCCGGGATAGAGGATTGTGACGCTCAGGCTCCAGGCCGTTGCTGACCACCGCTGCCCGCGCTACGACCTCTCGCCACCGTCGAGCATGGGAGGCATCGGCGATGAAGGTGATTTCCGTCGCCTTCGCCTCGTCCATCGAGTTGATGCCGACGATGGGCAGATCGGACCGTCCACGGAGCTCGCCGTGCACCCGCTCGGCGAGATCGGAGGTCGTGTATTGGGTCGTCGCGTGTGCCATGCCATGATGCGGTCGGCTTGGGCCGCCGCCCGGCGTGCTATCGCTCGTTGATCCAGGCGATCAGGTCATCGGTGATGTTGCACTCGGGGCTGGCATAGATGATCCGTTGCAGCAACATCTGTTGGACGATCTGACGATCGGTGCCGTGGGCAAAGTCGGTCTCCGAGTCGTCGGCGATGATGTAGGCGATCCCATTGGCGGCCGCGTAGGTCGCGGCGGACTTGATGATCTGCTTATAAATCTCCGCGCGGGCGCGTGCCCTCGCGGCGTCCAGCTTCGCTCTGCGAAACTCGACCATCGCCCCGAAGTCGAGGGCGGCCTGCTTGTAATCCTTTTCTGTCTTTTGATATTGCTCGGTGCCGGGGACCAGCAGCGCCAGGTCCTGTTTGAGCCGATCCGCCACTTGGCGGAGCGTTTCCATCTGGCCGCGAAGCGCCTCATCCAGCTGGTCCAGCTCGAACTCCGCATCGGCCCGCCGGTCGATTTGGTCGAAGATCCGCTCGAGATCGACGGTGGTGACGATGGCGGTCGGTGGGGGCGTGGTGCCGGACCTCACCGCGTATGAGGATGTGGCAATCAGCCCGGCCACCACCAGCAGTACGAGAGAGCCGGCGATGACCGGAGCGATAATGGCTGATCGTTTCATCTCGTCGATTCCCCTTGTCCAGTTGGGGGGTTGTGCTGAGCGGCCCCGCCGGGGGGTCGCGGCGGAAGTTACGGCCCTGTATCCACGTTTCGAAAGGCGTTATTCATCCGCATGATGAGGTCGTCAGTGATGTCGAAAGACGACTCCAGGTAGAGGATCTTACTGGTAATAATCTGCTGCTGGACCTGGGCCTGGGCCGGGATTCGCGAGTCGCGCTCGAATGTCGGCTCTTCGATTGAGTCGTCAAGGACGATTATGTCGTACTCCTCGGCCTCGGCGAGGTCCTTGATCGCCTTCTTGATGTTGATGTACAGCAGCCTGAGCCGCAGCGCCTTTTCCACCTCGAGTTCGGCCAGGGCCTGCTCGACCCAAAACTTCAGGTTCAGCTTCTTCAGCGCGATCTCATCGGTGAGCGGCTCCCGCCTGGCATCATCAATGATGTCCTGGAGCTCCTCTTCCATTCCTTTGATCTGGGCCTCGCGGCTCGCGGCCTGGGCCCTGATGTCGGCCTCGAGCGCGTCGATCTCGGTCTTGGCGACAGCGCGTTCGTTGAGGCCGTCGAAGAGCGATTCCATCCGGACCGCGGCCATGTTGGGCGGCCTGGATGAGCTCGAACGCGGGGCGAAGGCCCGGTGACCGCCGATCGCGCCAACCACCAGGGCGATCGCGACAAAGGGAAGTTGGATCGTCTGCCTCATCGCGTCCCTACTGGCGTTGGTTCATGGGCGGGTCAGCCGGAAAGGTTCCGTGGTCTGCGGGAAACCCGAGGATGATATCGCCAAGGACGAGCTTCCGCACCCAATTTCGGGGCGTTGGAGGCCGCCCCGGGGTCTCCCGACCCCTAAAAGGGCAATTCAGCGCTGAAGCTGAGGACCTGGGTGTCGTCGCCGGGCTGCTTGGAGATCGGGGTCGCGAAGTCAAAGGCGATCGGCACTGGACCGAGTTGGGGGATGTAGATGCGTATGCCCAGGCCCACCGTGGCGCGGTAATCCTCGAAGCCGGGGTCGTTGACGACGGTGCCGGTGTCGAGGAACACGACGCCCGTCAGCGCCTCTTGGATAAGCGGCACCTCGTACTGGGCGCCGAGGAACAGGAGCCAGTCGCCGCCCACCGGATCGGTCGTCTGCATGCCGGCGCCGTCGACACCCTTGGGGCTCACCTCGCGGAAATCGAACCCGCGGAAGGATCGACCGCCAAGATAGAAACGCTCGTACACCGGCGCGTTCCCACCAATGATGTGCGCCACACGGGAATTGAGCTTCAGGATCGACTTTCGGCCCAGAAAGTCCCGGTGCAGAGTCAGAAAGACAGTGTAGTCAAGCGAGGCGACGGTGTAATTGAAATCGCCGCCCAGCGCCCCGACCTGGTCGAGAGCCAGCTCCAGTCGGCTGCCTTCCCCCGGCCGGGTGAATGTCTTCACCGTCGAACGCGTGAGGCTGAACCCCAGCGAGGTGAGGTTGTCCGGCCCGGACGCTGCAAAGACGTCAACGGGTGCGTTGCCGACAATGTTGTCAAGCTCGATGCGTTCGAAGCGAGCATTGATTGAGGCGTTCCAGAACTCGCCGATCCTCCGCCCCAGGCTCGTTGAGACCGAAAGTCGCTCCTCGTCGTAGAGGTGTCTCCCGGAGCTGCGGAACTCGCGGTCTCGAAAAGCGCCGGTGATACGAAGAGAGTTGTCCGAGTCGAAAATGCGGGGTTCGGTCCAGCTGACGGCGTAACGGAAGAACTCATCACCCGGCTGCAAGGCCATCGAGAATCGCTGGCCGCCGCCCCGGAAAGCGCGGCCGCTGAGCAGCTCACCGGGTGACTCCGGCAGATCCGTGATGTCGAAGTTTCTCTGGGTCAGCCGGAAGTCTCCAAACACACCGGTATCCGAGCCCGCCGCGATGCCGAAGGCGACGCTCCCCGTGTTGGATTCCTTGACCTCCACCAGGACGTCGCGGTACTCCGGGTCGTCCGGATCGGGGTCCTGCACGGTGATATGCACGTCGCTGAAGAGCCGCGTGCGCAGGAGACGATCGATCGAGCGCTGGATCTCCCTGCCGTCGAAGGGGCGGCCCGGCCGCAGTCGTCTAAGCTGACGGCGAATGACCTTGTCCTGGGTCAGAGAGTTCCCCTTGATCTCCACCCAACCGACCTTGTACGGTCTGCCTTCGGAGATCTGGAGGATGAGATCGACCTCGGCGTGCTCGCTGCTGCGGCGCTGTGTGATGCGGATCGCCTGAGGTTCCCGGAGGTCGATATATCCCAACTGCAGATACGCCCGGCGGATGATCTCTCGCGAGACTCGGATTTTGTCGCGGCTGAACACGTCGCCGGGTTTGATCTGCAGCAGGGCGGCGAGCTGCTCGGCGGAGAAGACCCGCAACGGGTCCGGCTCGGTCGCGATCGACCGGATCGTGAAACGCCGGCCTTCCTCGACGAAGAAGCTGACTTTGACCTCGGTCTGGTCGGGGCTGAGGTCGATCGTGTGCCCGACGCGCACATCGAGGTAGCCCCGATCTCGGTAGTACCTGTCCAGCGCCGCCATGTCGTCGATCAGGCGATCTTCATCGAGTTCCCCTCGCCGAATCAGCGGCATAGCGGCGCGCGTTGAGATCTCGGCATGAAGTTGTTCGTCGTTGAAAGCGGTGTTCCCCACAAACTCGATCGCGCGGATGCTTACCCGCGGGCCCTCGATGATCCGAAAGAAAAGGATCCCCGTCTCCTGAAGCTCCGATTCCTCGACGGAGACGGCGGTGAGGTAGTGTCCGCGCCTGCGATAGAGCGTCTCGATGGCCCGCTTGGCGTTTTCGATCAGAAAGTCATCTCGGCGCATCCCTCTCGTCAACCGGGTCGCCGCCAGGAGGTCCTGATCGGAGATGACCTTGTTGCCAACCACTTGCACTTCCGCAATGATCGCCGCTTCGATAACGCGATAGATCACGACCACCGAGCCGTCATTTTGCAGCTGGGCCTCGGCGGTCACGAGGGTGAACTCACCGAGCCGAGTCAGCAAGGCGACGTCGTTCCTGATCGTTTGCGGGTCGTAGGGACCGCCCGCCGCCGACCGCAGCTGGTTTCGAACCAGCTGCTCGCTGACGCGACGAAGCCCCTCGATCCGAATCGCCGAGATCGGCCGATCCATTAGATCGGCGTCCTGCACCGCGCTCGCCTGCCCGAGGACCGTCACCACGATGAGGAGCACCCAGGCGAGGACCGCGCGGAATCGCTTGGGGTGGGCGGTGGATGCGGGCATAGGAGTTCGGGAGGATACCGGGGCTAAATCAGCCCAACAAGGCACCCAGTGGCCGGGTTTGACGCCACGTGGCGCGTGGGCTAGCGTCGTGGCAGTTCTGACGATGTCGATGCCACTTGTTGAACTTGCGGATCGAATTGGTGCCGCGCTCACCGGCGACGGCGCCGTGGAGATCGTCGGGTGCGCGCCGATCGATCAGGCCGGTTCCGGTCAGGTCACGTTTCTGGCGAATGCCAGGTATACGCGCTTCCTGGAGACTACGCAAGCGTCGGCAGTGATCGTTGATGCGCGGACACCGTGCCCGCCGCGACTCTCCCAGCTGATCGCCGACGATCCCTACCTTGCCTACCGCAACGCCATGGTCGCATTGCACGGGTTTCGCAGGCATCCCGAGCCAATCGGCCCGTCGGCCGACGGTGTCAGCCAGCTCGCCGCGATCCACCCGGACGCGAGGATCGGCCGCGGCTCTGTCGTCCATCCGCACGCGGTGGTCGAGAAGGGCGCCAGCGTGGGGCGCGATTGCCAGCTGTATCCGGGTGTCTACGTCGGCGCCGGCGCCCGAGTGGGCGACGGCTGTGTTCTGTACCCAAACGTGGTTGTGTACGATGGATGCCTGGTCGGAAACCGGGTGACGCTGCACGCCAACACCATCATCGGCAATGATGGTTTTGGCTACGCGACTCACCGGGGCACTCATCACAAGATCCCGCAGACCGGCATCGTCGTGATCGAGGACGATGTCGAGATCGGCGCGGGGTGTGCCGTGGAGCGGGCGGCCCTGGGGGCCACCCGCATCGGCCGAGGTACCAAGCTTGCCGATCTGATCTCGATCGGACACGGCGCCGTGATCGGGTCGGACTGCCTTTTGGTCTCCCTGGCGGGAGTCTCCGGCTCAGCAGAAATCGGCAACCACGTCGTTCTGGGCGGCCAGGTCGGGGTGGCGGGCCATCTGAAAATTGGTGATGGTGTTCAGGCCGCCGGAAAGTGCGCGATCATCGCCGATGTGCCGCCGGGGCGCAAGGTGGCGGGCGTGCCCGCCGTGGAGTTTCAAAAGGCCAAGCGGAACGCCATCGTGGGGTCGGACCTCTACGGGCTTGCGCTGAGAGTCAAGCGGCTTGAGCGCGAGCTCAAAGAGCCCAAACCATTAGCAAGAACCGAGAACCTGGAGCCGCGAGCCCCGACGCGATGAAGCCATCGACGCTCAGTCGGACGCCGCTCTATCAGTATCACCTCGCTCATGGGGCCCGGATGGTCGAGTTTGCCGGCTGGGAGATGCCGATGCTCTACGGCTCGATCATCGAGGAGCACCTCCAGGTGCGCAGGAGCGGGGGAGTCTTTGATGTCTCGCACATGGGGCGGCTGGCGTTCGCCGGCCCCGATGCCGGGAGCGTTCTCGAGCGACTTTGCACTCGCGCGATCACCACCATGGCCCAGGGTCAGTGCCGCTACTCGCTGGTGTGCGATGACGATGGGGGGTGCCGGGACGACACCCTGGTGTACCGGCTTGCGCCCCAGAGGTACCTGATGGTCTGCAACGCCGCCAATCGGATAAAGCTCCTGCAACACATTGATCAGGTGCGCGGCGAGTTGGACTTTGATCTTTGCGACGAGACGTTTGACACCCTGATGCTCGCCCTGCAGGGACCCAAGGTCATCGACACCCTCTCGTCGGTCGCTGGTGAGATTGCTGCGCTGAAGCGGTATCGCTTCCTGACCCGGGACCTGCTGGGCGCCCGGGTCATGATCTCGCGGACCGGCTACACGGGTGAGGACGGCGTCGAGATGATTGTGCCGACCGTGGCTGCCGGCGATCTCGTCGATCTTCTCGGGCGATTTGACTCCGTGATCAGTCCGGCGGGGCTGGGGGCTCGCGACACGCTGCGTATGGAAGCGGCGATGCCGCTGTATGGCCATGAGCTCACGGAGGACCTCGATCCGCTGGCCGCGGGGCTCACCTTTGCTGTCAAGCTCGACAAGGGCGAGGCGGACGACGCGGGCTCGTTCATCGGTCAGGAGGCGCTGAGAGAGATCGCCCGTCGGGGGCCTCGGCGAACGCTCGCCGGGCTGCGTCTGGCCGGGAGACGCACAGCTCGGCAGGGCATGGTGGTGCGCCGGGACGGCGGGGAAATCGGTCGGGTCACCAGTGGTTGCCTGAGCCCGACCCTCGGCGTGCCGATTGCTATGGCGTATCTGGACGCGGCGCACGCGGAGATCGGCGGCACGGTCCAGGTTGATCTCGGCCGGACCTCTGTGCGTGCCGATGTGGTTGCGCTGCCGTTCTACAAGAGGTAGGGCCGCAGAGAAGAGGAGGGTTCGGGGTTCAGCAGATCGTCGCGAACCCCAACCCTGACTCCTCTCTTCAGCCCGCTTTCGCCCGCTCAGCGTGACCGTCGTGAGAGGATTGTTCGAGCCCTTTGGGTTGCTGACGGAAGAACTGTGTCGGTCGGTCTTCGGTCAAACGCGCCTGGAGCTTTCTGAGGGCGTCGACCTCGATCTGCCGCACCCGCTCCCGGGTCAACCCGATCTCTTTGCCGATTTGCTTGAGCGTCAGGGGCTCCTGGCCCTCGAGCCCGAATCGCAGCCTCAGCACCCTGGCGTCGCGCTCATCGATTGCATCGAGCAGCTTGATGATCGTCCGAAACTCCTCCGACTGGGCGACCGCCTCGTCAGGCTGCTCGCCGCGAAAATCCTCGAAGAGGTCGGCGAAGTCGACGGCTTGGCCGTCCTCGCCCAACGGTGCTTGCGGTGGCGCGTGAAACGCCTTCAGCGCCCGCCAGATGATCTTGAGCTTCTTCAGCGGGATCTCCATCTCCGCGGCAAGTTCCTGCGTCGTCGGTTGCCGGCCGAGTGCTTCCTCAAGCCGCCGCGAGGCCTCCTTCCATTTGGCGATCAACTCCACCATGTAGGCGGGGATGTGGATCGGCTGGACCGCGTTGATGAGCGTTCGCTTGATCGCCTGCTTGATCCACCATGATGCATAGGTCGAAAACCGCGCTCCCTGCGCCGGGTCAAAGCCCTCCACCGCGCGAATCAGGCCCAGGTTGCCCTCTTCGATCAGGTCGGACAGCGGCAGGCCCCGGTGCGAGTAGTTCTTGGAAATGGAGACGACCAACCGCAGGTTCGCCTTGATCATCTGCTCCTTGGCGCGGTGGTCGTTGTCGTTCATGATGCGCCAGCCGAGCGTCCTCTCGTCTTCCGCGGTAAGCAGCGACACCTCGTTGATCTGCTTGAGGTACAGCTGCATATCGGGCTGAAGGGCGGAATCAGCCATGCCGACCCCCTTGCCGGGTGACTTGAGGCAGAATCCTCACCTGGAACGATGCTGTCGAACCGGGCGATGCGGTACGGCGCTCCAAAAGCGGCGGGGCGAACGCTTGGCTATTGTCAGAAGGACCGAACACGTACTGCTGTTTCCCCCGTTGAAGTGCAAGCACCAATGTGGCCCAAACGCGGCGGGGATGATCTCGGCCGAATTGCTCGGGAGCTTGAGTGCCCACCGACCCCCAACCGTCCCCCCACATCTTTCCCCTCCCGGGCGATAGGATGATCTTGTCCAATCCAACCAGACTTCTGAAGTCCGCCACATGAGTCAGTCTGACCTGACCCAACTGCTTGAATCGTGGCCCTATGAGCCCGGGCGGGTCAATGCCCGGCGTATAACGGGGTGCGACGGCCGGCCCAAGCTCCAGCTCCGGATCGATATGGGGGTGATGCAGATGGAGATGGAAGGCCGCCCTGACGGAAAACGACCTGAAGGGTTCGAATCTCTCCTGGCCTATCAGCTGGACAGGCTTGAATGCTATGTCGAGCAGAGCGGCGGGCCCGAGGGGTTCGTGCTAAGCAGTGATGAATGCCGCGCGATGCGAGAGGAAGCCGTGCAGTATTACCATCGCTACGTGGGGCTTCTGGCGTTGGGCGAACACGACGCGGTCGTCCGCGACACGAACCGCAACGAGCGGCTCTTCGACCTGTGCCGGGAGTACGCCGCCGACGACGCTGACCGGACGGTTCTGGAACAGTTCCGGCCCTACGTAATCATGATGCGCGCCCGGGCCGAAGCGGAAGCGGCCCTGTCACAGGGTGGGACCCAACACGCCTTGGCGGCGATCGACTCGGGGCTTGCGCAGATCAAGACCGTCTTGGAGCAGGCTGGAGGTGGTGAGGTCTTCGAGCAGGCCAACGAGGTCCAGTTGCTCCGCGGGATGCGCGATGCCCTGGTCCCCAAGCTTCCCATGAGTCAACGGGTGGAGCTGCAGGAACGGCTCCAGGCCGCAATCAACGCGGAAAACTACGAGCTGGCGGCGGTCCTGCGGGACGAGTTGAAGTTGCTCAGATAGTCAGGGCTGGAAGAGGCTGTCGGCGGTCAGCTATCGGCCCCAGCGGAGGCGGACGTGTCTTCTTGTCGAGAGCCGGCAATGGTAGGGCGGGCCATGGCGGGCGCGGCTGGGGCCGGGCGCAGTTGGATCCGGGGCGTGCGTGGGATGCCTCATCGATGCTCCTACGAGTATTTCTTCTGCAACGCTTCAAACCCGCTCCTGAGCCGTTCGCCTCCCAGCTGTTGATCCTTCTGTCGCAGCCGTCTGATGTGCGGAGCGATCCGGTGGGTGTTGTGGCCGGTCAGATCCAGGATCTGCAGCATTCTCAATTGCGAATGCCAGTAGTATTCGTCCGCTGAGACCGCCGCGATTCGCTGGTAGAGGCCCATGGCCTCGGCAAGATCATCGCCCAGAAAAAAGAGACACTCCGCTTTGCCATAAACCGGCTGGAGCGTGTCCGGGTGCTCCCGGAGGATCTGGTCATACTGGCGCAGGGCGTCGGTGAAGCGCTCGGCGAGTCGGTAGGCGTCGGCAACCTCCAGTCGCATATCGGACTGGGACCCGCCGACACTGGACGCCTCGCGGGTCTCGATCCACCTGTGAAGCGCCTCGGCCAGGGGTCCAAGTCGCACGGCGGCCTCTTGGACTGTCTCGCGGTTCTGCCCCCCTTCGGCGACCGCCCTGACACCGGCGGCGCGGAGCTGAAGCATGCCGAGAAGAATCCTCCCTGCGTCGGCCCCCGCATCCTCGATGAGCTCCTGGAGCGCGCGCTTCGCGTCCTGTGGTCTGCCCAGGGCGTCGTAGGCGTCGATTCGCACGGTCGCTAATTGAGCCCCCACCCCGCTGGGTGCCATACCTGCGGCATCGATTGTGCCCAGCGATTCGAGGGTCTTAAGCGCCCGCCCGGGCCGGCCCAGCTGAAGGTGCACCCGCGCCTCCATCAATACAACAGAGGCGGACTGGGACGCCCGCGCCACGGACCCATCCTTGCCGTCGGCGTCAAGGGCGTTACGCAGTGGCCCGAGAGACTCCAAGAGCTCCTGGAAGCCGCGCCGCCGCTCGGCGGGCCCGTCCTGGGCCCGCGCCTGCTCTTGAAGCACGAGGGCGCGGCCGAACTGGGCGTCGAGCCACCATCGCCCCGGAGCGATATCGTCAAAGAGCGACAGCGCCTCTTCAAGCCGCCGCTGGTCAAGCGCCAGCCGCGCCGCTTCATATCGCCAGCGATCGGTTGCGGCCGGGTCGCTCTCGCTTTGTATCGCCAGCGCAAGCGTCCGACGGAGTTGGTCTGAAACGCCGGGGTCCTGGGGCCTTGTGCGATAGAGCTCCAGTGCGATTGTGGCCGCGGACTTAATCGACCGGCTTGCGTCAGCTTCGGTGCCGAGACGCGTCAGCTCGGTAAACCGCGCGGCGGCCTCGAGCAGCCGGTTGGCGGCGTGAAGCGCCCACGCCAGCTCCCTGAGCGTTTCCGCATGGAGCGTCGGGTCCAGATCGCTGCGGGCGAGCAGCTCCTTCAGCAGCCTGATCGCCTCGGGGCGGCTGTCTGCTTGGCGCGCCAGGCGGCGAGCGCGGGCGGCGGTCACGATCGGAGGAAGGCTTGACAGCTCCCCGCCAAACATCGCGGTGGCGGTGGCGAGCTTGGCGTACACGATTCCTCGCACGCGCGCACGCGCCACCCCCTCGTGATCGGCCAGCAGCTGGAGGTAGGCGTCAAAGGCCCTCGCGACCAGCGCCTGCCGCCGGCGAGGGTCCGCCGCCGCGGCCTGCTGACCGAGGAGCATGAAACGCCGATCAGCTACGAGCACACGATAGAAGAGCTGACTGGGGTCGGTGTACCTCTTCTGGATCGTCTGAAGCGCTGTCAGCGCAGCGGCCGGGCCGCGGCGTGAATCGACAATCGACACCTGTCCCATTTCCGCCGCGAAGCGATCGGTGGGGTCGCTGGCAGGATCGGCCGCCACCGACGCCAGGAGTTCGCCAGCGGCCTCCGGCTCACCGTAACAGTCCAGGGCCAGCCCTTGATAGAGCCGGGCGCGGGCGGCGAGCCGGGGTCCGAGAACACCGGCGAGCGGCCTCAGCAACTGAACCGCACGCCGGCAGAGGCGTTTTGTCTCAACAGAGTCGGAGGTGTTGAGCCGGGCATAGAGGTAGGCGCCGATCCCGCCAAGAAAGGGGATCCGCCGATCGCGCTCCTGATCGGCCAGGCGACGCCGCCTCAATCGAGCGGCCATGTCACGCGGGTATCCCGGAGCCGATTCGATGGCAAGGAGCGCGTCGGCGATCGCGATCTCGGCCTCTTGAGTGAGCTCACAAAGATCGCGGGCGACACGCGTAGCGCGTTGGCGCTGGGAGCTGGTGGGCAGCCCGAAGAGGCAGGTGAGCCGCGACCCTTCGATGGGAAGGAGCACCATGAACAGGTCGGCCGCCTGATCGGCGAGCCACACGGCACGGCGTGGATCGTCGGGGTGGTCCGCGATCAGCTTTCGGCGCGTCTCGAGCAGCAGCTCGACGGCGCTTTGGCGTTGACTCGGGGGCGCCTCGCCCACAGCGGCCCGCATCTGGGTGATCTGGTGAAGCGCAACGTCAACATTCGGTTCCCCGGGAGCCAGGAGCCATAGACCAAGAACCAAGAGCCAAGTCACTCCGTCATCCTCCCCCGAATTTCACATTGCTGTACCGCGCCCGTACCGCGGCGTTGAATGCCTCGATGGCGTGCTCCCAGCGGGTGGCGGGGCCGGGCTCGATGATGATGGGGTGATCGGGCTCGAACAGCCCGCCGACGGCGGCTGCGGACTGCTGGTTCTGCGCCAGGAACTCAAACAGTTCCTGGAAGCTTGCGGGCTGTGCCGCGGCCCCCTCGACGCGAATCAAGTAGCCGGCGCCGGAGCCCGTCGACGCCACGGCGATCCGCAGCGGGTCGCGCGGGAGTTCGAAGGGGTCGGCCCGCAGGCTGCGTCGGGGCAGGTCGAGGCGGTAAATCTCCTCGCCGAGCTTGAAATCCGTTGCCACCAAGAAGTAGATCAACAGAAGGAAGACCACGTCGATCATCGCGGTGAGGTTGAAGGAGAGGCGGGTCGGCGGCCGAGCTGCTGCCCGCCCCACCTCATTGTCGGGGGGCGCCGGCACCTGTCACTCCTCCCTGATCACGACAAGGTTCATCCCCGCCGTGACGTCATCGCGGCCCGATCGTGTGGTGGCGGCGACGACGGCGTCGAAGACCGGCTCGATCCATTGAAAGTGCGTCTTTCTATCCGCACGCAGGTTGATTCGCAGGGTCGGGCTGCGTTGGTACAGCGCTGCCAGCGTTGACGTGAGCGCCTCGATCCCGCTCGCGTCGGGGCTGAAGGTGCGACCGGCGAACCGATACCCGGCGATCTGCCCGCCCCCGGCGGGAATGATGTTGATGACCGCCCGCTGTTCGTCACCCGCCAGCTCGCTGGCCGGCTCCGCGGGTTTGGGCAGGTCCATCTGCACGCTTTCCAGGTCGACGATCTGCGAGACGAGGACGAAGAACACGATTAACAGAAAGGTCACGTCGATCAGCGGCGTGAGGTTCGCCTCGATCCGCGCCGGGCCTCTATGAAAGATAACGCTCATGGGGCGGAGGTTCGCGACTCAGGGTTCAGGGTTCGGGGTGGTCATCTGCCCGCGCCGCGTCCTTGGCGTCAGGGCGGTGAATCCTGGGGGTCAGGCGTCAGGGAGTCTCCCACCGGACGTTTCTTTCTGGCTCCTGACTCGGGCACCTTCGGGCGGAACTGGTTGAGCAGCTCCTCGGCGGCGAGGGTCGCCTCGGTGGTCAGCTCGTCGATCTTGTTGCGGATGATCGCGTACCCCGCCAACGCGGGTATTGCCACCACCAGCCCCCAAAACGTCGTGGTCAGGGCGGTCGAGATGCCACCGGCCAGCTGGATCGGGTCGGCGTTGCCGCCGGCGGCGACGATTGCCTGGAAGGCGAGGATCATTCCGTAGACCGTCCCGAAGAGGCCGATCATCGGACTGACCTGCCCGATGACATTGAGGAGCTCCACGCGGCGGAAACGCAGCGTGGTCAGCTCATGCGATGTCTGCTGAAGCCTGCGGATGGTGGCCGCGAAACCGTGGTTGGCTTCCTCCAACGCCGCCTGGAGCACTTGGCCGAAGAAGCTCTCATCGCCTCTGGCAAGCTCCATCAACTCGCGATACCGGCTGGCGGACA
This sequence comes from Planctomycetota bacterium, assembly GCA_022564665.1. GTDB lineage: Bacteria > Planctomycetota > Phycisphaerae > Phycisphaerales > SM1A02 > JADFKZ01. The sequence continues at coordinate 70,014 of JADFKZ010000001.1, read as the reverse complement.
GAAGCCGGCGGACCTCATCGATGAGCTGAGAAGGCACGATTGCCGCGCGCCGGTTGGCCATCGCGGAGTTGCCGATGAGTCCGATTGACACGACCGAAAGCCCAAGCAGGAACCAGATGATGAGGCTGCCGAGGACCTCGACCGACTTCTCCTTGCTCCTGGGATCGGTCTTACGGGCGATGAAGAACTTGTCGGCGAAGCTCGCCGGGGGCGCGGCGGCGGCTTGGGCAACGCCCGTCGCCGGCTCCTGAGCGGTCGCGGCGGGTGCCCACAAACCGAGGGCCGCCGCCAGCGCAAGCGGCGCGGCCAGGCCCCGAAGCCAGCGTGCGGCCGCGACGATGCAAACGGTGGGCCCGATCCTCATGGTGCCACGATCCCAAGCTCGTCGGCGTCGAGAAACTTGTAGCCCTTGGGCCCGCCGTGGCGCTGGGCGATCTTCTTGAGCGTGTCGAGCGGGTCGGGATAGAGGAACTGCACGCAGTTGATGCGGGTTGCGCGTCGGCCCGTCCGCGGGTCGGCAGGGTTGAGCTTCTCCAATAGCCCAAGCAGGTCCTCTTGGTCGATCTCGAAGGGACCTGAGCCGGTGATGTTCTCCGAGAGCAGGAAGATGACGTCCGGGCGGAGGCTGAGGCTCATCTCGATCGCCGCCAGCGGGTTTGATCGACCTGCGGGAATGACGCGCCGTTGGATCCATTGCAGCGCCTCGATCGTGGCCTGCTCCGTGGCCGCCACCAGACGGTTGGTCGGCGGGACCATGAGCGCCTCGTCGCCCTGGAAGAAGATGATGCCAAAGCTCTGGGTCCCCACAAGGGCATCCAGAGAACGGGCGAGTTCTCCAAGGACGATCTTGAGCGAGCGGATCATCGATCCGGAGGCGTCGATGACGTAGACGATCCGGCGGGCGTTGGTGCTTCTGATCCCGACGAACGTGGCAGATTCACCCGTCGCGATCGTGTCGAACCCAGCATCAAGCGGCTCAAGTGCATCGGAGATCAGGCTCAGCGGGACCTCCACGGCGTCGCCGGGCTCCCGTGACAACGTCTGAGCGGTTCGCTCAGCGGCGACTTCGGCACGCGGCAGGGGTTCCGTTTCAGCGACGGAATCGGTGGGCAGCCGTACCAGCGGGTCGTAGTTGAGGCTCTCGAAATCCGCCGTCACCCGCAGGGGCGCCTCGTCGTCGACGACCCGCATGACCGTCCAGCTGATGAAGAACCCCAACACGATGAGCCCGGTGTGCAGACCGACGGAGGCAACCCAGGGGACGATCCGCGTGGTGGCACCCTCGGCGTCGCGGGCCGCCCCTGCTGCCGTGGGGGGGGCAGTGGAGTGGGCGGGGGGGAGCGGAACGTGCTGGTGAGGGAGCTTGAGCGACACCAGAGCCCTCCGGATGGCCGCTGCGGGCGGTCGAATCCCGCCCGCACCGCGGCGGCCGCATCCTATCACAGGCCCCTGCGCTGACCCGCCGGCACGCCGAAAGGTCAGAAGCCCGACATCTGGTGTTCTTCGCCGAACTCAGAGTCGTCGCCCCAGAGCAGGTGATCCAGGCTCAACCCGCCCGCACCGGTCGCCAATACGCCGGCGGCGAGCACCAGCAGCCCCACGTGGCTGAAGACCGAGCTGAAGTCCATAGCGGGGAGCGGGGTGAGACCGTAATCGCCGACGATGCTGCCACAGGTCGCATAGAAGCTGATCCCGACAAGGACCACCATGCCGAACGCCCAGACTCGGCTGAAGATCCCGATGACCAGCAGACCGGCCCCGATGAGCTCGATGAACGCGCCGATCCGCGCGAGCCACACCGGTACCCATCTCGGGATCGACGGCGGGCCAAGGCCCGACTCGACCATGTTCACTGCATCGACGTACATCCGCTTCGCCATGACCGCGTCGGCCGAAGAAGCCTTTGACGGGGTCGCCGGGGGCCGCACGCTGGTCACCGGCTTCTTCACCGGATCCGGCGACCGCTGGGGCTCCGGAGGGGGCGTGCGGTCCGCGGGGGTCGGTTCGTCGGCTGGAAGCTGGTTGCCGGCGGAGGGATTGGCGCGACGGTCCGAAGTCGGGTCTTGGGATCGATTCGGGGGTCGAACAGGTTCCAGCAGGTTACCGGTCGGTACGTTCTGGTGGATGGCGAGGACCGCCGAACCCTCTAGGAACGCTCTGTCGGTGGTCATGTCGACATTGCGGCCGACCCCCAACTCCTTGAGAATCTCGGCGTCCCGGCCGGTATAGGTCTGCTCCTCGCCCATGAACTTGTCCCAGCCGGTAGGGATAAAGGCCGCCGCCAGCACCAGCCGGCTCAAGAGCGGGACCATGGTCCGGGCTGCACCTTGACTGAGGCTCATGGCTCTATTCTCCATCGGCAAGACCCCGGTGGATCTGTTGTCCAGGCGTCTTGGGTAGGCGATAATCGGCCCGCGGCCTCGTTTTGGCGGGACCGCGATCGCCAGCGGGCGTGGCGGAACTGGTAGACGCGCGGGATTTAGGTTCCCGTGGGGCAACCCGTGCAGGTTCGAATCCTGTCGCCCGCATCCGGCAGGCCCCTGATTCGGGGCGGAACCGTCGGCGGGGTCCTTGCGAAGAAGAGTCATCCGGCAGGCCCCTGATTCGGGGCGGAACCGTCGGCGGGGTCCTTGCGAAGAAGAGTTCGTTCTGGTCGCCGTCATTGAGGCGACCGCCGCCCGGGGGGGGCGGCGCACGCGTGGAATCGTCCCCGTCGCGCGGACAGAGTCGGCTGGGCGTGCCGGACTCTGGCGGCGGGGTTTTTTTGCCCGGCCCGAGCCGCGCCCGGCAGGACGCCAAGCAGCTGACAGAATAAGCCCGGCAGGATGCCGGGAATCCCGAGGGGCGTAGCCCCGAAGGCTCAGCTGCGCTGGCAGGACGCCAAGCAGCTGACAGAATAAGCCCGACGGGGTGCGCAACTGGGGCTTTCCGGCCGGCGGCACAGTAGGATTGCACCGTCGATGAGCTGGTCGCCCACATCCTGGCGCACAAGGCCTGCGACGCAGCAGCCCGTCTATCCATGCCCGCAGGCGCTTCAACGCGCCGTGTCTGGGGTTGCAAGCCTGCCGCCGCTGGTCACCTCCTGGGAGATCGAGACGCTTAAGGGTCAGCTCGCCGAGGCGGCCCGGGGCCGTCGGCTGCTCCTTCAGGGGGGAGACTGCGCCGAGCGATTCAGCGAGTGCGACTCGGACACAATTGCCAGCAAGCTCAAGATACTCCTGCAGATGAGCCTGGTGCTCGTGCACGGCACCCGCAAGCGGGTCATACGGGTGGGGCGGTTCGCGGGCCAGTACGCCAAGCCCCGCTCCGACGACACCGAGACCCGCGACGGCAAGACGTTGCCCGCCTACCGCGGCGACCTGATCAACCGCGCCGGGTTCACCGAGTCCCAACGGACGCCGGACCCCGAGCTCCTGCTGCGTGGCTACGAGCGGGCGGCGCTGACCCTGAACTTCATTCGTGGTCTGATCGATGGCGGCTTCGCCGATCTGCATCATCCGGAGTACTGGGACCTCGCCTTCGTCCGGCATTCCTCACGCGCGGCGGAGTATCAGAGGATCGTCGAGTCAATCGGCGAGTCGCTGCGGTTCATGGAGACGCTGGCCGACGCCCGCATAGGCGAGATCAACCGCGTCGACTTCTTTACCAGCCACGATGCCCTGCACCTTCACTATGAGGAGGCGCAAACCCGCCAGGTTCCACGGCGGGAAGGGTGGTACAACCTCTCCACCCACTTTCCTTGGATCGGCGTGCGGACCGCCGACGTCGGCGGGGCGCACGTGGAATACTTCCGCGGGATCCAAAATCCGATCGCGATCAAGATCGGTCCCGCGATGACGCCGGAGCACCTCGTGGGGCTTTTGGACATCCTGCATCCCGACGATGAGCCGGGGCGGCTGACGCTGATTCACCGTTTCGGGACGGGCAGGATCGCCGAGTGTCTCCCGCGGATCATCAAGGCGGTGCAATCGACTTCCAAGACCGTCCTGTGGTGCTGCGATCCCATGCACGGCAACACCAAGCGGGCAGCCAACGGCCTCAAGACCCGCAGCTTCGACGACATCCTCAGCGAGCTTCATCAGGCCTTCGACATCCACGAGCAGGCGGGCACCATCCTCGGCGGCGTTCATTTCGAGCTGACCGGCGAGAACGTCACCGAGTGCGTCGGTGGTGCACGCGGCCTGGTGGAGGCAGACCTGGGCCGGGCTTACAAGTCGCAGGTCGATCCCCGACTCAACTACGAGCAGGCACTGGAGATGGCGATGCTGATTGCCAAGAAGGCACAATTGACCAGCGACACCGGTGGAGCAAGACTACACTAACGGCCCATGTCGCGTCGGGTGGTCATCACCGGGCTGGGAACGGTCTCCGCGTTCGGCGTGGGGGCCGAGCCGACGTGGCAGGCGATCCTCGAGGGCCGTTCGGCGATCCGTGGGATCCGGCGGTTTGATCCCTGCGGGTTTGCGTGCAAGGTGGCCGCGGAGGTCGACGCCGCCGACCTAGACATTCGTAAGATCGTTCCCAAGAGCTACCGCAAGGCGACGAAGGTGATGTGTCGCGACATCGAGTTTGCGGTGGCGGCGGCGGCGGCGGCGGTGGCCGACGCCGGGCTGGTGACGAGAGCCGTTGACCCCGACAGCGAGCCGACGATCGCCCCCACCCGCATGGGGTGCCACATCGGAGCGGGGCTCGTCGCGGCCGATGTCGATGAGCTGACGGCGGCTTTGTGGACGAGCCGCCGCGACGACGGGTCGTTCGATATGGCGCACTGGGGCCGAAGCGGCATGGAGAACCTCACGCCCCTTTGGCTGCTGAAGTATCTGCCCAACATGCTGGCGTGCCATGTGACGATCATTCATGATTGCCAGGGGCCGAGCAACACGATCACCTGCTGCGAGTCGAGCAGCGGGCTCTCCATCGGCGAGTCGATCCGGGTCATCCAGCGCGGGGCCGCCGACTGCTGCTTGACCGGTGGGGCGGAGTCGAAGTTGAACCCGATGGCGTTTCTTCGCCAGCAGTTTGCCGGGCGGTTGGCGCCCACCGTCGACGATGAGGACCCAACATCCATCGCGCGCCCTTTTGACGCAGCCGCGCGCGGCACGATCGTTGGTGAAGGTGGCGGGATACTTGTCCTGGAGGCACTGGATGTGGCGGCGGGGCGCGGGGTGACACCCTATGCAGAGCTGGTCGGGTTCGCCTCCACGCAATCCCATTGCCCGGATACGGTGGGTCTCGAAGTCGAGCCCGAGGGTATCGCCGAGGCGATCGAGCAGGCGGTGGCGGAGGCGGGAGGGCCCGAGATAGATGCCATCGTCCCGCTGGGCTCGAGCATTCCGCAGATCGATCGGGCGGAGGCCGCTGCGATCAAGCAAGTCTTCGGGACCGCCGGTGGGCGCATCCCGCTGATCACCACGATCCCGAACCTCGGCAACTGCCAGGCCGGGGCGGGGGCAATCTCGGTTGCGGTCGCCGCCAGTGCCCTGAAGGCCCAAACGCTCCCGGCCAGGCTCAACACCATCTCCGCCGATGGCCTCGACGCCGCGGCCTGCGGATCGCGGGTCGCCGAGCTGAACCACGTCCTGGTCTTTCAGACGAGCCAGGGGGGACAGAACGTGGCGATGGTCCTGAGGAGGATCGACGGTGGCACGTCGAGGCTCCAGCCCCGCACGCCGCGGATCACCGCGCCCAAAGTCGCCGGCGGCGCTGATGTCCGCGCCGACGGAAGGCCGCGGGTCGTCATCACCGGCATGGGATGGGTGACACCCCTGGGCCACGACCTGGACACCGTCTGGTCAAAGCTGATCAAGGGCGAATCGGGCGTCACGCCGATCGACCGGTTCGATGCCGCCACGTTCCCTACGTCCTTTGCCGCCCAGGTTCGCGACTACGACTACAGGAAATATCTGCGGGACCCGGCGTTGCACCGGCACGCGGCTGCCAACACCCGGTTCGCCCTGGGTTCCGCTCGGCAGGCGTGGGAGCAGGCTTCGCTGACCGGGTACGACGATCTGAACCATCGTCGCGTCGGGATCTACCTCGGCGCGGGCGAGGGGGTGCTGGACTTCGACACCTATGCCCGTGTGGACGTGTCGGCCTGGGATTCTGAGCAGGGGAGGGTCGACACGCAACGCTGGGCGGCCGCCGCGTGCGCGCATATGGATCCCTGGCGCGAGATCGCGCAGGAGCCGAACATGCCGTTGAGCCACATCGCGCGGGAGTACGACATCCGGGGCCCCGCGTACAACTGCCTGACCGCGTGCGCCGCCAGCACGCAGGCGATCGGCGAGGCGGTCGACATGCTGCGACGCGGTGACGCCGATGTCATGATCTCCGGCGGCACGCACACCATGATCCACGTCCTGGGCGTGACCGGGTTTATACGGCTGACGGCGTTGTCGAGGGCCAAAGGTGACATCACCCGCGCCTCGCGGCCCTTCGACCGCAAGCGGAGCGGGTTTGTAATGGGTGAGGGGGCGGGGATCGTCGTGCTGGAGACGCTTGCGCACGCCCGCGCCCGCGGGGCGACGCCCCTGGCGGAGATCATCGGCTACGGCTCCAGCGCCGATGCATTTCGGATCACCGACATGCACGTCGAGGGGCGTGGCCCCGCGGCGGCAATCCGCGAAGCCCTCAACGACGCCGGTCTCGACCCGTTGAGCGTCGACTCCGACGGGCGACCGCCGGTCCACTACATCTCCGCCCACGGAACGGGAACTCTGGAGAATGATTCCGTCGAGACCCTGGCGCTGAAGAGGGTCTTCGGCCCCAATGCCCCCAGGATTCCCGTCAGCTCGATCAAGTCGATGATGGGCCACCTGATCGCGGCGGCGGGGGTGGTCGAGCTGATCACCTGCGTTCTGGCAATCAGGAACCACGTGCTGCCGCCGACGAGCAACCTCACCGACCCCGATCCCAAGCTCGATCTGGACTATGTCCCCAACACCGCGCGGCAGGCGAAGGTGGACGTGTGCCTGTCGGACTCATTCGGCTTTGGTGGCCAGAACGATACGTTGATCGTGAAGAGGTTTGAAGAATAGAGCTGTTTCGAGCGCTCCGTAGCGGCGTCGCGGTGTCCTTGCCGCTCTAGTTCAGCAGCCCTCCAGGCTGCGGGGCCGCTCTTGTCTGGAAGCGCTTCGGGCTGCGGGCCGCACACTCGCTCTGGCGGCTACGTGGCCTATCAAAAAGGCCGCTACGACTTGACGCAATCTGCGCTAGCTCGGCGGACAGCCCTCGTGTCGCCGCTGGGCCGCCCTCTGAAGCGTGTCAATGACCTCCTTGTCGGTTACCTGGCGGAAATCGCCGTAAAAGGCGCCGACGGCGGTGAACGATGCCGGTGTCTGGAGGCACAACAGCTCGTCCACCTCCTGACGCAGTGACTGCGCCACCTGGAGCGGAGCCACGGGGACCGCAAGGACGATTCTCGCAGCACCGTTGCCGCGGAGCGCCTGAATGCCGGCCCGCACCGTGGCCCCGGTGGCGATGCCGTCGTCTGCGACGATCACGGTCTGCTGCAGGATCTTCACCGCCGGCCGGCCCCCGCGGTAGAGCTCCTGGCGGCGGCGGACCTCCGCCAGCTGCCACTGGATCTCCCGGTCGAGGTACTCGCGGCTGACCGCAAGCCTGTCGATGAGCTCGTCGTTGAAGATCTGCTGGGGTTGATCTCCGTCGGTGACGGCGCCGATGGCAAGCTCCGGTTGGAGGGGGGCCCCAAGCTTGCGGACGACGAGCACATCGAGGGGGGCGCTAAGGGCCTCGGCGATCTGCGCCGCCACGATCACACCGCCCCGTGGCAACCCCAGAACCATGACCGACTGGCCCGAAAGGTGCTCAAGCCTCCGGCCAAGCTGACACCCCGCTTCCAGACGGTTGGCGAACATGGCACCAGGACTGTTTTGAGCGCTCCGTACGGCCCTCCGGGTCGACACTCGCTGTGGTACGCGGCGGCGAATTCATCCGCCGCCGCTGATCGGTCGCCTTGCCTGAGCGCTCCGTATGGCCTCCGCTAGACCGCGAAGCTTGAGCCGCAGCCGCAACTGGAGGTGGCGTTGGGGTTGCTGAAGACGAACCCCCGGCCCATCATCTCGTCCTTGAAGTCGATCACCGTGCCGTTGAGGTACAGATAGCTCTTGGGATCGCAGATGACCCGGAGCGTGAACGAATCCCCGTTGTCGCCGCCGGACTCCGCCACAGCGACGGCGGCGGTCTTGGGCTGGATCGGGTACCTCGACTCACAGACCTCGTCGGAGTCTCTCTCGTTCTCGGTCAGGTCCAGAAGGTAGCTGAAACCGGAGCACCCGCCTCCCTTGACGGCCACGCGGAGACGGATCTTGTCCAGGTCGAGCTCCTGCTTCTTGATGATCGAGTGGATTTCGCGAGCCGCGCTCTCGGTGATGGTGACACCCATTTTTGACGCTCCTGAACAACGGGGACCCAGGCCTCCATCTATCATAGTCGGTTCATGGGACGCCGGCGATGAGGCGCCCCGGTGGCTTTGGGCCTCCGTGTCTCCTTTTTTCCATGGATCTTGTCAACCACCCCCGGGACCTGGCCCTGTCGGAGGGTGGGGCGTTCGTGCCCACGATGGGGGCGCTGCACGCCGGTCACACGGCCCTGATGCGCCGGGCCCGCAGGCTGGCGGCCCCCGTCGTCGTGAGCATCTTTGTCAACCCCACACAATTCGGTCCGGGCGAAGATTTGCGACGCTACCCGCGGTCTCTGGAGGCCGATCTTCGCACGGCCCGCGAAAACGGCGTCGACATCGTATTCGTACCCACCACCGAGGTGATCTACCCGGAGGGTGACGAGATCCCGGTGCCGCCGCTTCCCGAGGCCGCGACCCGCCCGGCACTTGAAGATGCATGCCGGCCGGGGCACTTCGGGGGGGTCTGCCGGGTCGTGGCGCGACTCTTTGACCTGGTTCGGCCCTCAGTCGCCCTTTTTGGCGAAAAGGACTACCAGCAGCTCTTGGTGGTCAGGCAGCTCGTTGGGGCCCAGGGCGAGCGCTGGCCGCGTCTGCGGATTGCCTCTCACCCCACCGTCCGCGAGCCCGACGGCCTCGCCACAAGCAGCCGCAACACGTTTCTCGGGCGCGATGAGCGTCGGCGGGCGTTGAGCGTGTGGCGGGCGCTGCAGGCGGCGGATGATGCCCTCGGAAGCGGCCAGGGGCCGACGGCGGCTCAGGAGCGGATGCGGGCGGTGCTGACCGAGCACGGCCTCGAGGTTGACTACGCGGTATTGCGTGATGCCCGCACGCTCTCGGCGGCGCCGTTGCCACGGACGCCGGCACGGGCATTGATCGCGGCGCGGGTGGGTACTGTCCGCTTGATCGACAATAAAGAGGTGATCGGTGAGTGGTGAGAAATAGCGATCCCCTACAATAATCGCCCGAACCAGAGGACCCCACCATGACCACCTTCACCGCACGCACACCGACCGCGCTGACCTCCCGCAACCCCGCCACCGGTGAGGTCGTCGGTGAGGTGCCGATCACGCCCGCCGGCGACATCGCCGCGATCGTCGCCCGGGCACGAAACGTCCAGCCCCGCTGGTCAGAGCTGGGGCCGGCGAAACGGGCCCGGATCCTGCGGCCCCTGGCCCAGGCGCTGATTGACCGCGCCGAGGCGCTCGGTCCGCTGCTCAGCGAGGAGATGGGCAAGCCGCTGCCCGAGGCGGTCGGCGAGGCCAGACAATGTGGCGAGGAGCTCCCGACCACACTCGATCAGCTCGTCGAGGCCTTTGAGCCGGATGTGCTGCAAGACTCCAAGACCGAGTCGATCGTCTACCACGATCCCCTGGGAGTCTGCGCCGCCATCACCCCGTGGAACTTCCCGCTGGCGATGCCCCACTGGAGCGTGATCCCCGCCCTCGTGGCCGGGAACACCGTCGTGCTCAAGCCCTCGGAGGAGACACCTCTCATCGCCAGCGCCTATGTCGATCTCGTCAACGAGTTCCTCCCGCCGGATGTCCTGGCGGTGGTTCACGGCGCCGACGAACAGGGCCAGGCGCTGGTGAAGGCCGACATCGATCTGATCGTGTTCACCGGTTCGCGCGAGGCGGGAAAGCACATCCTCAACGCTGCCAGCGCCACGCTCAAACGCGTGATTCTCGAGCTCGGCGGCAAGGACCCGATGATCGTACTCGACGACGCCGACGTCGAGGCAGCCGCCCGGTTCGCGGTCCGCAACAGCTTTCGAAATGCGGGCCAGGTCTGCGTGAGCACGGAGCGAATCTACGTCGATGAGAAGATCGCCGACCGGTTCGAGTCCGAGATGATCAGGCTCACCGGCGAGCAAAACGTCGGTTCCGGCTCCGAGGAGGGGGTGACGATCGGGCCCATGATCAACCTCCGGCAGCGGGACCACGTCCTGAAGCAGATCGACGATGCGGTGAAGCAGGGCGCCACGGTGATCGCCGGAGGCGGGGAGCATCCCGACCGCTATATCGTGCCAACCGTGCTGGCCAACGTCACCCACGATATGGACATCATGCGGGACGAGACCTTCGGCCCGGTCGCGTGCGTGGCGCGCTTCCGGGAGGTTGATGAGGCGGTGCGGCTCGCCAACGACACCCCCTTCGGTCTGGGGGCGGTGGTCTTTTCAGGCGATGCGGAGAGGGCGGGCGCCGTGGCGCGGCGGCTGGACGCGGGCATGATCGGTATCAACAAGGGGTGCGGCGGGGCCGCGGGGACACCGTGGGTGGGTGCCAAGCAAAGCGGGTACGGCTTCCACAGCGGCCGTGAAGGCCACCGCCAATTCACCCAGACACGCGTGGTGAGCAGGTAGAAGAAGGCGAAGATTCACCGCGGAGGGCCGCAGAGAATAGAGGGGGTTCGGGGTTCGGGAAAGCGATGAACCTCGACCCCTGAACCCTTTGCTGAATCACTTTGGCCGCGTGGCTGGGGCTCGGGTGGCTGGGTCTGGGCTCGGGTGGCTGGGCTGAGCGAAGCGAAGCCCCGGTCTTTTGGTCGACGGACCAACCGTGGCGTCGTCCCGATGCGATCGGGACTCCGTCACAGCCACCCAGAAACGTCTGGCGTTCTGGCGCACACGTTGGCGTCCTGGCGCACAGGCTGGTGTCCAGCACCGCGGAGAAAAGAGCAGGGTACGAGATTCAGGAGTGGTAGCTCGCCGCTCTCCCGAACCCCGAACGCCTGTGCCTCCTGTCGCGCAGGGCCGACCGGCTTCTCTTGTCGACCGCCCTTCTACAGCTCGACGACCTGCATGTCCGAGGCAATCTTCTCGTCCGCCGGCGGCAGGTGAACCTCGCTGACGAACTCGCTGAGACCGTTCAGATCGGCCATCTGCTTGCGCGTGGCGAGGGGATCGTAGACAGCGGGGCTCGATCCCGAGGCGGCCGCGATCAGATCCAGGGCGATCTGCGATTCACTCTTGACGTAGTCGATTGGCTTGATCGCCCGCTCAAATGCCTGGAGCCGGCCCCCGGCGTTCTCGAATGTCCCGGCCTTCTCCGCCCAGGTGGCGGAAGGGATCAAGACGTCTGCACGGTCGGCCAACGGCGTCGCCAAGGTGTCGATCAGCACCACAAACCGCCCGCCGCGCTCGCCGAGAGCCTCTAGCAGCTCCTTGGTTGTCCAGTCACTGGGATAGTTGCCGGTCAGGAGCAGGACGCTCAGATCGCCCCGCCGCAGCCGGCCGACGAAGGCGTCGTAATCCAGCACGTTGGCGGAGAACTTCTCGAGCACCCGTCGGACGCCGCGGGCGTTGGGGGCCTTCTCGGCGTACACCCTGAAGCCGCCGGGAAAGGTCTTGTCGGCGCCGGCGAAGGGGACGGGCCCGACCGCGAACGCGACCGGCGCCTCCTGCTGGCTGACGTACCGCGCCAGCTCGAAGGCGTCCTCACAGCTCAGCATCGGGCTGATCAAAACGCCGATCGACTGCGCCGTGCCCAGGGCCTCAGTCACCCTTGCGTACGCCGTCTCGTAGGCGATTGGCGCTTCGGGGGCCTCGAAGGGCTCCTCCCCCGCCACGGCGGGAAGCGTGAGACGGTCCTCGTTGTGGACGAACGTCCAGCCGAAGCGAACCTCGTCGGTGATCCAGTAGGTGTTGACCTCCATGTTGGTCCGCGGCTTGATGCGGTAGATGCGGCCGCCGTTGTGCTCGATGAAGATGTTGTCGCCGGAGGCGGTGATGCCATCGATCGAGGGCGTCCGCTTCAGAAACCACACCCGCTGCTGGAAGAGGAACTCCTTGTCGAGCAGGGCGCCCACCGGGCACAGGTCGACGACGTTGGCGCTGAGCTCGTTGTCCAGGGCCACGCCGGGGAAGATGTCGATCTCGGAGGTCGCGCCGCGGTCCACAACACTGATCTCGCCCGTGCCCGTGATCTCCCGGCAGAAACGCACGCATCGCGTGCACATGATGCAGCGGTCCATGTACAGAAGCACGTGGGGGCCGAGGTCCTTCTTGGGCTGCTTGATCTTCTGCTCGCGGAAGCGCGAGGACCCCCGGCCGTACTGGTAGGAGTAGTCCTGGAGATAGCACTCACCCGCCTGGTCACAGACCGGACAGTCGACTGGGTGGTTGATCAGGAGATACTCCATCACCGCACGCTGGTTGGCGATCGCCTTGGGGCTGTCGGTGTAGACCACCTGCCCGTCGCCGGCGGCGGCCTGGCAGGTCGGCAGCAGCTTGGGGATCGGCTCCAGGCGGTTGTCGTGTCGCGGGTCGGGGGCCCAGACCTCGGCCAGGCAGATGCGGCAGTTGGCGACAATCGACAGCGCGGGGTGGTAGCAGTAGTGGGGGATCTCGATACCGTTTTCCAGCGCCACCTGGAGAATGGTGAGGCCTTCTTTGAACGTAAAGGCCGTGCCGTCGATGGTGATAGTGGGCATGGCCGGCGAGTGTAGCAGAGCGGTCAAAAGTGAGCCCTTCCTCACTTCGTCACTGTTGTTCTGTCAGCTGCTTGGCGTCCTGCCAGCGCAGCTGAGCCTTCGGGGCGGCGCCCCTCGGGATACCCGGCATCCTGCCGGGGCGTGCGCCCGCCGCCTCATCGATTCCCCTCGTCGCCTTGTCGCTTCGTCGCTCCCCCTTCCACCTCCACCGCCGCGCCATGAATGACGAACAGAACAACCATCCTCACCTGCGCCGGGGGGAGTCTCAGCATCGCCGCCGCCGCGGCTCGGTACGCCGTGAGCTGCCCGCGGTACCCCTCGGCCGCCGCGGCCGCGCCGGTGGCGTCGACCGGGTCGGTCTTGAAATCGATGACGGTCGCGCAGGAGAAGGAGCCTTCGACGCCCTGGGCCTCGAGGCGGTCGATCACCCCCTGCTCGACGGCACCGGCTACGTTTCGGGCATAGGGCTGCTCACGCCACAGCCGAAGTGTCCCCGGCGCTCGCGTGCCACGGGCAAGTGTCTGGCGGACGGCCGGACGCTCAAGCGCCTCGAGAAACGCCGAAACCTGCCCGCTCACCCATGACGCGGGCCGGCGCGGGGCCGCCGCCTGCGCCACACGGACCAGCCTCTCGTAGGCTGGCTGGAAGTCCTCGATCCACTCGACCTGCTCAAAAAGGCGATGGATCACGCGACCGCGATCAAGCGCCTCGGCGTCGGGAGACCTCAGCTCACAACCAAGCGCGCCGGCTCTGCCGTAGCTCGACGGCTGCACGGGCGGGGCGATCAGGATACGTGTCTTCGCCGGCAGGGCCAGAGTGATCGGACCGGGCACACCGGGTGCGGCCTCGCGCTCGGGGCGTCGCTGCTTGCCCCTCAGCCACTGTGGGTCCCCACGCTCAAAGCCGACGCTGTCGGGCTCCATGCGCCCCGCCGCCAGGGCGCTCACCAGCACGCCCGCCGCCGACTTGGGGACCGTCGTGGAGACCGCTCCGGACTTCCGAAGCGGCGGCGGATCAATCAGCATGTACAGCCCGCTCTTGGCCCTGGTCATGGCGACATACAGCAGGCAGAGGCTTTCGCGTACCGTCCGTGTTCGGTGGCGGGCGAACAGTGGCTCGATCTGGGGGAACAGCGACCGCGTGGCGCTGTTGGCCCAGCGGCAGATCCGCGTGATCGGTCCCACCTCCCCGGCGCGCTGGAACACGACCGGCGGATGATGGTCGCCTGCAAGGGACCGCTGAAGCTCCGGGAGGACGACGATATCGAACTCCAGCCCCTTGGACTGGTGGATGGTCATGACCTGAATGGACGCGCGCGGCCCGCCGGTGACGGGCCGATTCTGGACGATCTGGACGAAGTCGTCGACGCGGCCCGTGGGCTGGGTATCGTAGCGGCCGGCGAGATCGATGAGCTGGTGGAGGCGGCCGTACTGCCGCGCGTCGCACGCGGGGGCGAACAACTTTGTCCACCGTGCGATCGTTGCGGCAAAGCCCTCGTCAAGAAGACGGCGGCGGATCCGGCGCGCCAGCAGACGCCGCCGGCGGACGTCTGCCTCGTCGGGCAGATCGATGAGCGGTCCCAGCGGGCTGCGCGCCACGTTGAAGCCGCAAATGGTGTCGTCGGGATGATCCGCCAGCCGAAGCAGGTCGAGGATGACGTTGACGGCGGGCGAGTCTGTCAGGGGGCCGCCGCCCCGGCCCGACGCGGGCAGGTTCAGCCGACCGGGCCCGAATTCAAAGAGCAATCGCGAGACCGCCCGGTTCGTCGCTGTCAGCACCCCGATCGACATGCCCGGGGCCTGCTCATGGAGCATCTTGACCAGCGTTGCCGCCCCGGTCAGCCGCAGGGCGTCGGTGGACTGGTCCGGTCCCGCCCGCTTGACCGTCCGCAGCACGACGTAGCCGGAAAGCTCCTTCCTGGCGGTGTCATGAGCGCTGAACCCGCGTGCAAAGAGCTCGCGGGCCTCTGGGAATTCCTCAAGCGCCGGGTTGCTGGTGAGCGATCCGAAGACCAGGTTAACGACGTCGATCACGACCGGCGAGGAGCGGTAGCTGCGGGTAAGCGTCTTGGGCACGATCGCCGGGCTGCCGTCGGGGCCGCTGAGCAACTGGCGTATCTGGTCGAGTATCTCCGGGCACGCATCGCGCCATCCGTAGATGGATTGCTTGACATCACCCACACACAGGAAGCTTCGCGGCTCCGTCTCGTCGCTGACGATCTGAAGCGCAATCGGCTCCAGCGCCCGCCACTGGCCGACGTTCGTGTCCTGAAACTCGTCCAGCAGTAAATGCCGGATCGCCGCGTCGATCCGGAAGCACATCTCGTCAAAGGTGCCGAGCCTCTGGGCGTCCAGCATCGCCGCCATGATGTCGGGAAAAGTCAGCACCCCCAGACGCTGCTTGACGCTGCGGTACTCGCTGTCGAAGAGGCTCAACAGCCGGCGGGTGGCGATCGTCTGGCCGCGGAGGCGATTGATCAGGACCGCCCGAGCGTGGTCGATGATCGGCTGGTACGCCTCGATCACGTGCGGCTCGATCGGTGACTTGTAATAGGTGCGATCGCCGGTGGCGATCGGCGGGGCGAGCCCTTTTCCGACGAAGCCCTCCCAGTCACCGGCCCGGGCCCGGTCACAGTCGGTGCGGTGGGCCTTGATGTGGCTGCCGGGCTGTGTCGGGGCCGCCGCTTCCAGCCGCCCCAACGCCTCCGGCAGCCGGGCGCGGGGCAGCGTCGGAAGGTGGGGCACCCACTCCCAGGCCCCAAAGTCCGCCTCACGGTAGATCTCATAGAGCTCCGCCACGACGCGGTCGATGACACCGAACACCGAACGGTTGGTTGAGCCCTGGGTCAGACGCCTCAGGAGCGTTACCAGCCTGCGGCGACCACCCCGCCCGTCCCCCCGATCGCCGACGGCCCCCGCGTCCCTCCCGCCCGCCAGCACACGCCCGATCGCCTCTCGGCGGACCGCGGCTGCTTCGTCGGCCTCGATGATCCGGCCCGCGAGCGGCATGCCCAGCTCCAGCGCATGGCAGTTGACCAGGGAGCCGAAGAAGCTGTCCAGCGTGCGGATCTGGAGCCGGTGGATGTTGCGCATCAACGTTCGTATGAGGTCCAGGACCTCGGCGCGGGAGAGTTCCTTTCGGCCGATGGTCCGGGCCAGGTCGCCTCGGTCGTCAGGGCTCTCGGCAGCGCGGGCGAGGCGGTCCAAGAGACGGTCCCTGATCTCGCCCGCGGCGAGCCGGGTGAAAGTGCTCGCCAGGATGGAATGCACGCCAACGCCGGCGGCGAGAAGTGACAGGTAGCGGCTGGTCAGCGCATGGGTCTTGCCCGAGCCGGCGGACGCCAGAATCGACGTAGGTGGAAACCGGCTGCGGTCGAAGGACGCGGTCACGCGTCGGCTCCGGCTTGATCGTCGTCGGCGCCGAAGGCGAGTGTCTGACAGATCCGCTGGAAGGGATCGAACATCCTGCGGTGGCTCAGGTTTAGGTCAAACCGCCCGGCGCGGATGTCGCGCACCACGCCGCGAGCGACCTGAAGCGCCGCCTGGAGATGCCCGCTCGTCCACCGCGCCGGCAGGATGTCGGCTGAGGTTTTGGGCAGGACGATGTAGGCAAGCTCGACGGTGCCGGTGATGCCCAAGCGCGGCGCGAAGTGGTGGTACAGCGGAAGCTGGAGGTCCAGCCATTGCGCCTCGCCGGGCGGCGGCAGTGTGGTCCGGCCGTGGTGCACCTCGGTGGGGCCGCGCCCCCGCTCGGAGGTCTTGTAGTCGATGATCCGCCAGTCGCCGGTCTCCTGGTGGCGGTCGACCCGGTCGATCGTGCCGCGGACCGGCATTGGTTCCTGGCCTGGGATCTGAAGGACGGTCTCACCGGCCAGTTCGAGCTCGGTCGAGACGATCGACCAGCCGCCGGCCCGCAGCCGCGCCTGGAGCCGGGCAAGCCCCACCAGCCGCTGGCCAAGAGAGGCAAGCTGCAGGCGAACCGCCGGCATCGGGTTGCGGCCGTAGCGCTTCCGCGCCGCGGTCCGCAACGCCTCATCAAGCCACGCCTGGATCGCCTCCGGCTCAACGGCGTCTCGGATCGCAGGATCGCCCAGGGTCTTGAGCGCCTCATGGGCGAGGGTCCCGAACTGCCCGGCGCCAAGCTCCACGGCATCGTCGGCGAGGGCTTCAAGCCCAAGCAGACGCTGAAGCGCGTAGCGGTAGGGACACTCCAGATACCTCCTGAAGTCCGTCACCGTCATCGACTCCGGTGGCGCACACCCATCTCCGAGGGCGGGCACGCCGATCCTGGCTTTTGCTGAGCAGGCGGGCGCGCCGATCGGGAACGCCCGCGTGCCCTCTCGGGGCTGCCGGCAAATCCGCTTGAGCCTGCGGAGGATCGTCTCGTCGTCGCAGGCGAGTAGCAGGCGACTCGGCAGCAACGGATCGCCGGCGACGCCCGATCGCCCCATGATGACCCTCAGCCGCACCCGGCTTTGGGTGATCGCCTCCATCAGATAGGCGTCCCGGGCGTAGCGACGGGCGTTGTCCATCAGCCCCAGCGCCCGGCGAAGGGAGTCTGGAAGAAAAAGATCGGCGGTAAGCGATTCGGGGATCCGCCCATCGTTGCAGCCCGTCAGGATGAGGATCGGGGCCGGATCCAGATGAAGCTCCAGCCACCCCAGCAGCTCAATCTCGTCGGTCCGCGGCTCAAGGGCCACCGTCTCGCCCGCTGCCTGCCAAAGCACGAGTCGAATCGCCGTGGCGGCGTCGGTGGTTGGCTGGAGCCGCGGGCTGGCGTTCCGCTGCATGGTCAGGAGGTCTCGCAGCCACAAGCACGCCCCAACCGTCGTCTGTACGCTTGGCCTAGTGTCCGTCGTCTCGAGATCGCCGTAGACCTCCTCGAGGACCCCCAGCAGCGGCGCGCTCCATTCGCCCAGGGGACGCGGCGTCCCTGTCAGGGGCGCCATCAGACGCTGGAGCGTCTCCAAGAGGGCCTTGAGCTGTGCACGCTGGGCCGCTGACCCAAGCCACTCTCCATCGAGCCGTTCGTGGAGATGCTCGGCGTAATAGCGGTCAAGCAGCGACGCAATGTCCACATCAGGCCCGGCGGGTCGCACTCGAGCAAGCCACCGCTCGAGGTCGGGATGCCGAACCAGCGTGGCGAGATCGCCAAAGCGGCGGACTCCAAGAGAACCCCCAAGAAAACTCCCAAGCGCACCGAGCAACCGCACCGGCGGCGTGCGGTGCACCGCGATCCCCGCGGCGGCGTGTACGCTGAGCCCGGCCCAGACCGCCGCCCGCTCCAGCGGCTCGATGAGCGCCGGATCACCCACGCCAATCGTGATCTGATCGGGGCCGTGGGATTGCTTGAGCTCCGCCAGCTGCCCCATTGCCCGGTGCGTCTGATCCTCGGGCCCCTCCGCCACCAGAATCTGGTCATCGGAGATGGACAGCCGTATCTCCTCCCACGCCTGGGGCTTTGGGCAGCCAAGCTCGTCAAAGAGCTCGCTCCGTGATGGGGGCGCGTGGACCAGCGCCGCCACCTGATCACCCGCGGCCAGGATCACGGCGCGCTGTTGTCGGTTGAGCTGGGTCAAACCGATCAGGACGATCGGGCCGGTGGCGGAGAAGCGGCCCGCAGCAATCGCCTCGCGGCGGTGAGCGTGGGGGTCGACGAGCCCGCATGAGCCGAGTATCGCGTGGTACCGCGCGGCGACGCTCTGCAACGCCTGCCAGCGGTCGCCCTCGGCAAACATCTCCAGCCCCTGGGCCAGCGCGGGAACCTCCCGGAAGCTGAGCAACTCGCCGGCCAGTTCCTCATGGAGCCGGTCAACCGTCCGCGCCAGCTCGAAATCCCCAAACAGGTCACCCCCCGACCGCGTACCGAGCAGCAACCTCCTGGCCTGGGCGTCGCACTCGCCGATCGCCATCATCCACCCGAGCGTGCGCTCGCAGCCGGTGGCTGTGGGAGATTCGTCGGCCTCCAACAGAGAATCCACCAGCGGACCCGGCGTCAAGATCGTCGGGGGAACCAGGCTCAGCTCGCGACGCCCGCACTCCCCGACAAGGGCCGCCAGCACAAGACGTCCCGCCCGCCGGCCGGGCAGGACGCAGGTGAGCGATTGCAGATCGCAGGAATGGCGTTCGTGGTGGCGGTCGATCAGCCAGACCGCCGCCGCGGGCAGGCAGGGCGTCGACCAGTCGAGCCAGTGGCGGATGGGCATGGGGGAGGTTTTTGGGTTTTGGGTTTTGGGTTTTGGTTTTTGGTTATGGGTTATGGGTTGTGAGCCCCGGGTCTTGGTTTGGACGTTGGGGGGAGGGTCTCGAGGGTCAGATCGAGGAAGCCCTTCCCGCATCGGATCGCGGTGAGCCGGACGGTCCGCCCGTCGGCGAGCGTAAGCGTGGGGTTGATCGGCTCTCGGCCGTCTGCAATCTGGACCAGATGCTTGAGCATGGGATGCTCGACGAATGTCGCGGATGTCATCGTGCCCAGGAGCCGGAGCACTTGGCGGCCCGGCTTTCTAGGGATCGGGACCCGTCCCAGGCGGGTGCCCTTGAGGTTCAGTTGGAGCCCGCCGTCGGACATCTTGGGTGTTGCCTGCGCCTCGACGAAGCGTGACCGGCCGCCCGTGACCATCTCCACGGCCACGCTGAGCCCCTCCTCGGACAGATGCACCTGTGGCGGTCCGACCGCGGAGGGCCAGTCGATCGTCTCGTTCCCGTCGGATCCGAAATGGGCGACCCACGGCAGCAGACGGGTCGCAAGCCACGCGTTGAGCTGTTGCTCGCGCAGGCGGATCGTCCACGAGGTGCCGGGGGTGCGTTTGCGGTGCGTTTCCTGGGCCAGCCGCTTCTCCACGAGACCGGCGAGGTCGATCCACCGCTGGTTAAGTGGTTCCGGCGCGACCCACCACGTCGGCGCCAACCACGACATCCACCACACTCCTGCCGCGATCGCGACCGCCCCGGCCAAAGCCACGAGCACGATGAGGCGTCTGGAGATCACCCGCAGAAGTGTAGCTGGTGGCTTCCGGCTGTCGGCTCTCGGCAAGAGAAGGCGGTCGGCCCTGCGCCGACAGGGGGCCCAGGGGTTGAGGAAAGCGGCGAGCCACCACTCCTGAACCCGAACCCTGCTTTTTTCTTCGTGGCTCTCTGCGGCCCTCCGCGGCGAATCTTCTCCTTCTTCGGCCCTCCCTACGCTTCCGCTTCCATCCTCTGGGCTTTGGCCGCGGCGTCGTCCAGCGACCCGACGTACATGAAGGCGGATTCGGGCAGCTCGTCGCCCTCGCCCTCACAGAGCCGGTCGAAGGAGTCGATCGTCTCGGCAAGTGGCGACGTGACGCCGGCGAAGCTGGTGAAGATCTCGGCGACGTAGAAGGGCTGGCTGAGAAAACGCTCAATCTTCCGAGCCCGGGCCACGGTGAGCTTGTCCTCCTCGGACAGCTCGTCGACTCCTAGGATGGCGATGATGTCCTGAAGGTCGCGGTAGCGTTGGATGATCATCTGGACTTTGCGGGCGACCCGGTAGTGGTCCTGGCCCACGAGCTGGGGTTCCAAGATCCGCGACGTGGATGCCAGGGGATCGACCGCGGGATAGATGCCCTTTTCCGCAATCCCCCGCTCAAGGACAACGAAGGCGTCGAGGTGGCTGAAGGTCGTCGCCGGAGCCGGGTCGGTCAGGTCATCGGCGGGCACGTAGATCGCCTGGACGGAGGTGATCGCTCCGGCCTTGGTGGAGGTGATCCGCTCCTGCAGCTCACCCATCTCGGTGGACAGCGTTGGCTGGTACCCCACCGCTGAGGGCATCCGCCCCAGCAGCGCCGAGACCTCCGACCCCGCCTGGACGAAGCGGAAGATGTTGTCAATGAACAGCAGCGTCTCTTTGCCGGAGGCGTCCCTGAACTCCTCGGCGATCGTCAGCGCCGAGAGCCCCACCCGCAGACGGGCGCCGGGCGGCTCGTTCATTTGTCCAAAGACCATTGCCACCTTGTCGATGACCCGGGCGGCGTTGCCCTCCTCATCGGTGTACTCCGCCTCCTGCATCTCCAGCCAGAGGTCGTTGCCCTCACGCGTCCGCTCCCCGACGCCGGCAAAGACCGAGTAGCCACCGAACTCCCTGGCGACTCGGGCGATCATTTCCTGGATGATGACCGTCTTGCCCACGCCCGCCCCACCGAAGAGCCCGATCTTGCCCCCGCGGACAAAGGGGCACAGCAGGTCGATGACCTTGATGCCGGTCTCGAGCATCTCCGTCTTGGGATTGAGGTCGGCGAAGAGGGGCGGGTTGCGGTGGATCGGCCGCCAGGTAGCTCCCGAGACCGGCCCCTTTTCGTCGATGGGCTCGCCGAGCAGGTTGAAGACACGTCCCAGTGTGCACCGACCCACGGGCATCTTGACCGGGCCGCCGGTATCCAGGCACGTGTGGCCGCGACGCAGTCCATCGGTCGAGGCCAGCGCTACGCAGCGAACCTGCCCTCCGCCGAGATGCTTGGCCACCTCGCCCATAAGGCGTGTCGACTCACCCTGGATCTCGAAGTCGATCTTGACGGCGTTGTAGATTTTGGGCAGGGCGTCCTCGGGAAACTGGGCGTCGAAGGTGGAGCCGATGACCTGGATAATCGTGCCTGTCGCGGCCATGGATGCATCTCGTCAAAAAAGGAACCGCGTCGTTCGAAGCCGCGGAGGGTCGCGGCGGCGGTAAGTCTCGGCTAGAATACGTGGTTCGCGTGGCGATGCCAAGTCTCCGGTGGGAGCGAAAGCGGCGTCGCGGGATCGAGGTACACTCAAGGCATGGCCCGAAAGAGACGCCCAGCGCTGCGCCGGGTTGCATTCATCGGCAACTCTCCCCCGCGGGAGTGCGGCATTGCTACTTTCACCACGGATCTCACCGACGCCGTGGCGGAGCTGATCGGCTCTGCGGGGGTCTTCGTGGTTCCTGTCAACGATATCCCCGAGGGATACGACTATCCCGATCGCGTCTGGTTTCAGATTGTCGAGAAGGAAATTGCCTCCTACCGACGCGCCGCAGAATTCCTCAACATCAACAACGTTGACGTCGTCAGTCTCCAGCACGAGTTCGGGATCTTCGGCGGCCCCGGGGGAAGCCACATTCTGGCGCTCCTCCGCGAGTTGCGGATGCCGATGGTGACCACGCTGCACACGATTCTGCGCGAGCCCGATTCCGCCCGGCGGGTGGTCATGGACGAGCTCGCCGAGCTTTCCGACAAACTGGTGGTGATGACGGTGCGGGGCGCCGAGATACTGCGGGAGGTGTACAGCGTTGACAACGACAAGATCGAGATCATCCCCCACGGCATCCACGATGTGCCTTTTGTCGACCCGAGCTTCTACAAGGACAAGTTCGGTGTGGAAGGCAAGAACGTACTGCTGACCTTCGGCCTCCTCGGCCCCGGCAAGGGCATCGAGCACGCCATCGCCGCGCTGCCGGCGATCATCAAGCGGCACCCCGAAACGGTCTACATCATTCTGGGGGCGACGCACCCGACGCTCAAGCGGCAGCAGGGCGAGATCTACCGGCTCAGCCTCCAGCAGCTGGCCCGGGAGCTGGGGGTGGAGCGGAACGTGATCTTCCACAACCGTTTTGTGAGCCTCGGCGAGCTGACGGAGTTTCTCGGCGCCGCCGACCTCTACGTCACCCCCTTTCTAAACACAGCCCAGGTCGTCTCCGGGACGCTGGCGTATGCGGTGGGCGCTGGCAAGGCCGTGGTGTCCACGCCCTACTGGCACGCCGAGGAGCTGCTGGCCGGTGATCGGGGCATCCTGTCGCCGGTTGGCGACTCCGAGGCGCTCGGCGCGGCGGTGATCGAGCTGCTGGACGACCCCGTGCGTCGGAACGCCATGCGGAAGCGGGCCTACATGCTCGGCCGGGAGATGATCTGGTCCAAGGTCGCCCGCCGCTACCAGGAGACGTTCCAGCGCGCACGCGATCTACGTCTGCATCACCCACGTCCCGCGTTTGAGGCGACCACGCTCGACAAGACTCCGGGCGAGCTGCCGCTGTTGAAGCTGGATCACCTTCTGCGGATGACCGATGGCACCGGGATGCTCCAGCACTCCACTTTCAGCGTGCCCAACTACGCCGAGGGGTACGCCACCGACGATAACGCCCGGGCGCTGATCCTCTGTACGCTGTTGGAGGAGATCGCCGGCAGCGCGGCGAAGGCGGTGGCCGGTCCCCGCGCGCGGTACATGGCGTTGATCCAGCACGCCTTCAACCGCGAGACGGGACGGTTTCGCAACTTCCTGTCCCACGACCGGCGGTGGCTGGAGGAGGTCGGATCCGAGGACAGCCACGGCAGGGCCATATGGGCCCTTGGTACGGTGGTGGCACGCGGGCAGCGGCAGGATCTCAGGGCGTGGGCAGGGCAGTTCTTCGAGGCGGGCCTGCCGCCCACCCTCCAGTTCGCCAGCCCCCGGGCCTGGGCATTCACGCTGCTGGGAATCGACGGGTACCTCTCCCGCTTCTCCGGTGACCGGATCGCGGAGGACGCCCGCAGGGTCTTGACCGAGCGGCTGCTGGAAATGTACCGCGACAACAGCGAACCCGACTGGCCCTGGTTTGAGAACACGCTGACCTACTGCAACGCCAAGCTGCCCCATGCGCTTCTGCTGGCGAGGGATGTGCAGGGGCTGTCGACGCCGCCGGAGGGGGTGCTGGCGACGGCGCTGGAGTCACTTCGCTGGCTGGTCGATCTTCAATCTGCCGATGACGGGCACTTCGTCCCCATCGGGTGCAACGGCTTCTACCCCCGGGGCCGGGAGCGGGCTCGGTTCGATCAGCAGCCCATCGAAGCCCATGCCACGGTCTCGGCGTGCCTCGAGGCGCATCGGGCCACTGGCGATAAGCAGTGGAAGGTCGAAGCGCACCGGGCCTTCGACTGGTTCATCGGTCGCAACGACCTCCGCACCCCCGTCTACGACTCCTCGACCGGCGGGTGTCACGACGGGCTCCAGCCCGACCACGTCAACCCCAACCAAGGCGCCGAGTCCACCCTGGCGTTCTTGCTCTCGTTGGCCCAGATGCGGCTGTCTGAGAGCACCATCGAGATTCCGGCGCGGGAGGAGTTGGTCGGCGCCGGCGCGTAGAGCCGAGAGGCCGCGGAGGAGCGCGAAGATCCAGCGCGGAGGGCCGCCGAGAGCCGCGGAGAAACAGGAGAGTTCAGGGTTCAGGAAGCGGGCGGTCGGCTGTCGGCAGACTCTGGGTGGCTGGGGCTGAGTCCCGATTCCATCGGGGCGAAGGCCCGGTCTTCTCGACGTCGGACCAACCGTGGCGTCCTCCCGATGCGACCGAGACTCCGTCACAACCACCCGCAAGCATGCTGTCGGCCGGAGGCGCGCCGACCGCATTTCTCTTGTCAAGAGCCGACATCCGACAGCCGAGAGCCAAGAGAAGCCTGTCAGCTATCAGCAATCAGATCTCGGCCGTTCGCTGTTGGCTCTTGGCTGTCGGCGAAGGGGCGGGCGGCGTCATCGCCCGGACGAACGCTCAGCGAGATCGACGACGCCAGCCCTGTGGCTGTGGATGTGACCGCTGCGTTGCGATCAAGCTGCGACGTGGTAACCAGAAGCACCAGCGCCGCCGCCGCCGCGACCCAGCCCAGCCACGCGGTCCAGCCTAAAAGCGGGCGGAGCGGCGGGGCGTGGATCGTACGGCCCAGGACCGCCTGCTCGAACCCTTCCGGCAGGCCATCACCCCCGAAGGTGGAGGCGACCTCCTCGGCGATCAGCCTCTCGTTGCGCTCCGCCTCGTCGACGAAGTTCCTGCATGAGCAGCACTCGGCGAGATGCCGCTCGGCGCGGTGGAGCGTCGGGGCGTCGAGGTGATCATCGAGCAGCGCCGAGAGCAGCGCCTTGATGTCCGTACAATCCATTGGGCAATCCATTGGTCCGTTTGGTTCCTCGTTCACTGTTGTCATACCCCCTCAACCAGACCGGCAAGGCTCACGCCAAGCGGTAGCGGTGCAATTGAAAGACCATCGGCTCGCCGTCGGCTTGGCACGCATCGCGTTGAAGGGCCTCCAGCAGGGCTCGCCGGGCACGGTTGAGGCGGCTCATCACCGTGCCCAGCGGCACGCCGAGATGCTCGGCAATCTCTTCGTAGCTGAGTTGCTCATAGGCGCGAAGCACGAGGATTGCCCTCTTGGGCTCGTCCAACTGCTCCATTGCGGCCCGGACCCGCTGGAGCATCTCGGCATGCTCGCAGTCCGCCTCCGGTCGCTGGGCGGTGTGAAGACTCGGATCCTGCTCGCACGCCGGCAAGGTGCCGGGCCGCGGCGTTCGTTTCACGGCGTTGATGGACAGGTTGGTTGTGACCCGCCGCAGCCAGGAGGCGTACGCGGCCTCGCCTGCCTCGGGCGGTCGCTGCCAGAGCTTGATGAACGCCTCCTGGACGATCTCCTGCGCCCGATCCCGGTCACGGCAGATTGCGGCGCTGACGTTGATCAGCCGGGGCGTGAGCCTCCGAATCCATTCCCGGAGCTTTGGCTCGGTGAGCCTCTGGGCCATGTGCACACACCTCCGGAGCCCGGATTATTCATAAACGTCTCGTAGCGAGGGCATCCGGGCTTGAGCCTGGGTGGTGATCTCGGGACCATCGCCCGCTCTACTCGTTGATACACCGGTGAACCCACCTCGATTCCTTACAAACCCGGTGATTTTGGAGATTTCTGACCCCTCGGGGGGGTTTCTTTCGCCAGAAGGCCCTCTATGGGCGAGGGCAGGGTCACAACCAGTAGCACCGACGATTCCGTCAGCCGGGCCACCGAACCAGCAAGCTCAGCCGGCAAGAGCACGGTCCTGCCCGTCGCGACGTCAACCGGCTCCGCGTCGGGTGTGTTGATCCGTCCGCCTCCGGCGAGCACCATCCATACCACCGGCATCCCAGAGGTGACGATCGGGAGGCTGGTGTCGGCGAGAGCTTCGATCCGCTGGATGGCGAAGAAGTCTGTCTTGACCAGGGGCGTGGTGCGGAGCCCACCGACCTCGACGGGACGGCCCGGTTTCGGAGCGGGCGGCGGAGGCAGGCCGAAGCTGATCGACTCCAGCGCCTCGTCGACGTGCAGCCGCCGCCCCGAGCGGCCCCAGTCGTAGACGCGGAAGGTCGTGTCGCTTGGTGTCTGGATCTCCGCCACAACGATCCCTGCGCCCAGGGCGTGGCAGGTGCCGCTGGGGAGGTAGTGGCAATCGCCGACACGCACCTCGATGGAACAAAGGTCGTCGATGACGGCGCCGGTTGCGATGTGGCGGGCGAGATTCTTGCGGGTGACGTGCGGTTTGAGCCCCTTGTAGATGACGGCGCCGGGCTCGGCTCTCAGGACCACCCACGCTTCTGACTTAGGGTGCGTGTGCGGGTGCCGCCTGACGAAGGCGTCGTTGGGGTGCACCTGCAGCGAAAGGTTTTCGCGGGCGTCGAGGAACTTGATAAGCAGTGGAAACCCGCCCTTCGGTGCGGTGGGCGTCCCCATGATCGCCTCGGGCCGTTGAGCGATCGCCTCCCTGAGCGTCATGCCGGTCCAGGCGCCGTTGGCGATCACCGATTGGCCTTGGGCGACCGTCTCCGGCAGGTCCGCCAGCTCCCATGACTCGCCGATCAGCGCGTCCTTGGGCAGGATTTTTCCAAGGCGGGCGAGGTTCCGGCCGCCCCAGACCTTCTCCTTGAGGATCGGTCTGAAGAAGAGCGGATAGGGCGTTGTCGCGACCACAAGGATTTTCACCAGAGTTCTGACGTGGTGGGGGAGTTTGCCGCGTCAGAGTGTGTATAGAGCCGGGGCCCGAAAGCCGGCAAGCATAGAATATGTCGGCGGCGGCATGGGTTGCGGGGGTCGAATACGTGGCGACGTCACCGGCGTTGAGGGTTTGCGGATGATCAACAGAGTGCTCTTGATCGCAGCCGGGCTGGCCGTAGCGCCGACCACTTCGGCCGGGGCTGGACAGGTCGTCATCGACATGCCGGCGCCGCCCAGGACCGCGCCGGCGGCTGAGCGCGTCAATGTCTCACCGCCCCCGGCGCAGCGTGTGGGCGACGTGGCCCTATGGCGATTTGCCGAGGCGCGATCGAGTCCGCGGCACACCTACCCGCGGTGGGGCGGGCCCCTTCCCCCCGCCCGCTACGTCGGCTATTACCCCTACGGCGGAGGCTATCGGCCCGACAGCTACGGGGTGTACCCCTACGGGTATGCGTACGGCTATTGGCCCTACCACGGGGGGTTCCCATTCATCCATCATGGGCTTCACTTCGGGCATCGACGGTGAATGGCGGTTGGCCGACAGTTGACAGCCGATAGCCCGTTTCCTACAGCGCCATCCCCGTGATCGTGGCTTCCAGGACGAGCTGGTCGTTGACAATGCCCTGGGTTGCGCTGATGAACCGTCTGCGGCTGGACTTGAGTTCCTTGGCCAGCAAGTAGAAGGTGTCGCCGGGAACGACCTTTCCGCGAAAGACGACGTTGTCGCAGCGAGTGAAGCCCAGGAACCTCGAGTTGTCGTTCCCGGGCCGGAACTGCTGCAGGATGCTACACAGCTGCGCCGCCGCCTCGATCATGAGCACGCCGGGCATGAGGGGACGACCCGGGATGTGGACGGGCACCCAGAACTCGTCGTCCCTGACCTGCTTGACCCCGAGTCCGCAGGTGGCGTCGTCGTTCTTCCAGATCACGTGGTCCAGATGCCGCATCGGTCCGCATTGGGGGTTGAGTTGACCCACCTTCTGCGGTGAGATCGCAACCTGGCTCAGGTCGATATCGGAGATGTCAAACAGCGTCTGGGCGGCCACCAACGTTTCTCCGGGGGTTTCTGCGAGGGGGTTTCTTTGAGGCGGAGCGCCCCACCCGGGTCGCCGACGGGTGCGTCAGCAAGGATAGCGTCGGGCCACCGGGCCCACACGGTGTACGCCCGGCGCCCTCTTGATTGGTCCCGTCGCATCGGGGTGTGCAGCGCGGAGGCGAGCGCTCGGTGAGCCGTTGGAGTCGCCGCGCCAGGCTCCGTCTGACAGCCCCACCTGGCGTCGCCGGCTGCGGCGTCCGCTGGCGCTACCTGTTGTCGCCCTCCGGGCGACGGGGGCTTGATCGACGATGCCCCTTCGGGCCGAAGGCCAAAGCGAACTCGGCATCGCCTGCTTCGCCCTCCCACGGCCGCGCCGCCATGGACGGCACACGGACTGGAGTGCCAAGACCAGCAAGCGCCTCGCTCGGTCTCAGGGCCAACCGCTGGGTTGGCAGACGAAGCCCTAGTCGCGGGATTCGAGAACCCCCACCCGTACCTCCTGCGCGGCCTTCTTTACTTCTTGCATCGCCTTTCGCACACGCGTGCCGGCGGCCTTGTTTCCGCCTCGGGCCTTGTTGACCTCCTCGGCGACATCTTGGACGAGCTTAACGAGCCGGTCGTACGCTTCCATGGTGGGCCTCACTGCTGGGAGGGTCTCGGTGTCGATCGGTGGTGGCAGGCCGAACGCCCCGGCACCCCCGACCGCCGCCGACGGCCATTCTATCGGTCCGGAGCGGTGGCCTACAACAGCGCCAACCCCCTTTGGGCGGAAACCCGTTTGGGTTTTGTCAGGTTTTTGGCAGCTCGTCGGGGTAGCGGCGGCGGATCGGCTCCGCCACCTGCTCGATGAAACGCTGGACCTGTTGCGGGGCTCGACCCACGCTGGCGACGGGGTCAGCAAAGGTCGCCAGGTCGAGCCCGGCAAAGATCGGCTCATTGCCGAGCCGATCCAGCAGGTCGTTCGGCCCGCCCTCAGTGCTCATCCGCTCGGCGGCGGCACGGCTGTGGCGACGGAGTATCTCATGGACCTCCTGGCGATCGGCGCCCGCCGCGACCGCCGCCATCAGGATGTTCTCACCCGCCAGAAACGCAAGCTCCCGGTTGAGGTTGAAGGCGATTGTCCGCGGGCACAGATCGAGGCCGCCTGCGACCTGGCGCATCACCTCCACCGCCGCGTCGAGGGCAAGAAAGGACTGCGGCAGGACGAGGCGGCGGTTGGCCGAGTCATCCA
Source organism: Planctomycetota bacterium (assembly GCA_022564665.1). Taxonomy (GTDB): domain Bacteria; phylum Planctomycetota; class Phycisphaerae; order Phycisphaerales; family SM1A02; genus JADFKZ01. The sequence continues at coordinate 41,171 of JADFKZ010000001.1, read as the reverse complement.
GCGACCGCTCGAGCCACTGGCTGGCGGCGGTCGAAAGCGAATTAGCCGGTAGCGACATGACAAATCGGGCAAGCCCCGTCGCTCGCTCGCAGAGCATCGGGTTGCGTTTATGGGGCATCGTCGAGGAGCCCACCTGCTCCGGGCCGGCGGGCTCGCGAACCTCGCTGCGGCTGGCCAGGAGCCGCAGATCGTTGGAGCACTTGGAGATCGCGGCGGCGGTGACCGCCAGGGAACCCACCACCAGCGCGTCGACGAGCCTGGGGTAGGTCTGGCCGGTCACGACGAATCGCTTGTCGGGCGGCCAGCCCATCTTCCGGCAGACCAGCTCATCGAGCCGCTCCACCTTCTCCTGGTCCCCGTCAAAGAGCCGCAAGAACGATGCCTGCGTCCCGGTCGCCCCCTTGACACCTCGGAAGCGCAGCGTCGACAGCCGGTGCTCGATTTCCTCTAGCGCCATCGCCAGGTCGTTTGCCCACAACGTCGCCCGCTTTCCTACTGTTGTGGGCTGGGCCGGCTGCAAGTGGGTGAGACCCAGAGTGGGGAGATCTCGCCAGCGGGCCGCGAACGTCGAGAGGGTGTCGATCAGGGCGGCGAGCTTGCCGGCGAGGAGGCGAAGGCCGTCGCGGATCTGAATCAGCTCGGTGTTGCAGTTGACGAACTGGCTGGTGGCCCCGAGGTGGATGATGGGGCGGGCCTTTGGAGCCGCATCGCCCAGGGTGTGGATGTGGGCCATCACGTCGTGGTGGAGCCTGGACTCGTATTCGGCCGCCCTGTCGTAATCGATATCGTCGAGGTGGGCGCGAAGCTCCTCGACCTGCGCCCGGCTAATATTCAGACCGAGTTCGCGTTGGGCTTCAGCGAGGGCCAGCCACAGCCGTCTCCACGTCGAATAGGTTCTCTGTGGGGACCAGATTGCCCGCATCTCGGCGGAGCCGTAGCGGGTTTCCAGTGGCGAGCGGTAGCTCTCGTTGAGGTTCATTGGGCGTACTGAGGGAGCGTTATGGCCCCTGCTGCGGGTTTCCGGCCGGCCCGGGAGGTGGGGCCAACTCATCCTATCCATCCAGGGTGCCGCTGTGGATCAAGCCTGAGTCGATGGATCGCCAACCCCACGAGCGCACGCCGGACCGGACCGGGAAGCCTTCCAACGAGCTTGACCTGCTCGAGGCCCACCGCCGGGGCGATCCCGAGGCGATGGGCCTGCTGCTGCGCACCTTTCAGAAGCGGATCTACGCCATCTGCTACCGGATGGTTCGCAACCAGCACGACGCGCGGGATCTGACCCAGGACTCGATGCTCAAGATCATGGAGGGCCTCGACAGCTACGACGGACGGGCCAAGCTCTCGACGTGGGTCATCCGGGTGACGATGAACTGCTGCCTCAGCCATCTGCGAAAGGAGCGTCTCCGGCGGCACGCTCCAATCGACGGAATCGATGCCCCCGGCCGGGGTTCCGGTCCGCTACACGTCCCGGCGATGGCGGAACTTCTACCATCTCGCCGCGTCGAAGAGGCTGAGATGCGACACATCCTGCGGCGGGCGCTGGGCGACCTGGACCCTCAGATGCGGGCCGTCCTGGTGCTTCGCGACATGCATGATATGGAGTATCAGCTCATCTCGGAGGTGCTGGGTGTGCCGATTGGAACGGTGAAGTCACGGCTCTTCCGAGCCCGTCTGGCGCTTCGGCAAGCCGCGGAGCTCAGCTTGGGCGATCCTCCGGCCGATCACGACCACCAGCCCCTGCCAGGGGCTCATCAACGAGGGCCAGGCGAGTGACGATCTTTGATAATCAATTCGAAGAGGCCCAGTTGCTGGCGCTCATCGAAGCCGAACTCGACCCCGGGGCTGCCGAGCAGCTCCGACGGCGTCTTGGCGCCCATTCCGGAGCCGTGGAGTGTATCGAGCGGCTGCAGGCTGATCGGGAGATTTTGCGGTCGGAGCCTGTTCCCTCACTTGACGTCGATCTGGTGGCTGAGCTCGAGCCGCTCATGGTGCGGCCGATCCTGATGGGGCCGCCTGGTGAGTTTCGCCGGCGGCGGGCCCACCGGCGGCGGTGGGCCCTGCCCGTCGCCGCGGGTCTGGGGGTCGCGTTGGTGGGCGGGCTGTGGGCGGTTCTCAGTTGGGCCCCAGGGCAAGCTGGCGGGGTGGACGAGCGGGAGCTGGCCCGCAGCCCGGAGGGCCGCCAGCGCGACGCGGAAACGGCATCGGGCGACCGCTGGGCCGGGGGCGGTGGCCCACCGTCCGAATCGCAGTCGCTCGTGGCTGGCGAAGGCTCCCAACGTCTTGGGCCGGGGCCCGGCGGCGTCATCCATCACCACGCGCCCCTCGAGGTTGCAGTGGCCGGTGGCGACCGCAGCGCCGACACACTGAGGCCACCTGAGGATCCAGACGCTCATCCTCGGTTGATGGCCTTGACGTTCGCTCTGGAGCTTGAGGTCGCAGAGCCCCGCCGCGCCGAGCAGATCCTGCGCTCAAGCCTCAGGGACCTGGGCCCACGCACGGCGCTGACGCGAAACCTCGACTGGGAGGAGGTCCAGCTGCTTACGGAGAAGTGGCAGCGTGAGAGATTCGCCCCTGGTCAGCCGCCAGCCGAGGTGCGGGCGGGTGATGTGGCCGCCGCCGCGCCCCCGGAGCCCGGCCTGAGGACCCTGCGGGAGATCTCCCAGCGGCTGCGGCGGCTGGCAGAGGACTCTCACGGCCAGCGGCAGGAGAAGCAGATCCTGTTGAGCAAGCAGCTTCTGGGTACGCCCGAGCTGGCGCCCAGCTTCCAGCAACAGCTTGCGTTCTCCGAATATGGCGCTGGCTACACCATCTCCATACCGCTTGGCGAGCTACGAGCATTGCTTGGGCGTCTTGGGGTAACGCAGGGGCATGCAACACGGCTCAGGATGTTGTCGCCGGCCACCGATGCCCGGCCCAGCGGGAGCGCCCAGGAAGATGACCAAGCCAGGGGCTGGGTCGCCCAGTGGCGGCAGGTTCAGGCAGCTGTCGCTGCCCTCCGGGCGGAGGGGGATGACACGATCGTGCTCTTGCCGGTCGCGATCGCAAAAGACTAGCCCCGTTTACGTCCAAGCGTAGCGGCCTCTTCGATGGGCCGCGAAGCCGACGAAGCGAGTGCGCGGCCCGCAGCCCGAAGGGCTGCCAAACAAGAGCGGCCCCGCAGCCCGAAGGGCTGCCAAACAAGAGCGGCCCCGCAGCCCAAAGGGCTGCCAAACAAGAGCGGCCCCGCAGCCCGAAGGGCTGCCAATCAAGAGCGGCCCCGCAGCCCGAAGGGCTGCCAAACAAGAGCGGCAAGGAGGCCGCGACGCCGCTACGGAGCGATCGAAACAGCCCTAGAAAAAGCCTCTTTTTGATCTCACTCCTTTGACCGCATTTCCCCACGACGCTGCATCCCGCCGACCCTGGGCTCCTCGCCCCGGTGGATGCGGGCGATGTTGGTGCGATGGCGGTAGATGACCACGACCGCAATCGCCCCGGTCACCGCCAGCGGCGGCCAGGCGTCTGCCACCCGCCCGAGCCAGTCGGCGGGCGCCGTCCGCAGGGCGTCATGGGGGATCACCGTCATCACATACCCCACCGGCACGCTGGCCGCAGCCACCATGCTGGCCAGCGACACGTACTTTGTCAGCCGCAGCACCCCGTACCACACAACCAGCGCGCCGAGGGCGGGCAGCGTAAGGACTGGCCACATGGCCACCAGTGCCCCGAAGCCGGTGGCCACACCCTTGCCCCCGCCGAAGGCCAGGAAGGGCGAGTACATGTGGCCGAGCACGGTGGCCGCCGCCACGGCAAGCCACAGCCAGATCTCGGGCCCGCTCAGCACGCTCGCTGCCACCGCGGCGGACGCTGCGGGTCGTCCGAGCATCCCCTCGACAGCGCCCACCACGACGACGGGGCCGACGCCCTTGGCCAGATCCAGGCCGAAGCACAGCATGCCCAGCCTTTTTCCCAACACGCGGGTGACGTTGGTGGCGCCGACGTTCCTCGAGCCGTGCTGGCGGATGTCGATCCCCTTGAGCCGTCCGAGCAGCACGCCGAAGGGGATCGAGCCGACCAGGTAACTGCCTGCGATCCACGGCAGCCAAAGCGTCACGGGAGTCTCCATAAAGACCGGCCCGGGTCGAGCCGGGCATGATAAGCCAAGCCCGCCGTCTTCAAGACCTGCATCACCGTTGGCGATTATGCACTTGCCGGCGGTCCAGCCGCCGGCGGTGGCGCGAGGTGATGACGGTGATGAACACGAACATGCCAAAAAGCTGTCCGCTCAGCTGGTACGTGTCAAAGGCCGCACCCACCAGCCAGGTGATCAGTGCAAAGAGCGAGCCCTCGACGTAGACATGGTCGGCGCGATCGCGATAGGCGCGATACAGGCTCAGCCCGACGACCCCGGCCAGGAGGGCGAGCCCGATGATCCCAGTGCATGCCAGCACGTGCATGTAGAGCGAATTGGCATGATGGCTGTTCGGCAGCAGCGCTCCAAAGGAGGATTCAGCCGCCGCCTGGGCGTACCCGCCCGCTCCCACCCCGAGGACCGGTGATTCCCGGAATGCCTCCCAGGCTGCCCCCCAGGTGGCCAGCCGCAGGTCCTCGTTGGCGGCGTGCGGGTCCTCCTTGAATGCCTCCAGGTTGGCGCGGGCCTGCTTGACGCGCACCATTACGAAGTCGCCGGCGATCGGCCACGCGGCGGCGGCGGTCACCACGCCCATCGCAACCAGCAGGAGGATCCGGGGCCGCAACCTGGGCCGGTGGATCGGGATGATGACCAGTGCCAGCGCGATCCCCACAGCGGCGGAGATCCAGGGGCCGCGGCTGCCGGCAGAGACCAGGCCGGCCGAGGCGGCGGCCAGTCCTGCGATCGACGCCCAGCATGTCCACGATCGTCCCTTGAGCGTCGCTGAGAGATGCCAGCAGATCGCGACCGCCATGGCGGCTCCGGTATTGATCGGGTGCACGAAACCGGCGAGCCGCTGGTATGGGTTGGGGTGGAGCCCGAACCACTCCAGAAACTGAAGCAGCTGGACGGCGTTGGAGAGAAAGGCGCCGAGAAGGAAGGCCACGATCATCCACACCATGCGGTCGATGACCGGCCATATCGCGAAACCTGTCACCACGACGCGGTAGGCTCTCAACTCGTCGAAGCCCTGGTATGGGTCCGCGCTCCAGAAGATGCTCAAAGCGTGCCAGAGCGCCCAAGCCCCGAGCAGCCACACCAGCCTGTCGGACCCAAGATCACGGTAGCGCCGCCAGGTCCAGGGAAATCGGAGGACGGCCCAGGCGCACAGCCCGATGAAGGCGACGTCCTTTGGCGTGGTTGCCAGCGGCAGCAGCAGCAGGTACAGCACCGCCCAGACGGCATGGATGCGGTCCCCGATCGCGTGCCGCACCCAGGCCTGACGAATCGACGCCAACCCGCTCGGCGGCGGCGAGCGGCCGTCGGCCGACGTCGGTCCGTCCCAGGGCACCATGCCTACCTCCTTAGCCGGTTCTGGCGAGTCGCCTGGCGGCAATGAAGGTGTGCTTCAGCGCGGTAAAGTTGAAGGCGGCCACGGCGATGATCAGGCCGCGGGTCCCGTCGAGAAAGCCACGTTTGAGAACAAGCTGCTTCAGCATGGCGGCGGGCGGGTTGAAAAGCACGTTGATGGGGGATCCGCCGCGGGTTGCCGAATCGGCGGCCAGCTGGGCGTAGCGTATCTGGCGGGCAAAGAGGTCACCCAGATCCGCCCAGGCATCGTGCCGGCAGATCCCCCGCAGCCGGCCGATCCGCCCCGGTACCCGCAGCTGCTCATGGACGTTGTGGGGATAGCTCAGCTGGGGATCATCGACGCCAACCATTCGCCCGCTCCCGCCACGGACCAGACGGAGCCGCCATTCCGGCTGGAATGTGTGGTGCAACCAGGCCCCGAGAAACCAGACTTTGCGCCGGATCATCCATCCCTGAGAGCGGGGGTCATCCTCCAGAACCACCCGCTGGATCGCCTCCTTGAGGTCCGGTTCCAGCGACTCGTCCGAGTCCAGCAGCAGCACCCAGCGGTGGTGGCGGGCGCAATCCAGGGCGAACTGCTTTTGGCGGGCAAAGTTGTCCCACTCACGGTACAGGATCTCGGCCCCCATCGACCGGCATAGCTCGATCGTGCCATCGGTCGAGCCGGAATCCACCACGACGATGCGAGCCGCGATCGTCCGTACGCTCTGAAGCGCTTGTCCGATCGTTCGCATGTTGTTCTTGGTCGTGACGACGACCGCGAGATCCGGGGGGCGGGCTGTCGGCATCGTATTCCTTCCTGCGGTCGCGTCGCGAGCCTCGTGCCGGCCCGGATCATTCGATCCGTTGCCTAGGAGACTGTCCAAGGAATCCGTTGGGAGCCGGATGGTACGATGCTGCAACAGCCCAGGGAAGAACCGCTCGATGGCGACCATGACCACCACCACAGCAAGCTTCGAGCCGCCGGTCCCGCAGGAAATGGCCATCCCCGGGACGCACGCCTCGGTCATGCGCCTGGTGACTCGAACGGTCCCGCCGTCAAAGGGTATACGGGTCCTGGATGTCGGCGCCGGGCAGGGCTCTCTTTCGCTGAAGCTGCTTGAGGCAGGCTATGAGGTCTCTGCCTGCGATCTGGATCCCGACCTTTTTAAACTCAGGGGAGTCGAATGCCGAGCGGCGGACGCAGCCGGGGCGCTGCCCTACGAGAGCCAATCCTTCGATCTGGTTGTGTGCGTAGAGGTCGTTGAACATCTCGAAAGCCATCGTCGGCTGTTCGTAGAAGTGCGCCGCCTGCTTCGCCGGCAGGGGAGGTTTATATTTACGACTCCGAATATTCTCTCCCTGAAATCCCGAATGACCTTCCTGCTTTCCGGCTACTACTACTCGTACCCTCCGCTGATGCCGCAAGAGCTTGCACCGCAAACTCAGCACATCTCGCCCTTCACGCTTGATCGCTATCGATGGACTCTCCGGCGCTGCGGGTTGGAGATCGTTGGTGTGGCGACGGACAAGTTTCAGCGCTCGTCGCTGTGCCTGAGCCCGCTGTGGCCGCTGGTGAAGCTGTACGGTCGAGTCCGCTGGGGCGGTTCCCCCAACCTCGCCCAGCAGAGTTCGCCGGTGACGCTGTTCGGCCGCACCCTTTTCATTATTGCGCGAAGCCACCCAACCAGCGGCGACTGGGCTGACGAGGGGCGAGACGCAGGCTGAAACGAGGGGACACGCCGGCTGATCGCGCGCGGTTCCCGAGGCGCATGCTCATCGCCATTGGCCCAATCAGAAGGGGGCAGGTCCAGCGGTAGACTACCCCATGAACCTGACCGCACGGGCGGCGGCGGACCTTGGAAGGGACCATGCCCACAGACACACACCTGACCGTTGCCCACGTCTCGACGCGCAGGGACTGGTACGGCGGCGAACTGCAAGCCTACCTGCTTCTGAGGTGGCTCTGTGAGCAGGGGCACCGTTGCGTCATCTACGCCCGGCGAGGCGGCGAGTTCGCACGAAGGCTTCGAAACGAAGGCTTCGACGTCGAGACCTTTCGCGGCAACGGCCGCGATCCGTATTCCGTCTGGCGATTGCGCCGGCGGCTGGCGGCGCTTAAACCGGACATCGTCTATTTCCAGGATGCCCACGCCCTGACCAGCGGTGGACTCGCGGCCCTCGGTCTCGATATCGGCGCGCGTGTGGCCGCCCGCCGCTCTCAGTACGTGCCTCGATTCGGCGCCAAATACCGGTACCTCTGTGATCTGGTCATCGCTGTCTCGGAAGCGATCGCCGAATCGTGCTATGCAGGCGGTGTACCCAGGAAGCAGGTCCGCGTGGTCTATGACGGTGTGGATCCCGGCCGCGTCCAATCCGGCTCGCGCGAACGAGGACGACGGTCGCTCGCGGTGGGCAAGGACGACCGGTTGCTGGTCGTCGTGGCGTCGCTGGAGCGGGCGAAGGGCCACACCGACCTGCTGAAGGCGCTGCTGCACGTGTTTAGGGAGTATCCGCAGGCCCGGGTGGTCCTGGCCGGCGACGGGTCTCTGCGGGAATCGCTGGTCAACCAGGCTCGCCGGCTTGGCATTGGCGACCGCGTCGGGTTCCTCGGATACCGCCACGACGTCCCTGATCTCCTGCACGCGGCGGACCTGTTCATTCTGCCCTCGCGTGTCGAGCCCCTCGGCTCGAGCATCATCGATGCGATGCTTGCTCGGGTCCCCATCGTCACCACGATCACCGGAGGAATACCGGAGCTGGTGGGACCGAGCGACGGAGAGCCGGCGGTGGCGTTTCTCGCCCCGGCGGGCGACCCCGCGAGCCTCGCGGAGGCAATCCTTGAGGCGCTCGGTTCACCGCAAATATGCCGTCGGATGGTCGAGCAGGCCGAAACCCGCGCGCTGAGACGGTTTACGGCCGATACGATGATCCGCGAGACCGTCAGTCTCTATTGCAAGCTCGTGGACGGTCGACGCGGAGGAGCGGTGAGCAGCTGATCCGCTGCCCGGAGCACATCGCCGACCGCGATACGGTCGATCGAGCAGCGGGCGTGGTTCTCGTCGGCGACCAGGTCGCTGGTGAGAAAGGGCGCGGCCAAGAGGATCCGCTCGCTGGGGTAGTCGATCGTCGTCCAGCGGTGGTCGGTGGGTCCGAACAGCGTCACAATCGGCGTGCCCAGCGCGGCGGCAATGTGGCGGGGACCGGTGTCGTTGGTGATCAGGAGATCCGCGCGCTGGATCACGGCCTTGAGGCTGCCGAGGCTGATCCCGCGTGATACGAGGTTGTGAATCGGGCCCTCGGTGCGGCGGACGACTGCCTCGACGATACCCCTTTCACTGGTCGACCCGGTGAGAACCGCCTCGAGTCCGTATGTCTTGGCCAGCGCTTCTGCCACGGCGGCGAAGCGCGACGGGGGCCAGCGCTTGTCGGGGCGGTTCGCGCCCGGAGTAAGGACGACGAAGGGCCCCTTGACCCCCTCGAGCAGCCTGGTTGCGGCGGCCCGTTGCATCTCGGTGACGGCAAGCTTCAGCCGCCGATCCGCAAGCGGCGACCCAAGCGCCCACTCGGCCAGCTTCGCGTAGTAGTCGACCGCTGGAACCGGCCCCGAGGCCGGCTCCCAGGCGAGCGTGTGGGTCAGGAGTGGCCCGCGGCAGTTTCGGTTGTAGCCGATCGTTTGTCTGGAGCCGGCAAGCCGAGCAAGGAGGGCCGCCCGAAAGCTGTTGGGCAGCACAAGCGCCGCCCCGGGGCGACCGGCGATGAGGCGTACCCGCCTTGCCATCCGCCAGGGGCCGGTGAGCGTCTTGGTCTCGGCGACGACGATCTCGTCGAGCCATCCCGAGCCCGCAAGCAGCTCCTCGAGACCGGGCCGCATCGCCCCGATGATCCGCGCCCCGGGCAGGGCGGTCCGCACCGCTTGCAGGAGGGGGGTGGCCATCACCGTATCACCCACCCACGAGGGGCAGATCACAAGAAGGCTTTCCAGAGTTGTTGTCAGAGCGGCCATGAAGACAGGGGATCAGGGTTCAGGGGTTCAGGGTTCATGGTTCAGGGCTCGGAGCTTTCCCGAACCCCGAACCCCGAACCCTGTTCCCCTCTGCACGGCGCCGACAGCCGACAGCCACTCACCCGCTACCCAGGATAATCCCCACCGCCTCCCGCAGCGTCTTGGCGGTCTTGCCGTTGGACACCGGCTCATCGCCTAAGAGAATCGTCGCGCACCCTGCGGCGCGGCCCGCCTGGATATCACGCGGCTGGTCTCCGATCAACCAGCTGCGGGCAAGGTCGAGCCCGAGGTCCTGCGCCGCGGCCAAGAGCATTCCAGGGTTGGGCTTCCGCCAGGGATGGTCGCGGCGATATCGGCTGATCGTTGCCTGGGGGTGATAGGGGCAGTAGTAGAATCGCTCGACGAGGCGGCACCGTCGGGCGGCGTCGTCCAGCGCCCTGGCAACCCGCCGATTGACCGCCTCGACGTCCGCCTCCCGAAACCTTCCGCGGGCGACCCCACCCTGGTTCGTCACCACCACGAGCAGGTAGCCCGCGTCCCGGAGCCGCCCAAGCGGCGGACCGACGCCCTCGACAAGCCGTACCCTGGCGGGATCCCCGAGATCGGCGTCGTTTTCGATCAGGGTGTTGTCGCGATCGAGAAAGACGGCGGCGTGCATGGCAAGAGCGTATCGCGGGTGTCGGCTCTGTGGGGCCGGTCATCTGGGCCGGTTCTGTTCAATCACCGAAGCAGGTTCGTACCGCCCGCGCCGCGCTGATGAGCGGGTCCTGGGTTGAGACCAGACGCTGCCTGCCGACGACCCGTTTGAGCTCGATGTCGCCCAGCCGGCCGTCGCGGACGACAACCATCCGCCCCTTCGCTCCCGTCATCAGAAGCTCCATGGCCCGGTAGCCTAACTGCGTGGCCAGGACACGGTCGGCGGCGGTGGGCGTTCCGCTGCGCTGGATGTAGCCCAGAACTGTGGTCCTGCTCTCGATGCCGGTGAGTTTCTCGATCTCGCTGGCCAGCTGCTGCCCCACGCCCCCGAGCTTGACCGGCTCGGGCTTGGTGGGATCAATCTGCGCAACGACCTGGCGACCGCCTACGGCCCGCGCCCCTTCAGCGCAGGCCACGATCGAGAAGCCCCGACTGCGGTGCATGCGGCCCTCGACAAAACGGCAGATGGTCTCGATCCGGTAGGCAATCTCCGGGATCAGGATGACGTCGCTTCCCGAGGCGATCCCGGCGTGCAGGGCGATCCACCCGGCATTTCGTCCCATGACCTCGCACACCATCACCCGGTGGTGGCTCATCGCGGTTGAGTGGAGCCGGTCCAGGGCGTCGGTCGCCGTCGCCACCGCGGTGAGGAAGCCGAAGGTGACGTCGGTCCCCTCCACGTCGTTGTCGATCGTCTTGGGCACGCCGATACAGTTGATGCCGGCGTCCACCAGGGGGGCGGTGCAGGTCATCGTCCCGTCACCGCCGATGACGATCAGTGCGTCGAGCTTGTTCGCCTCGATGTGGCGGAGGCATCGGTCGGTGACATCGGTAAACACCGGCTTGCCCTGGGCGTCTGTGCCCGTGCAGAAGCGACTGGGGTTGCATCGGTTGTTGGTGCCGAGGATGGTGCCGCCCTGCGTCATGATGCCGGCGACGTGCAGGCTCGTCAGCTCGCCGATTCTGTTCTCGACGAGGCCGAGGAAGCCGTCTTCAATCCCGATGACTCGGACGCCGTGCTTGTAGATGGCCGCCTTGGTGATCGCCCGGATGACCGCGTTGATGCCGGGACAGTCGCCGCCTCCAGTGAGCACACCGATTCGTTTGATGCTGCTGGACATTGGAAGATGGGCCATGCTAGCACGGACAGCCGACAGCGTTCATCTCACCTGCGAAGTCGGCCGTATCAGGATTTCGTTGACCGCCACGTGCGCCGGCGTCTGCAGCGCCCATACGATCGCCTCGGCGACGTCCTGGCTTCTAAGCGGTGTCCGAATCGACGCATAGTACTTCTTCATGGCGGTGCGGGTCTCGGTGTCGGTGATCGACTCGGGAAGTTCCGTCGCGACGACACCGGGGGCGACGATCGAGACCCGGATCGTATTGCCGTCGTCCCGCTCCGCCAGCTCTTCGCGGAGCGCCTCGGAGATCACGTGCAGTGCGAATTTGCTTGCGCAGTAGACCGCCGCGGTGGGAAAGACCCGGCGGCCCGCGACCGAGCTGATGTTGATGATGTGGCCGTGTCCGGTTTCGAGCATCACTGGCAGCACGGACCCCAAGCAGTACAGCGCTCCCTTGAGGTTGACGTTGATCGTGCGGTCCCAGTCGTCAAGTCGGCACTTGGCCAGGGGCGAAAGCGGCATGACGCCGGCATTGTTGATGAGGATGTCGAGGGTCCCGAAGGCGCGTAGGGTCTGCTTGATAAGACGGCGGACCGCGTCACGGTTGGTGACGTCGCAGTCGACGGGCAGGGCCTTGGAGCCGGCCTCGGTGATGCGTCGGGCCAGGTCCTCGAGGCGGTCAAGGCGTCGGGCAGCCACGACGACGCGTACCTGGTGTCTGGCGAGGGCCAGGGCCGTGGCCTCGCCGATACCGCTGGACGCGCCGGTGATGATGGCGACCTTCTCGCGAAGCGTGGACATGCGGGCTCCTTTCAAAGCAGCGTTGGCGACCTGCGGCTACCATCGTAGTCCGATGCTCAGCGATCACGAGAACGACGCGCTCAAGCGAGCGCGGCGCGACAAGACCCGCCGCTTGAGGATGGACCATGGGATCGAGCCCTACGGCCGCCGCGTCGACGGACTCATCTCGCTCGCCGAGGCGCGGAATCTCTTTGACGCCGACGCCCAGGAAGAGTACAGGCGGTCACGGGAGGCGCCGCGCGCCGATTCGTCGGTCAATGTCCTGGATCGGAGGCCGCGGGCGAAAGTCGCGGGCCGGTGCATTCAGCACCGCGCCATGGGAAAGCTGATCTTTCTCGTCGTCCAGGACGATACCGGGAAGCTCCAGATCTCGATCTCCCGGGCCGACCTGACGATGGCGATGTTCCAGATCGCCAAGATGCTCGATTACGGCGACATCATTGTCGCCGAAGGACCCGTGGGGATGACGAACAAGGGCGAGATCTGCATCTGGGCGGACCTGGTGGAGATCCACTGCAAGTCGCTTGCCCCCCCACCGGAAAAATTCCACGGCCTGACCGATCCCGAGCTGCGGTACCGGTACCGCTACGTGGACATGTACGCCAACCCCCGGACGACGGAGGTTTTCAGGCTGCGGTCGCAGCTGGTTGCCCAGGTCCGCCGGTTCATGGACGACCGAGGGTTTATGGAAGTGGAGACGCCGATTATGCAGCCGCTGGCGGGGGGAGCAGCGGCGCGGCCCTTTGTCACCCATCACAACGCGCTGGATATCGACCTGTACCTGCGAATTGCGCCGGAATTGTATCTGAAGCGGCTACTCGTCGGCGGCATGCGGCGGGTCTACGAGATTGGGAGGAACTTCAGGAACGAGGGCATCGACTGGGTGCACAACCCGGAGTTCACCCAGATGGAGGCCTACGAGGCGTTCGGTGACTGCTTTTCCATGCTCGAGCTGACGGAGACGTTGGTTCGAAACCTCGCACGGCTCGTCGCCGAATCGGGCGACCTGACGCTGCCGTTCGGTGACGTCCAGATCGATTACGACCGGCCGTTCGAGCGGATCAGCTACGGCGAGCTCTTTGAGCGGGCGCTGGGGTTTGCCCCGACCGATTTCGACGAGGTGCGGCAGCGGGCCAACGCCCTCGGCATCGAGGATGCAGCGACGCTCGATGACTGGCTGCTGGCCAACGAGGTCTACGAGCGATGCGCCGAAAAGCGTGTCGACCCGGCCCGACCGACGTTCGTGACCGACTATCCCAGCGCCGTCAGCCCGCTGACGCGTCCCCAGGCGGGGCGACCGGAACTGTGTGAACGGTGGGAGCTCCTGGTCGGAGGGATGGAGCTGGGGACAGCCTATACGGAACTCAACGACCCCGATGTGCAGCGGGCAAAGTTTGCCGAGCAGCTCCACGGGGCTGACGAGGAGGCGAGGACCTTCAGGAACCTCGATGAGGATTTTCTCAACGCGCTGGAGGTAGGCATGCCGCCAGCGGGAGGGCTGGGGCTGGGGATCGACCGTCTGGTGATGCTCATGACGAATGCCAGGAGCATCCGTGATGTGATCCTCTTCCCGCTCCTGCGGCCACAGTGACGGCCCGCGTCGCTACCATTGCCCAGGGAGCAGCCAAAATCCAAGCCGGCCCGCGAGATTCCCGCGAAGAACATCGCCCCGAACGCCGAAGGGACCCCAAGGACACAGCCATGAAGCGAGGTCGCCACTGGATCGTTCTTCAGCTGCTGACGGTGGCTGTTGTCACCACCACCGCGGCGGGCCGCCAGGTTGCGCCCGCGGGCGAGACCTGGCACCTCGTCGATCAGCACTGGTACACGATTCACATGGGCGGCCAGAAGGCGGGGTGGCTGATGCAAACCGTTGAGAGCGACGGCAGCCGCTACCGCACCGGCAGTGAATCCCACCTCACAATCGGTCGCGGCCCGGCCGTGATCGACGTCGAGATCCGTTCAAGCTTCGTCGAGACTCATTCGGGTGAGCCGGTCATGATGCGGTTGGTCCAGAAAATGGCCATGGAGCCAGTTGACGCCGAGTGGCGATTCACCCCCGATCACGTCGTGCACACCTGGCGTCAGGGCGGGCGCGAAACGATCGAGGAGCGACCTCTTCCCGCCACGCCTTGGTTGACGCCGATGGCGGTGCGGCGGTATTGGGTCAATCGCCGAGACGCGGGCGCCCAAGAGATCACCTACAACACGCTGGATCCGCAAAGCGGCCTCGAGACCGTTTCCTTTACACATGAGAGTCTGGGAAGCGAGACAATCGAGCTGGCCGGTGAGCGTCTGGAGGTGACGATCTGGAAGACGACGACAAACATCCTGCCCATGGCCATCATCCAGAAGTACGCCGACCGCGGGCATCTGGTCTACGAGGAGGTCCGCGTGCCCGCGCTGGGAACAATGGTTACCCGGCTGTCTACCAAGGATGAGGCGCTGGCACCCGGCGAGGCCCCCGAGCTCCTGATCAAGACCTTCGTTACGCCGAGCCGGCCGATCAGGCGGCCGCAGGCGGCGCGGAAAGCCACGCTGCGGCTGCGAGCGGGCGAAGGGGCGCTGCCCCAACTGCCCACGGCTGGTGCCCAGAGGGTGGAGCGTGGCGACGACGGCACCTCGACGCTCTACATTGACATCGATCGCAATCAGGACGCCTCCGACGAGGAGAGCGGCGACCAGGCGTACCTGGCATCCTCCGCGATGATCGGGGCCGCCGACGAGGCGGTCCTGGCGCTGGTCGTCAAGGCCCTGAGCGGGGCGGGCGACGATCCTGGGGATCGCGCCGAGGCGATGCGGGCCTTTGTACATACCTATGTCTCAGAAAAGGGCTTGGACACCGCGTTCGCCACCGCCTCAGAAACGGCCAAGACGAGAGCCGGCGACTGCTCCGAGCACGCCGTGCTCCTGTGCGCGATGCTGAGAGCCGATCAAATCCCCGCCCGTGTGGCGATCGGCCTGATCTATGCCGAATCGTTTCTCCAGAGGCGGGACATTTTCGGCTGGCACATGTGGACGCAGGGACTTATTGATGGCCGGTGGGTCGACTTGGACGCCACCCTGCCGCGGCGGTATCACGCAGGGCACGTCCTCACGGCCACGGCGAGCTTCTCTGACGGCGGGCTGGGCGCCGAGCTGGCATCCATGCTGCAGCTGATCGGGAATCTCGAGATCGACGTTGTGGAAGTCGAATATTAAGAGCCAAGAGCCAACAACCACCGACCGTCCCCGCCTTCCGCCGCGGCCGGCAGACGGCCACAAGGGGACTTTCGGAACAGTGCTTGTCGTGGGCGGCCAGGCCGCTTCGCCGCAGATCATGCTGGGCGGACCCGCCCTGGCCGCTCTTGGGGCGCTGCGCAGCGGCGCCGGCCTTGCAGTGCTCGGAGTCCCTGAGCCGCTCATCGGGGCCGTGCTGACCGTGGCGCCCTCTGCCACCGGTCTGGCGCTTCCCGTCGACGAGCGTGGGTGTCTGGTTCCAAGCGGTGTCGCTGAACTCCTGGACACGCACCTGCCGAAAGTCGATGCCGTGGCCGTGGGTCCCGCCTTTGGAGCGGGCAGGTCCCAGCAGCGGATCATGGTCCGCCTCGTCGGCTTCGCCGATCGGCCGCTTATCATCGACGCCGACGGGCTCAATGCGCTTGCACAGGTAGAGCAGTTACATCGGGATTTTCGTGCCGCCGCGGTCCTGACCCCCCATCCCGGGGAGTATGCGCGCCTGGCGAAGGCGCTTGGTATCGAGGCCGACCCCGTTGAGCCCGCTGGGCGCCCCGATGCAGCGGAGCAACTGGCCCGACGCCTCGGCTGCGTTGTTGTGCTCAAGGGCCCCGGAACCATCGTCACTGACGGGCTGACCACCTGGACGAACACGACCGGAAACGTGGCCCTGGCCACGGCGGGAACGGGCGATGTTCTCACCGGCGTGATCGCCGGGCTTGCGGCACAGTATTTCAGACCCGCATCTGCCGCCGGCGGCCTCAGCCTCTTGGACTGCGCCCGGCTGGGCGTCCATCTTCACGGTCTTGCGGCAGACCTCTGGTCGGCACGTTGCGGCTTGGCCGGCATGTTGGCCACGGATCTGCTGGATGAGATCCCTGCTGCGGTGGCCCGGCTCCGCGACCGCGAAGAGGTATCCCCCCAACGGTGAACCCACGTCGCGCACGGTCACTTCGAGTCTACACGAGAACTGTTTCGAACGCTCCGTAGCGGCCTCGCGGCATCCTTGCCGCTCTTGTCTGGCAGCCCTCCGGGCTGCGGGGCATCCTTGCCGCTCGTGTTCGGCAGCCCTCCGGGCTGCGGGCCGCACACTTGCTCTGGTGGCTACGCGGCCGATTCAATCGGCCGCTACGCTTTGACGCAACCTGCGATAGACTTCTTCTCGATGGCGAACCGACCCCACACCGATATCCGCAGCCTGCCGCCCAACGCCTACGTCGAGGGAGTCTACAGCCTCATCAACCCGCAGATGGGTTCGACCCGGGCGGGGAAGCCGTATCTGAAATGCCTGCTGCGGGACGCAACGGGCGAGGTCGTTGCCCGCCAGTGGAGCTTTGACGAGGGCGCCTTCGGGACACTGAGCGCGGCGGGCTTCGTGTGGGCCGCGGGGCACACCCAACTCTACAACGGCCAGATCCAGTTCATCGTCGAGCAGATCAAGCCGGTCCAGGTGGATGAAGAGGAGCTGGCGTCCCTGCTGCCCACCACGACACGAGACATCGACGAGATGTTCCGGGAGCTTTCGACACTCCTGGGGACCCTGAAGCATCCGGCGATCAAGGCCCTGGCCGACGTGTATCTCGCCGATGGCGAGCTGATGGCCGGGTTTCGCCGCTCCCCCGCCGCGATGATCCTCCACCACGCCTTTATAGGGGGGCTGCTCGAGCACACCCTGCAGCTCCTGAAGCTGGCCGAGGCGATCCTGCCGATGTATGAGAACCTCAACCGTGACCTGGTGCTCATGGGGCTGTTTCTTCACGACCTGGGAAAAACAGCGGAGCTGACGTGGGAAAAGGGATTCGACTACACCACCGACGGCAACCTGATCGGCCACGTGGTGCGGGGGGCGATCTGGCTCCAGGTCAAGGCCGCCATCGCCGGCAAGGAGTCGGGCGAGCGATTGCCGCCCGACGCGTTGCGGGTACTCCAGCACATCATTCTGAGCCACCACGGGGAGCCCGAGCACGGCGCGGCAAAGCGGCCGAGCACGCCGGAAGCGGTCTTCGTCGCCATGCTCGACAACCTCGATGCCAGGACCACCATGGCGCTCACCCATTCCGGCCGCAGCGACGCTGACCAGCCAGCGGCCGCCAGTGACTTCACCCCCAAGGTCTGGGCGCTGGCCACGCGTCTTTTCCGCCGCGATCCGCTGACGTAGCCGCCGGCGGTTGGCCATCGGCGTGTGCGTTTCCTACCCTGATCCTGACCACGCCCACCGGCCACCGGCCCACCACATGCCAGGAAAGCTGCACATGCCCGACCGGCCCCGCATTCTTCTGGGGATTCCTGTTTACAACGAGCAGAACCATGTCACAACGGTGCTCAGCGAGGTGCGGCGGTATACCAGCTCCATCAGCGACGTGCTCGTCGTCGATGATGGGTCGACGGACGACACGCCGCTGTTGCTGGCCAGCCAGCCGGTCGAAGTGATCCGCCACGCCGCCAACCGCGGCTACGGGCACTCGACGCGGCACATGCTCCGCTGGGCCGCATTCGAGGGCCATGAATGGCTCATCACCATGGATTGCGACGAGCAGCACGAGCCCGCCGCGATTCCCCGCTTCGTTGAGCGGATTGAGAAGGACTGCGCCGACATTATCTCCGGCAGCCGCTATCTGCAGTCCAACGGGCTTGACGACTCGCCACCGCCGGACCGCCGCGCGATCAACGCCTCGATAACCGCCGAGCTCAACGGCCGCTTGGGATTGGACCTGACAGATTCGTTCTGCGGGTTCAAGGCATACCGCATTTCGGCGTGCCGCCGGCTGTCGCTGGACGTCGACGGCTACGAGTTTCCCATGCAGTTCTGGGTCCAGGCGGCCGCGTGTGGCCTGCGGATCGAGGAGCTGGAGGTGAGACTGATTTACGGCGATCCCAACCGCAGCTTCGGTGGGCCCCTGAACGACCCAGTCACCCGTTTGCGCCACTATCGTCTCACGATAGCCCGCGAGATCTCCCGGTGCGACGTGAGCCTCCCGCCGGCTGCCCGTCATCGGCGACCCGTGGGGACCGCCCCGTGTCCCACGGCCTGCACGGGCTGAGGGAGCACACCAAGGGTGGGTGGTGAAGTCCAGCTGATCATCGAGCCGGGCCCGGCGCGGCTGGCGGAGCTGGCAGCAGACCCGCCCGCCGGTGAGCTGGCGGGCCGGCCCCTTTCCGCGTGGCGGAAGCTGACCCGCGACCATCTGGGCCTGCCCGCAGATGTCCCGATCGTCGCGACCGGCCACCAGACGCTGCTGTGGCACCCGGGAATACTGGCCAAGTACCTGCTTGTGGAGGCGATGACCGCCGTCGACGACCGACTGGCCAGCGCCAATCTTGTCGTCGACCAACACACGGGCCCCTTCGGCCAGTTCGAAGTCCCGCTGCGTCGACCCGACGGCTCGCTTGGCATCACCACGATCATGCTCAGCGGCTATCGCGCCGAGGTCCCCATGGGCGAGCACGCCGCCTTCGATCCTCCGCTGGCTCCCAGCGACCTGCCCCTGGCACTGCCGTCGGTCGGGCAGGGGTTAGAGCGGATCTTCGGGGCCGTCACCGCCGCCCGCGGCGAGCCCGACGCGGCAATGCAGATGGCCGTGGCCCTCGATCGTCTGATGTCCCATTGGTTGGCACCAGCGCCCAAGGTACGGGCCAGCTTGCTCGTCGGGACGCCACTGGGTCGGCTTCTTGTCCGATTGATGGCCCGCGAGCCGGACCGCTGCGCCCGCCTGTACAACGAGGCGGTGGCGAGTACCGGCGTCCGGGATATCAGCCCCCTTGCGATCAGTGCCGAGGCGGTTGAGTTGCCGTTGTGGGTGATCGACGAGGCCGGCCGCCGTCGCCGCGCAACCGACCGCGACGTTCAAGCGTGGGATTCCGGTCAGGCTGCACCCACGCGGCTCCTGCCCCGGGCGTTGCTCCTGACGGCGCTGGTGCGTGTCGGGATGTGCGATGTGTTCATCCACGGGACGGGTGGGGCGGCGTACGACCGGGCCATGGAGCTGTGGGTCCAGCGGTGGCTCGGGATCCAGCCTTCGCCATGCGGTATCGCGACCGCCACACTACGCCTCCCGCTGGGTGGCGGTGGTGACGCGGTGGACCTCGACGAGGCACGCCGCGCGGTGCGTCGGCTCTGGCACGACCCTCAGCGTGCCGCGCGGCGGGGCGGCGCCTCGGGCCGCAAACAGGCGTTCCTGGAGCTGATCGTCGGCGCCCCGCGGCGCTCCAGGCGGCGGCGGGAGCTCTTTGGACACATGCATGGGTACCTCAAACAGCAGCGGCGGGTCCACGCCGCCGCGATCGGCGACGCACGCGGGCGGGTTCAGACCGGTGCGCGGCAGCAGGCCGAGGCCCCGATCATCGCTCGACGGACGTGGCCATTCCCCCTCTATCCAAAGGAAATGATCGATCGCCTCGCGGAGGAGGTGGCTCAGCTCGTCGCCGGCGGCCAGCAAAGGTAGGCGGAGAGTCGCAGAGGACCGCGGAAAAAAGAGCAGGGTAAAGGTCTACTCGCAGATTGTGTCAAAGCGAAGCGGCCGATTGAATCAGCCGCGTAGCCGCCAGAGCGAGTGTGCGGCCCGCAGCCCGGGGGGCTGCCAAACAAGAGCGGCCCCGCAGCCCGCAGGGCTGCCAAACAAGAGCGGCAAGGACGCCGCGACGCTGCGAGGCCGCTACGGAGCGCTCAAGACATTCTCACTCTGTGACTTTCTTAAGCACCAACGTCCGCCGTTTCCTGGTGCGTATGACCTTGAGCATCACTTGGTCCTCCTGCCACTCGATGACGATTGGGCCGAGCCCGGCGACCACATAGGTCGTCGTGGTCCGGGTGACGTCCGCGAGCGAAAGGTCTGCTTCGAAGCTCACGACGACCCGTTTGGCGACGAGCTCGCCCAGGGGCGTCTTCAGCCTTCGGTCGTCTACGTACTCGATCGTCATCGTGGCGGTGCCGTAGGTCTTTCGGCGGGCCGGGTTGTTCAGGTCCACCACCTCCATCGCCACCTCATGGCGGCGGGGTGTGGCAGGGGCGAGGCCGGCGTAGGCGACGACCAGCGGAGGCTCGAAGAGGCTGATCGTCGCTCGGGCGTATGACACCACCGCCTCGAGGGTGACGTTTCCGTCGTCATCGAGCCTCCAGAACTCGCCCCGGCTCTCACCGGGCGCGTCGACCCAGGTGGTGGCAAAGCCCAAGGTGTTGACCCGGCGGATGACCACCTCCTCGCCGGCGTTGTCGCCGGCGGTGACCAAGTAGGACCAGCGACCGCTGCGTGTGGGATACAGATCGTCGACGGAGACCTTGCCGGTCGCTGGCAAGGTCTCGAGCTGCTCGAACCCCGGCCCCGGGCGGTGCGGCGACAGACCTGCGCACCCGCCGATCGCCGCCAATGAGCACAACCCCAAAGCCTGACTGAAGTCTGCCGGCCTCATCGGAACCTCAAGGGGCCAGCAGACCCTTGGCCTGCCAGAGCCGGCGGAGCTCTTGGCGGTCGATCCGCTCGGTGATCTTGCCGTCGGCGTCGATTCGCCGCAGACGCGTTCCCTGGGCGTCGAAGATCTGTGTGACGACGCCGGCGTCCAGCGAGGAGCGCGTACGAAGCACCCAATGTCCCGAGCCGTCGTCGGCGGGTCGCCAGTCGTCGATCCGCCGCGGCACCCGGCGCAGCCTGGAGTCGTAGTGATAGAAGGCCATCGGCCCGGTGACCGATCCGTCCCGCGGCAGCAGGCAGCCCAGCCCAAAGACCTCCGGCTGCGACAAGTAGGCCTTGTCCGGGATGCTCCACTCTGTGGGCTGGCGGGTGAACTCCTCGCGGGCCGAGTGGATCACGGTGAGAACCTCGCGAGTGCGGATACCGGTCTGCGCCGTCGTGTGCTCGGTGACGCCCTGTCGCTCTGTCATGCGGACCGACCAGGCTTCTGAAGAGCGCGTCCAGCGCATCCAGTAGCGGCCCTCGACATCGACGTAGTGCTTCGTGGCGGCGTCGACGATCGCCCGCGCCTCGATAATGACCATGAGCCCCTCCTCGGACTCCATGGCTCCATAGGAAGACGGCAATCGCTCAGGCGTCAGCCGACCACGAGGTGCCTCGAGGCACCGCATGGTGAAGTATCCGATCTCGGTCTCGTCGTCGGCGCGCCCCGACGCCGCCGGCTGGTATATGCGGTAGAGGGTCGGGCCGCTGATGAGCGATCGGAGCCGCGCCGGGGTGAAGGTGTCGATCACCATCCGGCCTCGTTCGAGCCGAGCCTGCCGCTGAGCGGTCACCTCCTCTTGACTGCGAAGGTTGACGGTTGCAAAGCTCGCGTTGAAGACCGGCTGCAGCAACCCAATGCGATCGGCGCTCATCACCAGGGAGAAGACCAGAAACTGCTGGGGCGCCGTCGGCAGGATGAGCCAGCCGTTGATGACCTCGGCCCCGTCGGGGAGTGTCCGCTGGAGGTAGAGGAGCCGGCCTTCCACGGCCCCATAGCGGCCAGGGTGGTTGGCGATGATCCGGAACCGGCGGCCGGTCGAGCGGACCTGACTGATCTTGTCTTGGATGAGTGACTCGGCGGTGGCGCCTGGGCGCGCCGAGACCAGGGGTTGCAGCCGCATCCCCCAGGCGCCAACCTCGCGGCCGTCGGTAAAGACGTAGATCAGCTTCTCGTCAGTGAGTTGGGTCGTGACCATGGTCCCCGCCGGGAGGTGCATGCTCAGGCCGTATGCCTCGGCGACGAGGGGCTCGGGGTCGAGCACCGCCGCTGGAGGGTTTCGGGGCTTGGTGGAGAGGCTCTGGCTGATTGCACACACCATGAGCACGCTGAGGCTGGCTTTTGGCGACATCGTCCGGCTCCCAAAGGTGGCGGCGATAGCAGGGAGGCTCCCTTTGGAGCATAGTTCTCAGGCGATCGGCACGCGACCCCGCTGGGTTTCGACGCCGGGTGCTCGCGGCTGGGCTGGGGCGCCTCCATGAGCGGCGGACGCTGTTGACAGAGTAATGTCTGGGCCTATTATCACGGGTTTGCCCGCCTCATGTAATCCTGGCACGGCCGTCGGTGGCTGTCGGGGAGTGACTGCGGTGCCCTTGGGCGGAGATTTGTAGCCGCCGGATTGGTTGTGATGACGGAGAGTCGGATACGAATCCGTATGGAAGCCTACGACCACCAAGCCCTCGATGCGTCGGCCCGCGAGATCGTCGATCACGCCAAGCGGACCGGGGCCAGGGTGGCGGGGCCCATTCCGCTGCCGACACGGCGGGAGATCTACACGGTCAACCGCAGTCCCTTTATCGACAAGAAGTCGCGCGAGCAGTTTGAGATCAGGACACATAAACGCATCATCGACATCACCGAGCCCAATGCGCGCACGGTCGAGGCCCTCAACCGCCTGGTGGTCCCGGCCGGCGTCTTCATAAAGATCAAGGCTTAGCGCCCCCAGAGCGGTCCAGCAGGTGCGGTCGCTCCTTTGGCGCATGGCGAAATGCCGCCCGGGAACCCGGGCGGCCGGGAGCGAACCAGTCATGCCCGTTGCGTTGCTGGGACGAAAAATCGGAATGACCCGCTACTTTACGTCCGACGGTCGCAATATCCCTGTCACCGTGATCCAGGCGGGTCCCTGCATCGTCACCCAGGTCAAGCAGAGCGACGCCGACGGGTACTGCGCGGTGCAACTGGGTTTCGAGGATGTTGACCCCCGCGCTTCGACCATGCCGCTGATCGGCCACGACGCCAGGGCGGCCACCCCACCAAAGCGGGCCCATCGCGAGCTGCGGCTGCCTGATGACGAGTCCGCCGCCGAGTATGAGCTCGGCCAGCGTCTGGATGTCAGTGTCTTTGGCGATGTGAGGTTCGTCGATGTCTCCGGTCGATCCAAGGGCAAAGGCTTTGCGGGCGTGATGAAGCGGCATCGCTTCAAGGGGCTTTGCGCCAGTCACGGCACCGAGCGCAAGCATCGCTCCGGAGGCTCGATCGGGGGCCACGGTGCCAATCTCGGCACCGGCCCCAAGCCCAGAAAGGGCAAGCGGATGGCGGGCCGGATGGGCGGCGGGACGGTGACGGTCAGAAGCCTGGACGTGGTCAAGATCGACCCCGAGAGGAACCTGCTGTTGGTCAAGGGCCCGGTGCCGGGGCCGAACCGCGGGCTCCTGTTCATCCGGCAATCCAAGCGGCTGTACAAGACGAAGGCCAAGCCGAGCAAGGCTTCTTTGTCTGCGGGCGAGCAATGATCCAGCTACCGGTCTATGACACCGACGGCAAGAAGGTCGACACGCTCTCGATCGACGAGGCGTTGCTGGGCGGCGAGGTCCGGCCGCTGCTGCTCAAGCAGGCGTACGTGATGTTCCACGCCAACCGCCGGCAAGGGTCGGCTCGTACCCGCGGTCGCTCGGAGGTGACCGGCTCGACGCGGAAGCTCTACCGCCAGAAGGGAACGGGCAACGCGCGGGTCGGCGCCGCGCGGACGAACATCCGGCGGGGCGGCGGTGTGGCGTTCGCCAAGCGAAAGTCCCGCACCGAGTATCACCTGGACATGCCAAAGAAGATGAGGAGGTTCGCCAACCGAAACGCCCTCTTGGCGAAGCTGACTGACGAAGAGGTCAGGTGCATTGCCGATCTGTCCTTCCGGGAGCCCCGCACCCGCGACCTCAAGGCGCTGCTCGATAAGGTCGGTATCGATCGATCGTGTCTGATCGCACTGAATCGCAGCGACCGCATGACGGCGCTGAGCGCGCGGAACCTTCCCCACGTGCGGACGTTGCCCATCGAGCAGCTCAACGCCTTTGAGCTGCTCAATCACCGGTATCTCGTCGTGGACAAGCGGGCGCTGTCGTCGTTCCTGGATGGCTCGGTGTGGGCGGGTGAACCGAAGCAGGAGGCCGCGGGCTGATGGAAGCGACCACCGTCATCAAGAAGCCTCTGATCACCGAGAAGTCGACCTACGCTTCCGGCGAGCTGAATCGATACGCCTTTCAGGTCGAGGCGCGGGCGACCAAACCGCAAATCAGGCGGGCGATCGAGGAGATCTACCGCGTGCGTGTCCTGGAAGTGGCCACCCAAAACCGGCCCGGCAAGCTGCGTCGCTACCGTTACGGAATGGTGCGCACCTCGCCGACGAAGCGAGCGATCGTGAAGATTCATCCCGAAGACAGGATCGAGTTGTTCTAGCCCGAAACCCAAGACCCCCGAGTCATGCCCATTCGAACCTACAAACCCACGACCAGCTCCCGGCGGCATGCCTCCGTGAACCTCAACGCCGAGGTCACCAGGAAGCGGCCGGAAAAATCCCTCCTGCGGCCGCTGACCAAGACCGGTGGCCGGAACAACCAGGGCAAGATCACGGTGCATGGCCGCGGCGGCGGGCACAAGCGGCGGTATCGCCTCATCGACTTCAGGCGAACCAAGGACGACATGCCGGCGACGGTTCTCGGAATCGAGTACGACCCCAACCGGACCTCTCATATCGCCCTCCTGGAGTACGCTGACGGCACGAAGAGGTACATCCTTGCTCCGATCGGCCTCACCGACGGGGTGACGGTCGTCAGCTCGGGCAGCGGTGCGGAGCCCAAGCCGGGAAACTGCATGCCCCTGAAGCACATTCCGACAGGTCTCACCGTCCACAACATCGAGTTCGAGCCCGGCAAGCATGGCGCGCTGTGCCGCTCGGCCGGGTCGGGTGCCAAGCTGAGCAACAAGGAGGGCAGGTGGGCCACGCTGGTCCTTCCTTCCGGCGAGATCCGGCAGGTGTCGGTGGCCTGCCGGGCGACGATTGGACAGTTGGGCAACACCGACCATCAGAACGTCAAGCTCGGCAAGGCGGGGCGGAACCGGTGGCGCGGCCGCCGGCCAAAGGTGCGGGGGGTCGCCAAGGATCACGCCTGCCATCCACTGGGCGGTGGGGAGGGTCGATCCAAGGGGGGCCGTGAGCCCGCCAGCGCCTCGGGAACCAAGTCCAAGGGCGGCCGCACCCGTCCTCGTGGTCGTTGGACCGATGCCCGGATACTGCGGCGTCGGAAGTCGAAGCGGTATGGACAGTTGAAGTTGTAGGGCCGGGTTTGCCGGCTGGAATTCGTGATTCGTGCCTACGTAGCCTAAACTTCCTGTTTCGAGGTTGTCCAGCAATGTCTCGATCATTAAAAAAAGGCCCGTTCGTGGACGAGAAGCTCTACCGCAAGGTTCAACGGCTCAACGTGGCGAACCAGCATGTTCCGGTGAAGACCTGGGCCAGAGCCTGCACCATCGTCCCCGAGTTCGTTGGGCACACGTTCCAGGTTCACAACGGCAAGATATTCACTGATGTCTTCTGCACGGAGGACATGGTTGGCCACAAGCTCGGGGAGTTCAGCCCGACGAGGCTGTTCCGGGGGCACTCGAACAAGAAGGAAGGGATCAGGAAGAGCTAACGGCGAGTCGATACCATGAGCTTTAAGGCGACTCATCTCTACGCTCATATCGCACCCCGCAAGGCCAGGGGCGTGGCCAATATGATCCGGGGCAAGAAGATCGACGAAGCGCTCACCGCGCTGGAGTTTTGCAAAAAGCGCGCTGCCTGGTACTTCCGTGCGGTCCTTCGAAGCGCGGTCGCCAACGCCGAGGAGAAGGATGCGGATGTCCACAACCTGTACGTAGCCGAGTCATCGGTGGATGCGGGACCAGTCCAGAAACGCTGGCGTCCCAAGGACCGGGGCCGAGCCCATCCCTTCCGCAAGCGGACCAGCCATCTTCGTATTGGCTTGGCCGAGAAGAGCTGACCCATGGGACAAAAGACCCATCCTTTCGGCTTTCGCGTCGGCGTGACGGAGGGGCACAAGTCAAGGTGGTATGCCCCGAAGGCATTGTTTGCCGAGCTGCTCGTGGAGGATTACAGGATCCGCGAGTACGTGGATCGCCGGCTGAACCGCACGCCTCCATTTGCCGCGGTCTCCGACATCCACATCGAGCGGACGCGCGAGGAGCTGACCGTCATTCTCAAGACCGCCCGGCCGGGGCTGGTCATCGGGCCCAAGGGGCAGGAGATCGATAAGCTCACTCAGGACTTGCAGGCGCTCACTGGGCGCAAGGTTTCGACGAAGATCATCGAAGTCGCCAACCCTGACACGAACGCCAAGCTTGTTGCAGAAGCAGTGGCCGAGCAGATGAAGAAGCGGTCGAACTTCCGGCGGATGGTCAAGCAGCGGTGTGAGGCCGCCATGCACGCGGGCGCCTTGGGCGCCCGTATTCAGCTGTCGGGGCGGCTCGGCGGCGCGGAGATGTCGCGAAGGTTCCAGTCGCGTCTCGGGTCAATCCCGCTTTCCACGCTTCAGGCCAACGTAGACTACGCCAGTGTGACCAGCCACACAACGTACGGTTCCATCGGCGTGAAGGTATGGATCTTCAACGGTATGTATACGGACAGCGAGGAGGAGCAGCCGGACTCCAGAGCGGCGGGTGCTCGGGCTCGAGCCCGCGGTCGTCGCTGACCGCGGCGCGGCAGGACCTGATCCGATGAAGATGCCCAAGCGAATCAAGTTCCGCAAGCAGCAGCGTGGCACGCTCAAGGGCCGGGCCACGCGCGGCAACTATGTCGCGTTCGGGGACTACGGTCTCCAGTCGCTTGAAGCCCACTGGATCTCCGCCCGCCAGATCGAGGCCGGTCGTATCGCCGCCCAGCACTTCCTGAGACGCCAGGGCAAGGTCTTTATCAGAATCTTTCCCGACAAGCCCGTCTCCAAGAAGCCGTTGGAGACGCGAATGGGCAAGGGGAAGGCCGACACCAATTTCTGGGCGGCCTGCGTCAAGCCCGGCACGGTGCTCTATGAGATCGCGGGGGTCCAGGAGACGATTGCCAAACAGGCGCTCGCCCGCATCGCCCACAAGATGCCCGTCCGCTGCCGCTTTGTGGGCCGCCGCCTCGCCGTCTAACCATCACCCATCACCTTATTTAATCAATGAAGGCAAAGGAAATTCAAAAGCTGAGCGACGAAGAGATCGCCGTCGAGGTCAAGCGGCTCCGCCAGAAACGCTATGACCTGCGGACCCAGGCGGTGACCGAGAAGATCGAAGACACCTCGCAGTTCGCCAAGACCCGTCGGGACATTGCCCGGCTGCTGACGGAGAAAGCGAGTCGCCTCCGGCGATAGATCGGCTCGCCGCAGCGAGCGACCGAGGCCCAACCATGGCTCACCGCAAGGAAATCGTGATTCCCCAACGCTCGCCCCGGCGGATCGGTGTGGTCCAGTCCGATCGGCGTGACAAGACCCGCAAGGTCACGATCAACTACAGCGCGCCGCACCCAAAGTACGGCAAGCTCGTCCGCCGGCGCACGGTGCTTCACGTGCACGACGAGGCCAACGTCTCCAAGGTCGGTGATCGCGTGGAGATCGCCGAATGCCGCCCGATCTCCAAGAACACCTTCTGGACGCTGCTCCGCGTCCTGCAGCCCGCTGCCGGGCGCGGTTCATCGGGCGAACCATGATTCAGAAGGAAACCAGGATGGCGGTGGCTGACAACAGCGGGGCCAAGGTGGTCTCGGTGATCGGCGTGCTGGGGGGATCGACCGCCCGCGGCCGGTTCACCCGCCGCATCGCCGGTGTTGGCGACCGTGTGACCTGTTCGGTCAAAAAGGCGCTGCCCAACTCCGAGATCAAGGCGGGGGACATTGTGTGTGCCGTAATCGTCCGCACCAGGTTTCCCACTCGCCGCTACGACGGCTCCTATGTCCGCTTCGACTCCAATGCCTGTGTGCTCATCGAGAAGGACGGAAACCCGCGGGGCACTCGCATCTTCGGTGCGGTGGCGAGGGAGCTTCGCGAAATGAACTACATGAAGATCGTTTCCCTTGCCTCGGAGGTTGTCTGAGATGCCACGGCACATCCGCAAGGGGGACATGGTGATCGTCACCAGCGGCAATGACCGGGGGGCGACCGGGGAGGTGCTGCGCGTGCTTGTCGACGCGGACCGCGTGGTCGTTCAGGGCGTCAACGTCCGGGCCAAGCACCTCAAGCCCACCCAGGCCAACCCGCAGGGTGGAATCGTCCGCCGGGAGATGCCCATCCATATCAGCAACGTCAGCCCCGTCGTCGACGGCAAGCCGACGCGGGTCAAGTGGGTGACGAAGCCCGACGGGTCTAAGGTGCGACTCAGTGTCCGGACCGGACGGGAGTTGCATACCCTGCATGGTCCGAGGAAGGGTTCCTAGGAGTTCCGCCATGGCGGCCACGCGCCACAATCCCCGCCTTCAGAAGCTCTACACCGAGCGTATCGCCCCTGATGCGGCGAAAAAGTTCGGCCTGCCCAACGCGCATCAGATTCCCAGACTCTCCAAAATCGTTATCAACTGCGGTATTGGGCGGTTCCTGGAGAACCAGAAGCTGAAATCCGAGATTCATGATTCCGTCAGAGACACGATTGCGACCACCACCGGACAGCGGCCGGTCGTCATCAAGGCCAGAAAATCAGTTGCCAACTTCAAGGTGCGCGAGGGCGCGCCGTCGGCATTCATGGTAACGATCCGCCGTGACAGGATGTGGCACTTCCTTGATCGGCTGATCAACCTCGCCATCCCGCGGATCAGGGACTTCCGCGGGCTCAAGAGCACAGCTTTCGACTCCGCCGGCAACTATTCCCTGGGTCTGACTGAGCAGGCGGTGTGGCCCGAGATCAACATGGCCAAGGTCAGCTTCAGTCACGGCATGAACATCAACATTGTCTTGGAGAACTCCAATCCCGAAAGGAGCCGCTTCGTCCTGCAGGAATTGGGTATGCCGTTTGTGAAAAAGGAATAGCCGCCGGTTGTCGGTTATCGCATGTGAGTCTTACTACTATGGCCAGCAAACGCGTCTTTGTCAGGATGAAGAAGGAACCGAAGTTTTCCACCCGAAAGAGGAACCGTTGCCAGATCACCGGCCGGGCACGCGGGGTGTACCGCAAGTTCGGCGTCAGCCGAATTGTCCTGCGCGAGCTGGCGCTCCGCGGACTGATCCCCGGCATGCGAAAAGCCAGCTGGTAGGCGGCCACCCCTGAACCCCGAACCCTGCACCCGGACTCCTTCCCTCCACCCATGTCCCAGCAAGATCTCACCGCCGACATGCTTACCAGGATTCGCAACGCCGTGCGAAACCGCCGGCCCTCTGTCAACTGTCTGAACAATAAGCTCAACCGCGGCGTGGCCCGGGTGCTTGCCGAGGAGGGCTACATCGTCTCGCACGACGTGATCGATGACGGCTGCCAGGGCATTCTCCGGATCCAGATGAAGTATGGGCCAAGGGGGGAGCAGATCCTGAATCGGATCGAGCGCGCCTCAAAGGTGGGCCGGCGAATCTACCGTCCGGTCCGCGACCTGCCCCGGCCGATGCAGGGGCTGGGAATCGCGATCGTCTCGACTTCCCGGGGCGTGATGAGCGACCGCCGCTGCCGGGAAGAGAATGTCGGCGGCGAGGTCGTCGCCATCGTGAGCTAGCGGAATGTCAGAACTCAGAATCTCCGTTTCTTATCTTCATCCCTTCACCTCCTTGCCAGCGAGGCTTCTCGTTGCCCTCGCTACGACGTTCATGAGTACTCCAGGGTAGTCGCTTCAAGACCCATGTCCCGAATCGGCAAGAAACCAATCGGCGTCCCCGCCGGTGTGCGCGTCACGATCGACCCGCAGATCCGCGCCGTGGCCGTCGAGGGTCCCCGGGGGAAGCTGTCGATGGTCCACCGGCCGGAGGTCTCGGTGACATGGGACGAGCAGGAGAACCGGATCATCTGCTCGATCGCTCCTGAGCAGACCAGGATCGGTCAGATGCGCGCCTACTGGGGGCTCACCCGGGCGCTGATCGCCAACATGATTCGCGGCGTCACCGACGGCTACACCAGAAAGCTCGAGGTCGTTGGTGTCGGGTGGGGGGCCAAGGCCGCAGGAGGGTCGCTGCGGCTCTCCGTGGGCTTCACCAACCCCGTCGATCTGTCGGTCCCTGAGGGGATCGAGATCACTGTGGAGCGCAACGTCATCTTGGTGGCGGGGTGTGACAAGCAGATGGTCGGCCAGTTCGCGGCCCGGGTCCGTGCCGTCAGGCGCCCCGAGCCCTACAACGGCAAGGGGATCAAGTACACCGATGAGGTGGTCCTGCGGAAGCAGGGCAAGGTCTTCGGCACCTAGACTGAATGCTCAAGACTCAAGACCAAGAACCCAAGACCTAATCAGAAAACCCCATGTCCCCCGTCCCCTCCAAGATCCAGCGTCGAGCCCGCCGCAAGAGAGGCATTCGCAAGCGAATCCTCGGCTCGCCGAGCCGGCCCCGGCTGTCGGTGTTCCGCTCCCTGCGGCACATCTACGCGCAGATCATTGACGACCTTTCCGGCAGAACGCTTCTGGCCGTCTCGAGCGTCTCGCCCCGCATTGTCGGGAAGTCCAAAGCCGGCGGCGGCAACTGCGAAGCCGCGGCGACGGTGGGCCGCCTGCTCGCCGAGGACGCGGCCAAGGCGGGTGTCCGCCGGGTCGTCTTTGACCGGGCGGGGTATGCTTTTCACGGTCGGATCAGGGCGCTTGCGGACGCGGCCCGCAAAGGCGGATTGGAGTTCTAGTCACCGATGCGAAGAGAAATCCTCGACGAAGCCTCAGCGCTGGAATCGACGACGATCGGCGTGTATCGCACCGCGGCGACGGTCAAGGGTGGCCGGCGGTTCAGCTTCGCCGCCCAGGTCGTCGTGGGCAACCGCAAGGGTCAGCTCGGCATCGGGTATGGCAAGGCCAACCAGGTGCCCCCCGCCATCGAGAAGGCCCAAAAGGAGGCACGGCGGAAGATGCGGTCATACCCCTTGCAGGGCCGGACGATTCCGCATGCCGTCACCGGCCGCTTTGGCGCCTGCATGGTGCGTCTTCTTCCGGCCGCCCCGGGAGCGGGGGTGATCGCCGGGGCGGCGGTCCGCGCCCCCCTGGAGATGCTCGGTCTCCAGGACTGCCTGACCAAGTCCTACGGCTCCAACAACCCAAAGAACCTGGTCAAGGCGGTGGTCAACGGCCTCGAGCAACTCAGATCAAAGCAGGAGATCGCGGCCCTGAGGGGCGTCGACCTGGGTCTGACCGAGGTCGAAGAGGCGATTGCGCGGAATCAGGCATATGTTGCCGCGGCCGCCGCGACGAGTGTCGGCGAGGCGGCGGACGACCACCAAGCCGCCCCGGAGCAAGCCCAATGATGATTCACGAGATCACACCGATCGCCGGGCGGTACAAGGCCCGCCGCCGCGTCGGACGGGGTCACTCCAGCGGCACCGGCAAGACCTCCGGACGCGGCCACAAGGGCGCCGCCTCCAGATCGGGGTGGAAGCGAAGACTGGGCTACGAGGGTGGGCAGATGCCGCTTTTCCGGCGGATCCCCAAACGCGGCTTCAGCAACGCGCGCTTCCGTCGCCTCTACCACGTGGTCAACATCGGCCGGCTGGAGGCGAGCTGTGCCGAGGGTGCTGAGGTCACGGCCAAGAGCCTGGCCGAAGCAGGTGTGGTCCGCGATTCGGCTCGCCCGCTGAAGGTCCTGGGCGATGGCGAGCTGACCAAGACGCTCCATGTCACCGCCGCCAAGTTCTCCGCCGGGGCGAAGGCCAAGATCGAGACGGCTGGCGGCACCGTCTATGAGCTGGCCGAGGTCAAGTGGACGAGGAAAACCTAGTGCGGTTTCCACGTCGCCAGTGTCGCAATCGGAAGAACTCACCGCGGTGAATCTTTTACGCGTGCTGAGGAGACCTGCCCGCACGCAACATCCTGGGATTGTGGCGTTTCTGCGGAGCAAACGAGACGCGAAAGTCTCTTGCAGGAAGAGGCACTAGCCCACTTCGTCACTCCGTCGGTTCCCTTCTCGATGCTCCAGGCCCTCATCAACATCTTCCGCATCCCGGATCTCCGCAACCGGGTGTTCTTTACGCTCTCGATGCTGATGATCTACCGCGTCGGGTTCTGGATCCCGCTTCCAGGCGTGGATCAGGCGAAGCTGGAGGATTTTGCGAAGAAGGCCAGCGAAGGCGCCGGTGGGTTCGGCCGCTTCATGGAGTATGCCTCCATCTTCACCGGCGGTGATTTCGGGCGATCGACCATTTTCGGTCTGGGGATCATGCCCTATATCACCGCGGCGATCATCTTCCAGCTCCTTCAGAACGCGGTGCCGCGGCTCCAGGAGCTCAAGAAGGAGGGCGCGACCGGTCAGCAGAAGATCACTGAGTGGACCCGCTACGCGACGGTTGGGCTGTGCTTCGTCCAGTCCATGATGTGGCTGAAATACATGGGTGCCCAGGGCATGGTTCAGCAGGTCTTTACCGTCGGAACCAACAACCAGCTCCTATTCACCTTTGCGGGGATCACAGCCCTGACCGCGGGCAGCATGTTTCTGATGTGGTTGGGCGAGCAGATCGACAAGTACGGAATCGGCAACGGTGTCTCGCTGATCCTAACGGCGGGGATCATCTCCAGAATGCCCAACGCTGTGGTGTGGATCGCCAAGAACTTCGATCCCAGCCAGCAGCAGGAATCGCCCTTGGGAGTGTTGGGGCTGTTGTTCCTGGTGGCGGCGTTCGTCTTCGTGGTGGCCGGCGCCATTCTCATCACCGTCGCCCAGCGGAGGATTCCCATCCAGCAGGCCAAGCATACCCGGGGCCGGCGGGTCTACGGCGGCCAGCGGCACTACCTTCCGCTGAGGGTCAATCACGCCGGCGTCATGCCCATCATCTTCGCCAGCTCACTGATGATCTTCCCCTCGGCGATCTTCGGGTGGATGAACACGCGTGCCGCCTTCATCCCCGCCGAAAGCTTCTGGAGCTGGTGGGTGAACGTTACCCTCTTTCTGTCCAACAACATCCAGCCCGGGCAGTACCCCTACGTGGTGTGCGAGATCGTGCTGATCTACTTCTTCAGCTATTTCTGGACGACGGTGGTCTTCAGCCCGGAGGAGATGGCCAAGCAGCTTCGGGACCATGGGAGCTTCATCCCGGGGCTCCGGCCGGGACCCAGGACGGCGGAGTACCTCGAGACGGTCATGGAGCGGGTGACCTACGTCGGGGCGGGGTTCCTGGCGATCATCGCGGTGATCCCCGCCATCGTGGCCCAGCAGATGCAGATCCCGTTCTTTGTGGCAAGCTTTCTGGGGGGGACCGGCCTGCTGATCGTCGTCAGCGTCGGATTGGACCTGATCCAGCGGATCGAGGCCAACCTGGTGATGAGGAACTACTCGGGCTTCCTCAGCGCGGGCGATCAGGGCCGGGGCCAACGAATACGCGGCCCCAGGGGCTAGCGCAGGTGGCGGGCTGTTTAGAGCGCTCCGTAGCCGCCAGAGCGAGTGTGCGGCCGGAGGCCGCTACGGCGCGCTCGAATATAGTTGGGTGGCTTGTCAGCCGCAGGCAGGCCGATATACTTCCCGGCTCGCCGTTTGCCGCCAGGTTCTCCAAGCGTATCGTGGGGCGGGGGCAGGCTGTCACAGCGAGGTTCGACCGACGCACGCGCCGCCGGCCGGTCGCTTGGGCTGGTCCTGACCAGACGTGACCACCGACGCCGACCGAGGATTGATCCGGGATCGAGCACACCTATGGCCAAAGAGGAAAAGTTCTCTCTTGAGGGTGAGGTCACCGAGGCACTGCCGGACGCCAGGTTCAGGGTGAGGGTCGGCAACAATAAGGAGGTCCTGGCCTATGTCAGCGGCAAGATGCGAAAGTTCTTCATCCGCATCCTCCCCGGGGACAAGGTGACCGTCGAGTTGAGCACGTACGATATGACCAAGGGCCGAATCACCTACCGCCACTAAATGCACGTTGATCAAATTCCCCCTTTCCCCTGTCTTCTGGGCCCTGCTTATGAAAGTCCGCAGCAGCATCAAGCGACGCACGAAAGATTGCCAGATCGTCATCCGTAGAGGCAAGCGGTACGTCATCAACAAGAAGAATCCGAGGCTCAAACAGAGACAGGGATGAGCTCGACCTGCGTCTGATGGGAGCGTAATGGCGTGCCACGCATTGCCGGCGTCGACATACCCGACAAGAAGAAGATCCGCTACGCCCTGCGGTACATCTTCGGCATCGGACCGAAGTTCGCCGACGATATACTCTCCGAGGCCGACATCGACACCGACAGGCGGTCAGGCGAGCTGACGGACCAGGAGGTCAGCCAGATCGCCTCGATCATCGATTCCGGTTACATCATCGAGGGCGCGCTCCGCCGGCAGGTCCAACAGCACATTCAGCGGCTCAAGGACATCCGAAGCTACCGCGGCGAGCGGCATCGCCGGGGGCTGCCGGTCCGAGGCCAGCGGACGCGGTGCAACGCCCGCACGCGCAAGGGCAAGAGGAAGACGGTCGCGGGCAAGAAGGGCGTCCGGGGCCATTGAGCGGTATGCCGCTCGTCGAGGATTGGTAACTCATGGCGAAAAAGAAGAAGAAGAAGATTCGCAAGAATGTCATCAAGGGCATCGTCCACATCAAGGCGACGTTCAACAACACGATGATTACGATTACCGATGTCAACGGAGAGGCTTTGTGCTGGGATTCTGCGGGAACGGTGGGATTCAAGGGCGCCCGTAAAGCGACGCCCTTCGCTGCCTCCCGGGCCGCCGAAAAGGTGGCGACAAAGGCGCGGCGAATGGGCATGCGGGAGGTTGAGGTGCACGTGAAGGGGCCGGGGGCGGGTCGCGAGTCGGCCGTCACCTCGCTGCAGGCCAACGGTCTTCGCGTAAGCGCCGTGGAAGATCACACGCAGATTCCCCACAACGGGTGCCGGGCCCGCAAGAAGCGTCGGGTGTGAAGAGAAGGGTCGTCTGCCCGGGGTATGGCCGATCTGAAAATTGTTTTGCGGGATAGAAGGGGCAGCCCGGTCGATCAGCAGGATTTGGTGGACCCCGAGCTCCCGCAAGATACCTGTTCGGAACACTGCTGAGCTGTTGGAGCAATGACAATGCACGTACGATGGCGTGGCCTCGAGTTGCCGGCACATGTGCAACTCGATCAACGCTCGAGTTCCAGTACGTTCGGGCGCTTTGTTGTGGAACCCTTCGAACGCGGGTTCGGCACCACTGTGGGCAACAGCCTCCGCCGGATTCTGCTCTCGAGCATTGAGGGAGCGGCGGTGGTGTCGGTGCGGATTGAGGGCGTCCGGCACGAGTTTTCCACGCTGCCCGGCATCCTCGAGGATTTGATCGACATCATCCTCAACATCAAGAGCCTGGTGGTGAGCCTCGACGGCGACGAACCAAAGACGATGCGTCTGGCGGCAACGGGCCCCGGGGAGGTCACCGCCGACCTCATCGAGGCCGACACCGCGGTGACCATTTGCAACCCCGATCACGTCATCGCCACGCTGACCGACGAGGTCGACTTCGAGGCGGAGTTGAAGGTCGCCAAGGGGCGCGGATACCTGCCGGCCGCCGAGCAGCGGGCTCAGCACGACGAGCAGGTCGTGGGCGAGATTGCCGTCGACGCGCTCTTCGGGCCTGTCCAGAGGGTCCGCTACCGCGTCGAGGACACGCGGATCGGGCACCGGACCAACTATGACCGGCTGATCATGGACATCTGGACCAACGGCACCGTCTCTCCGGAGATGGCGCTGGTCGAGGCGGCCAAGATCCTCCGCAAGCACTTGAACCCCTTCGTCCAGTACTTCGACCTGGGGGTGCAGCGTGTCTCTGCCGCCGCCAGTGCCGCCGCCAGCGTCGACGAGGAGTTGCTGCGGAAGCTCATCATGCCCATCGGTGAGCTCGACCTGTCCGTTCGCGCCGGGAATTGCCTGGAATCGGCCAACATCCACACCGTCGGTGAGCTGGTTCAGAAGGATGAGAACGAGCTCCTGACGGTCCGCAGCTTCGGTAAGACCTCGTTGCGCGAGGTCAAGCGAAAGCTGGACGAGTTGGGGCTCAGCCTCGGGATGCAGCTTCCCGAAGGTCAGGAACAGACTCAAGCGGGCTAAGGAGAGCTCAGGGCTCACATCATGCGACACCGGGTTTATGGACGAAAGCTCAGCCGCGACAGCGACCATCGCCGCGCGATGATTCGCAACCTGGCGGCGGGGCTGTTTGAGCACGGTGAGGTTGAGACGACCCTGCCCAAGGCGAAGGCCGTCCAGCCGTTCGCGGAGAAGATCATCACTCTCGCCAAGGCGGGCACCTTCATCGCGCGTCGACGCATCACGGCCAGGATCAACGAGCGCCGGATCCACGCATGGGTGGCCGACAAAAATGTTCCCGACGCCCGCAAGGACAATCCCTACTTCGATCTGCCCGATGCCGGTGACATCGAGTTCAACCGCTACGGCGAGCTGCGGAAGGCGCCGCGGCTGGTTGAGCACATCATGAGCAGGATCGGGCCGATGTTCGCCGACCGCGCCGGAGGGTACACGCGTATCGTCAGGCTCGGGCGGCACCGCCTCGGCGATGCAGCGGAGTTGGTCCTGTTGCAGCTTGTCGGCCGCGAGGAAGGGCCGCAGGTCAGCGGGGGTGTCTCGGGCCGCCGCCGCCAGGCGCATGGGCGGACCGCCTTCGCTGCCAGGCTTCGAAAGGCGCCGGTTGAGGAATCCAAAGCTCCTGGAAACTCCGACAGCTGAGGGGTCGGCTCTCGGCTCTCGGCAAGAAGAGACGTCCCTCTCTTCTCTGGCTGACAGCTGATAGCTGACAGCCGATAGCCTTCTTTGCCGCTACACTCCACCACGATGCTTGAGGCGCTTGATGAGCTGAAAGCGGATGGTCTCGCCGGGATCGAGACCGTCGCCGACACCGAGGCTCTGGAGATGTGGCGGATCCGCTTCCTGGGCGCCAAGGGTCGGCTCAAAGCGATCATGCCGCGGATAAAGGGGGTGCCCCCGGCGCAGCGCCCCGAGGTGGGCCGACGGCTCAACGCGGTCAAGAGGAGCCTGCAGTCGGCCTATGAACGCAAGAGCGCGGAGGTTGCGGCTGGTGCCGCCGCGGGCGCCGAGATCGACGTCACCGAGCCGGGAATCCCCGTGGGGCTGGGCCGCCGGCACATCATCACCAGGACGATCGATGAGATCGTCGAGGTCTTTGGCCGGATGGGGTTCTGCGTCGCCTCCGGGCCCGAGGTGGAAGATGAGTGGCACAACTTCGACGCACTGAACATCGGGCCCGATCATCCCGCCCGGGAGCCAAGCGACAATTTCTATCTCGCAGGCGGGCTCATGCTCCGCAGCCAGACCTCGACCGTGCAGATCCGCACGATGGCCCTGACCAAGCCTCCGTTGCGGGTCGTTGCCATCGGCCGGGTGTATCGGCCCGACACGCATGACGCAACCCACTACAGCATGTTCCACCAGGTCGAAGGGCTGTACGTCGATGAGGGGGTGACCATGGTGGACCTCAAGACGACCCTCTTTCAGTTCGCCCGGGCGTATCTGGGTCCCGAGGCCGAGGTCAGGATGCGACCGAGCTTCTTTCCCTTCACCGAGCCCTCGGCGGAGGTGGACATGAAGATGAAGGTCAAGGGCCGGTACCAATGGGTGGAGATGGGCGGCTGCGGCATGGTCGATCCCAACGTCTTCGAGGCGGTTGGGTACGATCCGGAGCATTGGACCGGGTTCGCGTTCGGTCTGGGGATCGAGCGGATCGCCATGCGAAAGTACGGGATCGCGGATATCAGATGGCTCTTCGAAAACGACGCGCGCTTCCTGCGGCAGTTCTAGATCCCTACTAATTGCCTCTCCAGGCGGCCGGCACAACCGGCTCCACCTCTCGGAGCCCACGGGATGGACACCGCGGACGCGACACCTCCTTCCATGACCCCCCCGACAGACCTCGGCGAGCCGCCCGACGTGCCGTCGCGTTGGCCGATGGTTTTTGGCGTGATCGGGATCATTATCGCATCGTTCGGACTCCTCGGTGCCTGCTGCGGTATGGTGATGCCGCTGGCCTGGCCCGCGTACGTCAACTTGATCGCCAAGTTCCTGCCGGACGAGAAGATAGTGGAGGCGATGCGGCACATGCGTCCTCCGATCGCGTGGACGCTGCTGTCAAGCGTGCTCGGTCTCGCCACGGCGATCCTGCTGCTGACGGGATCGATCAAGCTGATCCGGCGCAACCCGTCGGGCGTGTCCATGTGCAAGCTTTGGGCGTGGATCATGATCCCGTGGATGCTCATTGCCATTCCGGTCAGCATAATGATTCAGCCGCAGATGCCGCCGGACCTGCAACAGGGCGGGCTCGGCATGCAGGCCGGGGCGGTGATCGGGCCGTGTATGGGGGTCGTGTGGGGTCTCAC
The DNA here is from genome assembly GCA_022564665.1 of Planctomycetota bacterium. GTDB lineage: Bacteria > Planctomycetota > Phycisphaerae > Phycisphaerales > SM1A02 > JADFKZ01. The sequence continues at coordinate 2,734 of JADFKZ010000001.1, read as the reverse complement.
GTTCCCGATTGTGATGCTCATCTGGTTCGCGCGGCGCGCGGTCAAGGATGAGGTGCGCGGCTGGGAAGGGGAGATCCGGGAGGTGATCTAGAGGTCGTAAGCGATGAGGGAAAATGAGTGATCAGAAGGCCACCATGTCTTTTCTCGATGAGCTCCGCTGGCGCGGGCTGCTGTACCAGCAGACCGCCGGTGAAGAGCTCCAACGGCATCTTCAGGCAAAGCCCCGCGTCGCCTACTGCGGGTTCGATCCCACCGCCGACAGCCTCCACATCGGCCACCTACTGCCCCTGAAGCTGCTGGCCCACTGGCAGCGATGCGGACACACGCCGGTCGTGGTCATGGGCGGCGGCACCGGTCTGATCGGGGACCCGTCGGGCCTGGACAGCGAGCGGCGGCTGCTGGGGCGCGACAGGGTCGAGGCCAACGTGGCCAGCCAGCGGCAAATCCTTTGCCGGGTCCTCGACTTCGATGCCTCACTTCCCAATACAGCCGTGATACGCAACAACATCGAGTGGCTCGAGGGGCTCAAGTTCATTGAGGTGCTCCGGGACGTCGGCAAGCACTTCTCCGTCAACGCGATGATCCAGAAGGACTCGGTGAGGCGGCGGCTTCAAGAGCGGGAACAGGGAATCACCTACACCGAGTTCAGCTACATGATCCTCCAGGCGTATGATTTCCTTCACCTCCACCGCACCGCCGACTGCACGGTCCAGGTGGCCGGCTCCGATCAGTACGGCAACATCGTTGCCGGCATCGACCTCATTCGACGCGCCTACGGCTCCTCCGGCGCCCCCGAGGCCGGCGAGGCGTACGGGGTCACGGCGCCGCTCGTGGCCCGCTCCGACGGCGCGAAGATGAGCAAGTCGTCGGGTACGGCGATCTGGCTCTCGGCGGATACGCGGAACCGTACCAGCCCCTACGCGTTCTATCAGTACTGGATCAACCTGCCCGATGCCGACGTGGTGCAGTGGCTGAAGTGGTACACGTTCATCTCACGTGAGGAAATCGAGGATCTGGGCCGCCGGCACGAGACCCGCCCGCAGGAGCGGATCGGCCAGCGGGCGCTTGCCCGGCACATGACCGGCCTTCTCCACGGCGACGATCAGCTGAAGCGCGTCCAGAATGCGTCCGAGGCGCTTTTTGGAAGTGGCGATGTGCGCGGCCTTGACGAGTTGACCCTTAGCGAGGTGGTCGCCGACGTGCCGCATTCGACACACGACAAGGCGCTGCTTGACCGCGGTGGCCTGTCAGTCGTCGAGTTGCTCGTCCAGACCTCGCTGGCGTCCTCCCGGCGGGCGGCGCGGGAGCACATCGCAAACAGGGCGGTATCGGTAAACGGCCGCCGTCTCACGGCCGATTGCAATCTGACGATGACCGATCTGCTCCACGGTCGGACGATCCTTCTGAAGCGCGGAAAGAAGCACTATTACGCCACGGACTGGATCTGAGTCGCGTCCCGCCGAGGAAGGCGAAGATTCACCGCGGAGGGCCGCGGAGAAAGAGCAGGGTTCAGAGTTTAGAAGATTGTCCCGACCCCGAACCCTTGTGCGTCGTGTCGGCGTAGGGCCGGCCGCATTCTCTGGTCGACAGCCAAGCGCCGAGAGCCCAGAAAAAGCCGTCACTTCCGATTGTTCTGTCTCTCAATGACGCGAAAGTGGATGATCGGCATTCGCGCGGAGCCCCCAACCTCGGCCTGAACGATCGTCGCGCGGCCGACGTCGGGCACGGCCATGAAGCAGCTGATCGGCTTGCTCTTGATGCGCTGGTCCTTGTCGCTGGTGGTCAGATGCAGGAGGGCCACGACCTTGACGTCCCGCCGCTCGATCTGACTGATCAGCGCGGCGTCGGCCCTGATCGTCACGTCCCTGAGCTGCTTGTCCAGCTCATCGATCTCGATGATGTACTCCAGCTGATCCTCCGGGGGGCCGCCGATCTGAACGCGGACGGTGGGCAGCGTCGTTTCCCTGATGCGTGACCGCACAGTCAAGGTGATCGTCGCTGAATTGGGCTTGATGGTCACCGGCCCGGGATTCCCGGGCGTGGCGGGCAGATACAACCCCGCGGGCAGCTCACGCTCTTCGCCGGGCTCCAGCTCGTCGAGGCGCGCCTGGGAGACACGGGCCTCGACGATCAGGTCGTTGCCGAGACTTTCCCGCAGGCGACTGGGCAGCGTCACCTCGGCCTCGGTGGGCTTGACCTCGATCGGGCCCTCGGTTTCCAACTGCGGCAGCACGGGCCGAATCGACGCCGTGACCGTGACCAGCTTGTCGATGGTCAAGTGGATCGACTTGGGCACAGATGAGAGGACCCGCACGCCTGTGTCGCGGAGGTGTTTATTCAACGCGTCCACCAGGTTGACCTCGGGATGAATGCCCGGATCCGACGGCAGCTCGTCGCCCTGGATGAGCTTGATGCTGTCAAGCTCGCGCGCCCGCTGAAGCGAGAAGCGGGAGCCTTCCAGCTCAACTTTCACGGTCACATATCCAGTCTCCGGCAGATCACGGGTGCGAAGGACCCACGCGGCGGGGTCCGAGGGGGCCAAATAGACATGAAAGCTCGCGTTGTCCTTCTCACGCGTTTCGACCGCCGCCCAGAACCAGATGAACAACGCCACCGCGGTCACGATGAAATAGGTCCAGACTTCGCTGCGGATCGCCACCCTAACCCTCCTCCGCCAGTGCCGCTGATGGCCTCGCGGGGGCTCCAGCTTCGGGGCTGGTTCCGGGGGTGGATC
>JADFKZ010000077.1 GCA_022564665.1 Planctomycetota bacterium | reverse complement strand
AAGAAGAATAGCTAGCGACGTTTCCACTTGGCCAGTTTCGCGCTCAGAAGAACTCACCGCGGAGAGCCGCGGAGAGGCTAGAAGCGGTTTCATAAGCGATCCGTCGGCAATAGCCGGGAGGAGGTTGTGAAACCGCTTCCAAAAGGCGGACGTTGGATCGATGGTTCCGGCCCGACGCTCCGCTCCCGCCACCAATGAACGAGACGCTTGTCGACCTCTTTGACGCGGTGGGTGGTACCATCAGCGGTTCCGGCGATTCGGGAGGCACGGGCGATGAATGATCCGCGAATGGACAAGCTGGCCGATCTGCTGATTGACCACTCGGTCGCCCTTCGTAAGGGCGAGCACCTGCTCATCGAATCGTTCGACGCGCCCCCGGAAATGGTGATCGCTCTGGTCCGGGCTGCCCGCTGCCGTGGCGGGCAGCCGCACGTGGCATTACGCAGCAACCGGATTCTGCGCGCGCTCTACCTCGACGCCGAGGAGAAGAATCTCGAGGTCTGGGCCGACTACGACAGCCGCCGCATGAGCCTCATGCAGGCGTACATCGGGTTGCGGGGCTCGGACAACGTCAGCGAGCTTGCCGGTATACCCGATGACCAGATGAAGCGTCAGGCACGGCTCTACCAGAAGCCCGTGCATTTTGAGATCCGTGTCCCCAAGACCCGCTGGTGTGTCCTCCGCTGGCCCACACCGGCGATGGCGCAGCTGGCCCGCATGAGCACGGAGGCCTTCGAGGCGTTCTACTTTGACGTCTGCACCCTCGACTATGGCAAGATGCACGCCGCAGTTGAGCCGCTGGCGGAGCGGATGCGACGCACAGATCGAGTGCGGATCCAGGGCCCAGGCGACACCGACCTGAAATTCTCCATCAAGGGGATCGACGTGGTTCCCTGTTACGGGACGCACAATATCCCTGATGGGGAGTGCTTCACCGCGCCCGTCCGCGACAGCATAGACGGCGTCATCCACTTCAACACGCCGACGATCTACAACGGCATCAGCTTCGACGACATCCGCCTCGTGTTTGTAGACGGCGAGGTCGTCCAGGCGACCGCGCCCGAGAACCAGGACAAGCTCAACGCCATTCTCGACACCGACGAGGGTGCACGATTCGTCGGCGAGTTCGCTCTGGGCTTCAATCCATTCATCACAGAGGCGATGAAGGACATTCTCTTTGATGAAAAGATCTCCGGCTCAATCCACCTGACCCCGGGCCGCGCCTACAAAGAGGCGGACAACGGCAACCGCTCGGAGATCCACTGGGATCTGGTGCTGATTCAGCGGCCCTCGGCGGGTGGCGGGACGATCCACTTTGACGACGAATTGATCCGCGACGAGGGCCGCTTCGTGCCGCCGGAGCTGGCCGGGTTGAATCCGGAATCGCTGGCCCGCTAGGAGTCCGTGTCGTACAAGACTGCGACACGGTTTCCTAGCTGTCCGCTATCTCCTGTCCTTCAGTCGGATCAGCGTGCTCTTGCCCCGCTCGCCCTGTTTGTGGTAGTGGGCCATCGCGCTTTGGCGGTCGGGGAAATCTTTGGTCGTGAACATGAGCGTGGAGTTCCCGATCTCCAGCATGTCACCGTCTTCCAGGACGGTCTCCTGTTCAAGCTGGCGGCCGTTGACCAGGACGCCGTTTGCGCTTTTCATGTCCATGGCGTGATAACGGTTGTCGGTCTGCTCGAAGCTGATCCGCAGGTGTTTGCGCGAGACCAGCTCGTCGAGGATCTGGATGGGGCAGGCCGCGTCGCGGCCTGCCACCATCGTTCTCGTGCCCAGCGGGTAGTAGTCCCCCTCGTTCGGCCCTGAAACAACGATGATCGACGCCATGTGCCAGTCCTCCTCACACACCCCCCTATCCCGCGCCCCGGAAGCTCCTGGCCCCCAGCCTACTCGATCAACGTGCTCTTGCCGCGCTCACCGCGGTGCTTGAAGTGGGAAAGCGCCTCGTCACTGTCGAGAAAATTCCTGGACGAGAAAAAGAGCTTCGATTCGCCGATTATGATCGCATCGCCGTCGGTAAGAGGCGCCTCCTGCGAGATCTGTTGGCCGTTGACGAACACCCCGTTTGCGCTTTGCAAATCAGAGGCGTAATAGTTCTTTGTCCCGTCGTCGTGGCGGAGCTGCATGTGCCGGCGCGAAACCCGCTCATCGAGGATCTGGACGTCGCAGGCCTCGTCGCGGCCCACGGTCACCGTCTGCTCCTTCAGCGGAAAGTAGTACCCCTTGCTCTTGCCCGAAACGACGAGGATCGATGCCATCTGGAGGTCTCCAATATACCGCACGCAATTATCCGCGGGCCCGCCGGCCGGGGCAAGGCCCTCCCAGGCTCCGCCGCTGAACCGCATGAATCTCTCAGACACCCCCTTGCAGGGAGCCGACGGCTCTTGCTCGCTTCCGCGCCGTCGCTATACTCCCCGGTCTTTTCTGCGTTCGACCGTACGCACCACCGCACCGCAGACCGCGGCCGCTGTCGATCACCGCGACCTCGAGCGGGGGGCGGTGGGAGGGAGGACCTTCGATGGCCAAGCGAATAAAGACCCAGCTCAAGATCGTCGCCCCGGGCGGACAGGCCACACCGGCCCCACCTCTGGGGCCTGCGCTGGGTGGAGCGGGAGTCAACCCCGGCCAGTTCATCCAGCAGTTCAATGAGCGGACCAAGGACCTCGGCGGTAAGGTCGTCGGCTGCCTGATCACGATTTATATGGATCGTTCCTTCGACTTCGAGGTCAAGAGCTCGCCGGCCTCCGTCCTGATCAAGGAGGCGGCTGGGATCGAGAAGGGCTCCGGCTCGCCCCTGGAAGAGAAGGTGGGAAGCCTCAAGCCCGAGCAGGTCCGGGGGATCGCCCAGGAGAAGTTCAGCGATCTCAACGCCCCGAACATCGAGGCGGCGATGCGGATCGTGGAGGGGACCGCCCGGTCGATGGGCGTCACGGTCGAGGAGGCGTAAGCGATGGCCAGCAAGCGAAACGCCGCCAATGCCCAGATCGCCAACAGGACCGAGGGGCATCAACCCATTGAGGAGGCGATCCGAATTCTGAAATCCTTCAAGGGGCCGCGCTTCGACCAGACCGTGGAGGTCTGCGTCCACCTGGGGATCGACCCACGTCACGCCGACCAGCAGCTTCGGGGCTCGATTTCGATGCCCAAGGGTGTGGGCAGGACCTCGCGCGTCATTTGCTTCTGCCCTGCCGAGCAAGCGGAGGCAGCCAGGGAGGCCGGGGCGACCGAGGCGGGCGCCGACGATCTCATCGAAAAGATCCAGAAGGGGTGGATGGAGTTCGACGTCGCCGTGGCCGCCCCTGAGATGATGCGCCAGGTGAGCAAGCTGGGCCGGACCCTGGGCCCAAAGGGTCTGATGCCCTCTCCCAAGACGGGGACCGTCACCAAGGATGTCGTCAACGCGGTCCGGGAGTTCACGGCCGGCAAGCTGGAGTTCCGCAACGACGACGGCGGCAACCTCCACTGTATCATTGGGAAGATGAGCTTCGGCGACGACGACCTGATCCTGAACTTCCAACACTTCATTTCCCACATCGAGAAGATTAAGCCGGCCTCCGCCAAGGGCCAGTACGTCAAAAAGTGCGTCGTTTGCGGCACCATGACCCCAAGCATCCAGGTCGCGTTGTGACCGGCCCGGAGCACCACCCATGAGCAAGCGTGTCAAGGAAATGATCCTGTGCGCCTACCAAAAGCGGTTCGACGACGTGTCGGAGGCGCTGCTCATCGACGTTCGCGGCGTCGATGCCAACGAGAACAACGCGCTGAGGATGGACCTCCAGAAGAAGAACATCCGGATCACGATCGTTAAGAACACGCTGGCTCGCAAGGCGTTTGTCGGGACCGGCCTGGAGCCGCTCACCCACGCCCTGAAAGGTCCCTCCGCCCTGGCCTACGGGGCCGATTCGGTGGTAGAGGTGGCCCGCGAGCTGGTCGGGTGGGCGCGGAAGCTGGATCGCCTCACGCTCAAGGCGGCGGTCCTCGACGGTGAGCTCTTCGATGGCGATGCTGCGGTGGGGCGGCTGAGCCAATACCCCACGAAGATCGAAGCCCAGGCCCGTGTCGTCCAGCTCCTGCTTGCCCCGGCCGGCACCGTGGTCTCGGCGGCCCTCGGCCCGGCGTCGCAGATTGCCGGGATCGTCAAAGAGATCTCGGACCGCCTCAAAAATGGAGAGACGATCGCACGGACCGGCTGACAGCCGAACGCCATGCAACTTCCGCCCGACTGGCCCTCTTGGGGTTAAATGCCGCGCGGCCGGCACCTCTCGGACGACGAACCGTACCGGTGGAGCTTGACACTCATGACAGACGAAGCAACCAAGACGATTGACGCCAAGATTACGAAGATCGGCGACCAGATCGCCGGCCTGACTCTTACGGAGGCCGTGGACCTGGCGGACTATATGAAGGAAGCCTACTCGATCGAGCCTGCGGCGGGCGGCGGGGCGGTGATGATGGCGGCGCCTGGAGCCGGCGCCGGAGAGGATGCCGCCGAGGAAGAGCAGACCGAGTTCGACGTCGTGCTCGAGAGCTTCGGCGAGAAGAAAATCCACGTCATCAAGGCCACCCGTGAGGCCACTGGACTGGGGCTCAAGGAGGCCAAGGCGCTTGTGGACTCCGCCCCCAAGCCCCTCAAGGAGAAAGTCTCGAAGGAGGAGGCGGAGGCCCTGAAGGCCAAGATGGAAGAGGTAGGGGCGACGGTGAGCATCAAGTAGCTGTCGACCGGCGCAGGGTGCGTCAAGACGTAGCGGCCGATTGAATCGGCCACGTGGCGGACAGCCCAGAGCTGGCCTGGATTATTCATCAACGTCGTAGGGAGGTCAGCCAGAAGCCTCGCTCGATACTGATAGCTCAAAGCCCTGGCACATTCGCCGCCCGACTCGGGGCGGGCGCGAGGGCCAGAAACCACCGAAATTCCGAATAAAATGCTTGATTTTACGTTGCAGCTTTGTTAGAGGCCGACTAAGCTACGGGATCGGATCGGCGGCAGCGGTAGAACCCATTTCCAGCGACTGACTCCACCAGCGGACTGCGGCGTGCTGTGCGTGTCGGCTCTCGAGGTGAATTGATGGTTGCGAACAAGGTGCGCGTATTCTCCAAGCGCGGCGATGCGATCGCTGTGCCCAACCTCATTCGGGTGCAGCAAGACTCCTATCAGCGATTCCTCCAGCTCGACAAGCGCCCGGACAATCGCCAACCGAAGGTGGGACTCGAGGCACTGCTTCGAGAGGTGTTCCCGATCGAGTCCTACGACGGGACGATGAAGCTGGAGTACCTCTACTACAAGCTCGAGGAGCCGAGGTACACCCCGGACGAGTGCCGCGAGCTGCGGCTGACCTATGGGCGGCCCTTCCGGATCGGCGTCCGCCTGGTTCGCGAAGGCATCTCGGAGATACCCGAGGAGGAGATCTACCTCGGCGAGATACCGATCATGATGGGTGGCGGCGAGTTCATCGTCAACGGCGCCGAGCGGGTCATCGTCAACCAGCTCCACCGCTCCCCAGGCGTGGACTTCGGCATCGCCTCCGCCGTCGGTGATCGGCCGCTGCACTCCGCCCGCATCATTCCGGAACGCGGCTCGTGGATCGAATTGGAGGTCACCAAGAAAGATGTGCTTCAGATGCGGATCGATCAATCGACGAAGATCGCCGCGACCACCTTTCTTCGCGCGCTAGACGAGAAACACAGCTCCACCGACACCCTGCTCGAACTCTTCTATGAAATCCAGGAGATCAAGCTCGAGAAGTTGCGCCCGGAGCACTACACCGCCGAGCCGATCATCGATGAGGATGGCGTGGAAGTGCGGAGAGCAGGGGCCCAGATCACCGACGCGATCGAGAAGATCCTGGCCCAGAACTGGAAAACGGTGAGGGTTATCAAGAACCCCGGTGATCCACTCATCCTCAACACGCTCGCCGATGAGAGGCTCGAGTTCCTCGGGGAAGTAACGGAGCACGAGGCGGCGCTCCTGAAAATCTACGGCCGGCTCCGGCCGGGCAACCCGCCGCAAATCGAAAAGGCACGCACCCTCTTCCGCGAAAAGTTCTTCGATTCGAACCGCTACCGGCTCGGCAAAGTCGGCCGCTTCCGCATCAACCGTAAGTTCGACATGGACGTGCCCGAGGATGTCATGCGGATCCGGGCCGAAGACTTCCTAGCCATCATCCGGTACATCATGGACCTGCGAGCCAAGCGCAACCGGGCCCACATCGACGACATCGATCACCTGGGCAACCGGCGGCTGCGGACCCTCGACGAGCTGGCGATCGAGGAGATGCGCAAGGGTTTCCTGAAGCTGCGGCGCACCGTCCAGGAGCGGATGAGCATCAAGGATCCCGACGAGCTGAGCAAGATCGCCGACCTCGTCAACTCCAAGTCGGTATCGAGCGCAATCGAGTTCTTCTTCGGACGAAGCGAGCTCTCACAGGTGGTCGACCAGACCAATCCCCTGGCGATGCTCGTACACGAGCGCCGGCTCTCGGCCCTGGGCCCCGGGGGATTGAACCGAAAACGCGCCGGCTTCGAGGTCCGCGACGTCCACATCTCGCACTATGGCCGAATCTGTCCCATCGAGACGCCCGAGGGCACCAACATCGGGTTGATCGCCTCCCTCGGCATCTATGCCAAGATCGATGAGTACGGCTTCCTGCTGACGCCTTATCGCAAGGTCAAGAAGAGCAAGGTCACCGGCGACGTGGAATACCTCCGAGCCGACCAGGAGATGAAGGCGGTCATGGCAACTCCCGACGTGCTGGACAGCTCTGGACGGATCACCCAGCGGCAGGTTTTGTCCAGGGTCGGTGGCGATCTCGCCCAGGTCGACCAGGGCGATGTCCAGTACGTGGACATTTCGCCCAAGCAGATTGTCGGGGTCTCAGCGGCCCTGATCCCCTTCCTCGAGCACGATGATGCCAACCGGGCGCTGATGGGGTCCAACATGCAGCGCCAAGCGGTTCCCCTGATCAAGATCGAGCCAACGGTGGTTGCCACGGGCATGGAAAAGATCGTCGGCGACTTCTCGGGCATGATCGTCAAGGCCCGGCGCGGCGGCACCGTCACCTACGTGGACGCCGACCGCATCATCATCGATAACTCCGATGAGTACGAGCTTCGCAAGTTCGTGGGCCTCAACGAGCGCACCTGCCAAAACCAGAAGCCCATCGTCCGCCTCGGCCAGCACGTCGACGATCGGCAGATCATCGCCGATGGAGCCTCGACGCTCCACGGCGAGCTGTGCATCGGCAAGAACGTGCTGGTCGGGTTCAGTACCTTTGACGGGTACAACTTCGAGGACGCGATCGTCATTTCCGAGCATCTCGTCAAGGACGACGTGTTCACGTCGATTCACATCGAAAACTTCGATGTGGAGATCCGCGAGACAAAGCTCGGTCGCGAAGAGTTCACCCGCGATATTCCAAACGTCTCGGAAAAGATGCTCCGGGACCTCGATGCCAACGGCGTCATCCGTATTGGCGCCCGTGTCGGGCCGGGCGACATCCTCGTCGGCAAGGTCAGCCCCAAGAGCAAGTCCGAGCTCACGCCGGAGGAGAAGCTGCTGCACGCGATCTTCGGGCGGGCGGGCGAGGACGTGAAGAACGACTCGCTGGAAGTTCCCGCCGGAACGGAGGGGATCGTCATCGGCGCCAAGCAGTTCAGCCGCCGGATGCACCTGACGGACGATCAGAAGAAGCAGCTCAAGAAAGACATGGCTGAGTACGAGAAGCAGATGAACGCAAAGGCCATCACCATCTTCCAGCAGATGGTCGCCCAGATCAACGAGGTGCTCGGCGCAGAGATGGTCGATCCGTCCACCCGCCAGAAGGTCGGGGCCTCGGATATTCCGGAGGTGATCCTGGAGCAGATCGAGAACTTCGACACCAAGTGGATCAAGGGCAACAAGGAGGCCAAGGCAAAGGCCCTGAAGATCCACGGCCAGTTCTGGCCCCGGATCACCGCCGTGGAGCGGGAGGCCGAGCGTCGGCTCTCCCACATGAAACGCGGTGACGAGTTGCCTTCGGGCGTCTTGGAGATGGTCAAGGTCTACTTGGCAACCAAGCGCCAGCTTTCCGTCGGTGACAAGATGGCGGGCCGTCACGGCAACAAGGGCGTCATTGCACGCATCGTGCCCCAGGAGGACATGCCCTTCCTCGAAGACGGTACCTCCGTGGACGTGCTGCTCAACCCGCTCGGCGTTCCATCACGGATGAATATCGGCCAGATCCTGGAGACGCACCTCGGCTGGGCGGCCAAGGTCCTGGGCTACCAGGCCATCACTCCCGTCTTCGACGGCGCACACGAGACGGAGGTGCTCGCTACGATCGAAGAGGCAAACGACCATGTGACGCGTCGTCTCGACGAGTTCGAAGCCACGGGCGCCGGGCCCGGCGATTCCCGGGAGCTCCTGGCGCGGGTCCCGTTCGGCGGCAAAGCACAGCTCTACGACGGGCGTTCCGGCGAACCATTCCACCAGCAGACGACGGTGGGCTTCCTCTATATGCTCAAGCTCCACCACCTCGTGGATGACAAGATCCACGCCCGCGCCACCGGCCCCTACAGCCTCATCACGCAGCAGCCTCTTGGCGGCAAGGCGAGAACAGGCGGCCAGCGGTTCGGGGAGATGGAGGTCTGGGCCCTCCAGGGGTACGGCGCTGCCTATATGCTGCAGGAGTTGCTGACCGTCAAGAGTGACGACGTGGAGGGGCGGACCAAGATCTACGACTCCATGGTCAAGGGAGTCAACATTCTGGAGGCGGGTATGCCGGTTGTCTTTGACGTGTTGTGTTACGAGATTCGCGGCCTCGGGCTCAATATCACGTTAGAGAAAGAGCAGCTTGCAGCGGCGAGCCTCTTGTAAGAGGGCTCTCGGCTATCGGCTCCCGGCTGGGTCCAGACGCCGGCTCCGATCGTCGACGGAAACAACGAATAACCGCGACGAGACCGCCACGAACAGCGACTAGTCTCTCGAAACCGAGAGCCGAGAGCCAACATGACTGAAAACGTCTACGATCGCGTCAACGACTACGGCTCGGTCAAGATCACCCTCGCCAGCCCCAACGACATCCGGAGTTGGAGCTTTGGCGAGGTGAAGAAGCCCGAGACGATCAACTACCGAACCTATCGGCCGGAGAAGGATGGGCTGTTCTGCGAGCGCATCTTCGGCCCCGAGCGCGACTACGAGTGCGCCTGCGGAAAGTACAAGGGCACGAAGTACAAAGGCATCATCTGCGACCGGTGTGGCGTGAAGGTCACGCACAGCCGCGTCCGCCGGAAGCGGATGGGGCACATCAACCTAGCGTCCCCCATCATGCACATCTGGTTCTTCAAGGCACTGCCCAGCCGGCTGGGCACGCTCCTTGCCATGAAGACCAGTGACCTGGAGAAGATCGTCTACTTCCAGGACTACGTCGTCACCGATCAGGGCACTTCCGAACTGGAGTACAAGACGGTTCTCACCGAGGATGAGTACCGCGTGGCCGTCGAGCAGTTCGGGAGCTCCTCCTTCACCGCCCTGATGGGTGCCGAGGCGATCCGCGAGCTGCTGTACAAACTCAACCTGGACGATATCTCCCAATCGCTCCGCAACGATCTGGAGGCCACCCGCAGCAAGCAGAAGACCAAGGACATCTCCAAGCGGCTCAAGCTCGTGGAGCAGATCCGCCATAGCGAGAACGATCCATCCTGGATGGTCATGGACGTGATCCCGGTGATCCCGCCAGACCTGAGGCCGCTGGTTCTCCTGGAAAGCGGCAACTTTGCCACCAGCGATCTCAACGACCTGTATCGGCGGATCATCAACCGCAACAACCGGCTCAAGAAGCTGATGGACCTCAACGCCCCGGAGGTCATCATCCGCAACGAGAAGCGAATGCTCCAGCAGGCGGTGGACGCGCTCTTCGACAACGGTCGATGCCGCCGACCCGTGCTGGGGTCCTCCAACCGCCCGTTGAAGTCACTGACGGACATGATCAAGGGCAAGCAGGGCCGGTTCCGCGAAAACCTGCTCGGCAAGCGAGTCGATTACTCGGCACGCTCGGTCATCGTGGTGGGTCCCGAGCTGCGGCTCCACCAGTGCGGCCTGCCCAAGAAGATCGCCCTGGAGCTCTACCAGCCCTTCATCATCCGCAAGCTCAAGGAGCACGGGCTCGCCGACACCATCAAGAGCGCCAAGCGAATGCTGGAGCGCCGCGATCCCGAGGTCTGGGACATCCTGGAGCAGGTGATCTACCAGCATCCGGTGCTCCTGAACCGCGCCCCCACGCTCCACCGCATGGGTATCCAGGCCTTTGAGCCGGTCTTGGTCGAAGGCAACGCCATCATGATCCACCCGCTGGTCTGCACGGGGTACAACGCGGACTTCGACGGCGATCAGATGGCCGTGCATCTTCCCCTTTCCGTAGAGGCGCAGGCGGAAGCACACCTGCTCATGCTCTCCACGCACAACATATTCTCGCCTGCTCACGGCCAGCCGATCGTCTCGCCGAGCCAGGACATCGTCATGGGCGTCTACTTCCTGACCGTCATCGATGACCAGGACAAGCGGGCCCCCGACCAGATCCCGCACTTCAAGGACGCGCACGAGGCGATCCTTGCCTATGACCTCGACCACATCAAGCTCCAGGAGCCCATCGTGGTCCGGCTTCCCCGCTTCCCCGAGGTGGTAACCGGTGAAATCGAAAAAGCCGAGCCCTCCCCCGAGCATCGGCGCCACATGACCACCCTCGGCCGAGTCCTCTTCTCGGATATCTTGCCCGAAGGCATGCCCTTCTACAACTGCGCCCTCGGCACGAAGGGATGCAGTCGTGTGATTGACGACACGTATGTCCGGCTCGGCCGCCCCGCAACGCTGCAGGCCCTGGACGACATGAAGGAGCTGGGCTTCAAGGTATCGACGATTTCGGGGCTCTCGATCGGGATCACCGACATCCGGCTGCCCGCCGATAAGCAGCAGCTGATCGACCAGACCCAGAAGAAGGTTGACCGCGTGGAGCGGAACTACCAGGCGGGATCGATCACCGAACGCGAGCGACACAACCAGCTGCTGGACCTGTGGGCCCACTGCCGCGAGCTGGTCACCAAGAGTCTCATCGAGACGCTGGAGAACGACCGCCGCGATCCGACCAACCTCAAGGAACTCCCCATCGACTCCACCGAGGGAAGGCGGTATCTCAACCCCGTCTACCTCATGTCCAAGTCCGGTGCCCGCGGCAACATCAGCCAGATGCAGCAGCTCGCCGCCATGCGCGGACTGATGGCCAAGCCCTCGGGCGAGATCATCGAGACCCCGATCAAAGCAAACTTCCGCGAAGGCCTCAACGTCCTGGAATACTTCTCGTCGACCCACGGCGCCCGCAAGGGTCTGGCAGATACCGCGCTGAAGACCGCCGACTCAGGGTATCTCACCCGAAAACTCTACGATGTCGCGCAGTCCGTGGTCGTGCTCCTTCACGATTGCGGGTCCAAGCGCGGCATCACGAAACGCGCTATCTACAAGGGTGAGGAAGTCGACGTCCCACTGCGGGACGTGATCATCGGACGCACCAGCCTCCACAACATCATTAACCCGATCACCGACGAGCCGATCGTTAGCGAGAACCTGCTCATTTCCAAGAACATTGCCAGCAAGATCGAGGCGCTTGGCATCGACTCAGTTCAGATCCGCAGCCCGTTGACCTGTGACACGCCCCGCGGCGTCTGCGCGCTGTGCTACGGCACGGACATGTCGACCGGGCAGCTCGTCGAGGAGGGCTTGGCGGTGGGCACCATCGCCGCCCAGTCGATCGGCGAGCCGGGTACTCAGCTGACCATGCGGACGTTCCACACCGGCGGCATCGCCGCCCGTGGGCTCGTCGAGAACAGCTACCACGCCAACTACTCGGGCACCATCGAGATCCGCGACTGCAACGAGACCCAGGTCCAGACCGACACCGGCGAGGTGCTCACCGCCCTGAAGCGAAACGGCGAGCTCTCCGTGCTGGACGACAAGGGCCGCGAGCTGGAGAAGTACAAGGTCCCCTACGGCGCGACGATCCGGCACACCAGAGGATCGAAGGTCAAGAAGGGACAGACGCTCGTCGAATGGGACCCCCACCGCACGCCGATCCTCGCTGAAAAGTCGGGTATCGTCCGGTTCAAGGACATCGAGATCGCAGAGACCGTTCGCGAGGAGCAGGCCAAGGGTGGCCGGGCAAAGGAACTGATCGTCATCGAGCACACGGGGGAGAAGCACCCGCAGATCATCATCGAGGATGAGAGCGGCAAGATCCTCGACTTCCACCACCTTCCCGCAAAGGCCCGGATCGAGGTGATTGAGGGCCAGCTGATCTCGATAGGCAAAATGCTCGCCCGCCAGCCCAAGGAGGTGGCCGGCTCGGCCGACATCGTCGGGGGCCTTCCCCGGGTGACCGAGGTCTTCGAAGCCCGCACCCCCAAGGACCCGGCGGTCATGGCCGAGATCTCCGGACGGATTGAGCTGTACTCCGACAAGCGTAAGGGCAAGGTGACCATCCGGGTCATCTCCGACTCCGGCCAGGAAAGCGACCACCACGTGCCACAGGGCAAGCACCTGCTTGTCCACACCGGCGACTACGTTCGAGCGGGCGACGCCCTGACCGAGGGGGCCTTGATCCCACACGACATCCTGAACATCAAGGGCGAGGAGGACCTGCACGTCTATATGCTCGAGGAGGTCCAGAACGTGTATCGCGCCCAGGGCGTGCCGCTTTCAGACAAGCACATCGAGACCATCCTCCGCCAGATGCTCGGCAAGGTTCGGGTGCTCTTTCCAGGTGATGCCGACCTGCTGCCCAACGAGGTGGTCGACAAATTCCTCTTCCGCGACCGCAACGCCCGGATCGGCGCCATGGTTCGGATATCAGATCCCGGGGACACCAGCCTGCCTGCCGGGGCGTTGGTGGACAAGGAGGAGTTCAAGGAGACCAACGCGATGGCCGAGGCCGAGGGGAAGACACCGGCCAAGGCCAAGAGGACCAAGCCCGCCACCGCCCAGACGCTGCTCCTGGGGATCACGAAGGCCTCTCTGCAAGCGGAGAGCTTCCTCTCCGGCGCCTCCTTCCAAGAGACCACCAAAGTCCTGACCGAAGCCGCGCTGCGTGGGGCGGTCGACAAACTGACGGGCCTCAAGGAAAACGTGCTGCTGGGCCACCTGATCCCCGCCGGCACCGGTTTCGATCCCTACATCAACATGAAGGTTAAGAAGCTCGTCGAGCCACCCGTCTCGGTGGAGGAGGAGGAGCAGGCCATGCTGGCCGATGCGGCAAAGACCGCAGAAGCCCTCGGGGCGGAACGGGTGCCCGCGATCGTCGAGGTGATGGCCCAGACCGATGCTCCCGTGACACCGGAGAGCTAGCCCGGATAGTTCACCGCAGAGAGGCAGAGGACGCTGAGAAAACCCAGAAGGGGTAGTTGCGAGGCGCATGGCTGCGCGCGCGTCAGCACCCAGTGCCTTCTCGCATCACGGCAAGACGCGCCCCTGACATTTATGATTTCAGTTCTCTGCGCTCTCTGCGCCTCTGCGGTAAATCTTCGCCTTCTTGGGCGGCCGGCACAGCGGGCCCTACAGGTTGCTTCAGGGGCAGGCGCCCCAATGGGCCAGCAGCGCCAGCAGATCGGGCACCGCGATGGCGCCGCTTCCGTCAAGGTCACAGGTGGTGCCGGGCGTCTGGGGACCGCCCCAGGCACCCAGCAACGCCAGCAGGTCGGGCACGTCGACGGAGCCGCTGGGAACCGCCTGGCAGTCCCAGGGGCACGGGGTCGTGGTGGTGAGACACCATGTGAAGTCGGTGTTCAGCTCGGGCAGCTCCGGCGGCTCCACGCCATCCTGGCGGGCCTCGCCGCCAAACTGACCGGACTGCTCGTCGACCCACAGCCAGACGCAGGGATCGATGTCCCCGGTGCCCGGATCAACGACGCTTGCACCGATATGCCGCTGGATCGCCAGCCACTCAATCGAGCCGTCGTTGGCCACCGACGGGAAAAGGGTGGCGGTGTACTCGATGATGGTGGTAAGCCCCGCGCCGAAGTCTATTGCCGTATCAACCACCATCGGCGTCACAGTTCGGGTGGCAAAGGGGATCTGGCTGTGCTGGCCGTTCCCGGGCGTGCCGTCATCGGCAAAGAAGATGATGTCGAAGGACGTCGGGTCGTCGTCGGTACAGGTCGCGATGTACCCGCCGCCCTCATCGTCGAACT
>JADFKZ010000197.1 GCA_022564665.1 Planctomycetota bacterium | reverse complement strand
AAGCGGCGTGGGAACCAGGACGCCAAGCAACTGACAGAACAAACCCCGGCAGGATGCCGGGTATCCCGAGCGGCGGAGCCGCGAAGGCTCAGCCGCGCCGGCATGGATGCCAAGCGGCTGACACAACAGAGCCTAGCCGTCGTGCTCGATCGCGGCCGGAACCTCATGCCCCGCGTCGCGCAGCGTCTGTTCGCGCCGCGCCAGCTCCAGGTCAGC
This sequence comes from Planctomycetota bacterium, assembly GCA_022564665.1. Taxonomy (GTDB): domain Bacteria; phylum Planctomycetota; class Phycisphaerae; order Phycisphaerales; family SM1A02; genus JADFKZ01. The sequence goes on along the minus strand of JADFKZ010000197.1, from coordinate 3,659 downwards.
GTCAACCATCATCCTGGCCAGCGCCTGAACGGTCGTCGTCGGCTTCCAGCCCAGCTTCCTCCGCGCCTTGGACGGGTCACCCTGCAGCACATCCACCTCCGTCGGCCTCAGATAACGGGGGTCGATGTCGACGAAATCCTGGTACTCCAGTCCGGCGCAGCCGAAGGCCAGCTCGCAGAAGTCGCGAACCGACAGCACCGCGCCCGTCGCGATGACATAGTCCTCGGGTTGGTCCTGCTGAAGCATCAGCCACATGGCCTGCACATAATCGCCGGCGTATCCCCAGTCGCGCTTGGCGTCGAGATTGCCCAGAAACAGCTTTTTCTGGAGGCCGAGCTTGATGCGCCCCACGGCGCGGGTGATCTTGCGGGTCACAAAGGTCTCCCCCCGCCGGGGCGACTCGTGGTTAAAAAGGATCCCGCAGCTGGCGTGCAGACCGTACGCCTCACGGTAGTTGATCGTCGCCCAATGGGCGAACAGCTTGGCGCAACCGTAGGGTGATCGAGGACTAAACGGTGTCGTCTCGGTCTGCGGAATCTCCTGCGTCTTGCCAAACATCTCAGAGGAGCTGGCCTGGTAGAAGCGGACCTCCACAGCGGTCCGATCCCGGTAGTCCCGCGCCGCCTCCAGGAGCTTGATGGACCCCAGCGCCCCGACCTCGGTCGTGTAGATGGGCATGTCGAAGCTGACACGGACATGGCTCTGGGCGCCGAGGTTGTAGATCTCCGACGGCTCGACCTTGCGAAGGATCGATGAGATGGCATTCGCGTCGCACAGGTCCCCGTAGTGAAGAAAGAGCCGGGCACCGGCCTCGTGGGGATCCTGGTAGATGGCCTCGAGCCGCTGCGTGTTGAAGCTCGACGATCGGCGAATCATGCCGTGCACCGTGTAGCCCTTCCCAAGCAGCAACTCGGCCAGGTAGCTGCCGTCCTGGCCGGTAATACCCGTGATAAATGCTCGCTTGGCTGCGGTGGCCATCGTCTCCTCCCGGGGACAGGCGGTCTGCGGCGCGCGCGGCGGCCACGGCGCGAGGCAGCTTACCTCAAGACGGTCGGCCGCGCTGCGGGGTTCTCGGAATTTTGGACGCGAAAATGCCCTCGACGGGCGATCGCCCGGGCCGCGGTCTTCGTACCACCAATGCGCCGTGGATGATCTGCGGCCCTGCGTGGTCTGTACGCTTGCAGCATGTCTGAACCCGGAGTGGCCGCCGCGATGCCCATGGATCTGAACGCCAAGCGCATCGTCGTGACCGGCGGTGCGGGATTCCTCGGCCGGGTGGTGTGCAACATCCTCCGGCAGCGGGGCTGCACCGAGGTACTGGTGCCCCGCAGAGCCGAGTACGACCTGACGCAACAAGACGACGCCCGGCGCATGTGCGCGGACCTGGAGCCGGACATTATCATGCACCTGGCCGCCGAGGTCGGCGGCATCGGGGCCAACCTGGACAACCCGGGTAGGTTCTTCTACGCCAACATGGCGATGGCCCTGCACCTCATCGAGCAGGCCCGCATCCACAAGCTCGCCAAGTTCGTTCAGGTGGGGACGATCTGCGCGTATCCCAAGAGTACGCCGGTGCCGTTCAAGGAGGACGATCTCTGGAACGGCTACCCGGAGGAGACCAACGCCCCCTACGGCGTGGCCAAGAAAGCGGCGCTGGTCATGCTCGGCGGCTACCACCGGCAATACGGGTTGCCCAGCGCCTATGTCCTGCCGGTGAATCTCTACGGCCCGGGCGACAACTTCAATCCGCGCACCTCCCACGTGATACCGGCGCTGATCCGAAAGTGCGTCCAGGCCATCGACGACCGCCGGGACCACATCGACTGCTGGGGCACGGGCTCGGTGAGCCGCGAGTTCCTCTACCTGGACGACGCGGCTGAGGGCATCGTCCGTGCGGCGGAGGTTCTCAACGAGCCGATCCCGGTGAACCTCGGCACGGGTCAGGAGATCACCATCAGCAAGCTCGCCCAGCTGATCGCGAGCCTGACCGGGTTCGGTGGCGAGATCCGCTGGGACCCCGCCAAACCCGACGGTCAGCCGCGACGCTGCCTCGATACCCGCCGCGCCTGGCAACTGCTGGGGTGGCGGGCGCAGGTCGGATTCCGGGAGGGCCTGCGAAGGACGATCCAGTGGTACCGCTCCAGCCCCCTGGAGACGCGCGTCTAGCTCCCATGCGGGTCCTGCTGCTCAACCAGGTGTTTTTCCCCGACGTCGCCGCCACCGCCCAGCACGCGCACGACCTGGCCAGGCACCTGGTGGCCCACGGCCATGACGTGGTGGTCATCGCCTCCCGATCGATCTACGGGCAGCGGGGGGCGGCGCTGCCCAGCCGCGAGTCAGTCGACGGCATTGAGATCCACCGGGTCGGCAGGAGCCTATTCGGCAAAGCCGGGATCCCAACCCGGTTGCTCGACTTTGCCCTGTTCTACCTGGCCGCGACGATCAAGGCCTTCGCCGTCCGGAGGCCGGACGTGGTCGTGTGCTTCACCACGCCGCCGCTGATCGCTCTGGTGGGCCCGCTCATGCGCCTGCTCCGGGGAAGCAAGTTCGTGTACTGGGTGATGGACCTCTACCCGGACGTTGCGGTCGCCGGCGGGCTGATCAAGCCGACGTCCGTCCTCACGCGGCTGCTGGAACGGCTCAATCGCTTCTGCCTGCGTACGGCCGACCGCACGGTCGTGCTCGGCCGGTGCATGATGCAGCGGGTGCGGGACAAGGGCGTCGATCACGGGCAAATCGTGCACATCGGAGTCTGGGCGGACCACCGCGAAGTGAACCCGCTGCCGCGCCGACGGAATCCCTATCGCGATGAATGGGACCTCGGTGATCGAACCGTCGTCATGTACTGCGGAAACTTCGGGCTGGCGAACGAAATGGAAACCATGTGCGAGGCCGCCGCCCGCCTGAGCGACGATGACCGCGTGCAGTTCGTGTTCGTCGGCGGCGGGAAACGCAAGCTGGATGTCGAGCGGTTCCTCAGGGACCGCAACGTACGTGGCCGAGTCGAGCCGTACCAGTCCCGCGAAAGGCTCGGCGCCCTGCTCAGCTGTGCGGACGTGCACGTCGTGACGCTGAAGGAGGCGTTCGAAGGCCTCGTCGTGCCGTGCAAGCTGTTCGGGGCCTTGGCCGCGGGACGGCCGGTGATCTTTGTCGGCCCCCGCGGCAGCGAGATCGGGCGCGTCATCCAGGAGAGCAACGCCGGCTACGTGGTCCGCCCGGGCGACGTCGACGGGATGGTGCGGGCCGTCCGGGAGCTCGCCGGGCATCCCGGGATCCGCCGGCGGCTCGGCTGCAACGCCCGCCAGGCGCTGTTGGAGCGCTACGATCGGGCCCTCGGCTGCGACGCGTGGCAACAACTCCTGGAAGAGGTGGCCAGCGTCGAAAAGGGTGCCCCGGTCCCGGAGCCCGACCCTGTGGCGATCGGGAACCGGGCCCAAGACGGGTGACTGAATCGCCCATGAGCAGATCCGCACTCGCTACCCACCTGCCGCGGGCCCCGAAAAGTCCGCACCGCCTGCGCAACCGTGTTGGGCGCGTCTTGTGGGGGCTGGTCTACACGATCGCATTCCGCCCGTCGCCGCGAAACCTGCACCGCTGGCGCAACTGGCTGCTGCGCCTCTTTGGCGCCGAGATCCACCGGACCGCCCGGGTGTATCCCC
>JADFKZ010000196.1 GCA_022564665.1 Planctomycetota bacterium | reverse complement strand
TCCTTGATGGCGTGCTCCGGGCCCAGGGTGCCGCCGTCGGACTTCGTGTTGAAGGAGCCGCCCGCGGCCCGTCCGAGCAACGGCCCCGCGGCGGGCTCCACGGCGGGCGGTGCCTCGGGGGGCGGCGCCACCTCGATGGCGGCGATGACGCCGGGGTCGAAGCCCTCGATCCGGGCGATAACCTGCTCGGAGGAGAGGGGCGTCCCGATACCGACCTGTTGTGCGACGACATCGGCGTGTTGATCTCGCGCCTACTGCAGCACGGGGACAGCCCGGCCGCCCTCGCTGCGGGTCTGGGGCGTCTCGGCGACGGCAAGAGCCCGGCGTCGATCATCGGCGCCATCGCCGACGTGCTGGCGGCGAAGGCCGCGGGGACGCCGTTGCCCGGAGGGGCCGGAACCTGACCGGCCATCATCATGTCATCCGTTCGCGGGTCGGTGGGCATGGACATGATGACGCTGAAAGGGGATGGCGATGCCTGACACCACCGCCGCCGCCCGCCAGCGTCTGCATCGGCGGCGGGAACGCGAGGGCCGATGGGTCGTCCAGATCGAAACCTGGCAAGACCTGATCGACGCCTTGGAGATCGCCGGCTTCGGGCCGGCTGCCGGCATCTGGACCAGGGAGGATGCGGCAGCGGCGATCATGGCCGCCCTGCTGCGGTGGGAATCGAACATCGACCGTCTGCACCCCGCCGGCATGGATGATGTCACGCGTGACAGTGGCAACGATGAAACTGTGGTAGACACCTCGAATCGGCAAGGGCTGGACGGCCGACGCGATATTGAGCCCGCCGGCCATCGCTGTCTCTGGTGCGAAGTTTCGATGCCGCCCCGGATATCGGCCCGCGGGAGCCCCAAGCGGTTCTGCTCGAAATCCTGCCGTCAGGCGTTCCACGGGGCGGCGCGTCGATGGGCGGTTCGGGTGGTTGAGTTGGGCGACCTGTCAGTGGACGAGATCAGAAGGGTGCCTGAGAAAGCGTGCACGCTTTCCACAGCGCCTTTCCCGACCCTCCGGGTGGTGGACCACCAAAAAACCAAGAACACGCATCCTGCGCCAAATAAATCGGCGCCGATATTGAAAGGGCATCAGCCATGACAAAGAAACCCACGAACCGCCGCAAAAAAGGCACCTTCCTGAAGGGCCGGAGCGGAAACCCCAATGGACGGCCCAAGGGCACCACGAACCATGACACAGAGCTCCGGCAGGCCGAGGATCAGGCGATGGAGCTGGCGGCCAATGTTTGCGATGGGATCAAGGAGACCGCGAGGAAGGCGCTTACAGAGACCGCGTTCCAGAAGGTCATCCCACTGATGGCGGCCATTACCGACGGGGCCAAGGAATTCGTTCAGGAGGGAGAGATAGGTCCATCCAGCGTCGCCCTCCTGCGGAATTGGTACGATAGCCACAGCGAAGAAGGGGGGGAAGAATTTTTCCCCCACATTGGCCTGCCTCGGGACTGTTCCTGGGAAGCCTTCAGGCGCCACTACACGACGCGAAACCGAATCGATCATGCGCGCGCGGCCAGCGATTTCTTTTCATTTCCACCCATCGTCGCGCGGATTAAAGAGTTGAAAGAGTCAGCCGCCTGATTTCCCCTGTTGCGGAGATACGCGGGGTGACAATTTGTTGATGATTTCGGACGGACATGGCCCATACGATCCAGACCCATGAGCTGATTTCATTCAGCATCCAGGACTGGATGCGAGGGCAGCGGTGGGGTGATGCCGTTGCCGGCGATGTGGAGATGGACTGGACGCGCCTTCCATCGGGCGGAAAACGGCCATGGTTTCTTTGCCCGTCATGTAGCCGGCGATGCGGAGTCCTCTACTCCCTCCGGTCCCGTATTATTTGCCGGAAGTGCGGGGGGCTGTCGTACGAATCCCAGAATGAGCCGAGGCATTTCAGGGCGCTGAGGAAGGCGCAGAAAATTCGCGTTCGGTTGGGCGGAAGCGCCAACATGACGGAACCGTTTCCAAGCAGGCCCCACTACATGCACCAGCGGACCTACCAACGTCTAAGGCGTCAGTACGAGGCGGCGGTGGAGCAGTACGTGGGCGGCTATGGCGTTGCGGCTTCGAAAGGGATCACCGTCATGGGGGTGCCGTTGGCCCCAGGGGGCGCCGTTGCGACCTCGCGGGAGTAGGCCAGCACTGCGCGGGCGTCGGAGAGACGTTGGCGCGGCACACTTGGAAGCACATTGTCTAAAATAGAGGTACATAGACGCGGCGGGAAAGGGTGATCCCAAAACGGTCGCCCTGTCTCACGTAAGCACATAGATATGTCCGAGATGGGTCAGGAACGGACCTTCGGCGACACCACCAGGAAGGTCTGCTCCTGGGTGGAAAGCCGACATTCAGCGGGGTGATTATCGCTGCGCGCTAGCGCGTCATGCTGGATAGCTGCGCGGCCAGTTTGCGGGCCACGCTGAGCCAGTCGTAGCGCTCCACCACCACGCGACGCAAGGTCTCCTTGTGGACCCCGGCTAGGGCGAGTGCGCCGGTGGTGTTGGCGACGATGTCCGCCACCGTGCGGGAGGGGTCGTTGCGCAGCTTCATGAGCGCCACATCGCCCGGCGGCAGGCTGCCGGCTACCGAATCGATACTCTGCGCCATGCCCGCGAAATAGGTGCCTAGCGGGAAGCAGCCGGACGCTAGAGCCTCGAGAAACACGAGCGGTCCAGCCTCCGCCACGATGGAGGGGAAGATAGCCACGTCGCAGCACGGGAAAAGGTACTTGAGCTCGCGGTGTGTCAGGTAACCGGTGAAGATCACCCGCTCCGGCCGAATGACCCGCCGGGCGGTCTCGAAATACCCCTCCAGCTCACCGCGGGCGTCCAGCTCGGCGAAGAATAGGCGAACTGCCTCGAAGGGCGTTGCCTCGCCTCCTTCGAGCGCCGTGCCCCAGGTCACGATGTTCCGGGCGAGCCCGTACTCGCCATGCTCCAATGCCCACAAGAAGGCCTCCATGACTTCCCTGAGTGGTCCGTTGCCCACGACGATGAGTCGGGCTCCGTGATGCGCCTCGAAGATGTGGGGGAGCGCCGCGACGATGCTTTGCAACCCCTTGCTGGCGATCAGTCGGCCGACGAACAGCAGCAGTTCGTCCTGCTGCCAATCGATGCTCGTGAGCTTCTCCTCAACACCGGCATCGGGCAGATTCTCCTTGTATATCCGCACCTCGTCGATGGCGGCCGTGAGTGCCTCGCGACCGATATCGGCGCGGATCCGCGCGCGCAGATGCCGCGCCGCCTCCGACTGCTTTCCCGGCTCCAGGGTTTTGAGGGCGTCGCATAACTTCAAAATGCGTGCGCGGCGGGCGTCTCGGGAAACCGGCTCGAACAACCCTGTGTCCACCCCGAGATCGAGTTCCTCGAGCTTATGCTCGATATCGGGCAGGTCGGGAAAGGTGTCGAGGATCCGCCGGCGCATATCCCGGCCGATCGCGAATATGCGGACTGCCTCGCGAAAGGCGCCGCTCGCTAGCGCGTGGAAGCGCTGATCCTTTTTGACAACGTACTCGATGGCGCTGCCATGCGGCATGATGGCGAAGGGCACGCCGGTGGTCGCGCTCACCCGCTCAGCCACCACAGACATCAGGACCGCGTGGTTGGCATGTATAGCCGAAACGCTGTTTTCCCGGACCACCCGTCCCACCACCGCCACGTTGCGCGACAGGTAGCTCTCGATCGCCTCGTCCGGCAACTCCACCATCGGCACCACGTTGGGAAACTCCTCGTACTGGCCGGGGACGGGGACGTAGACCGGCAGGGTGTCACCCAGCCGCGGCTTGTGCATGATGCAGCGCCCCGGATAAGGCGTGTCCCGCTCGACGACGGTGGTGACCGCCCCATCCCGCTCGTAGGTGTAGGCAGCGGCGATAAACTCATGGATCTGGGGATGGTTTTCCTGGCA
>JADFKZ010000195.1 GCA_022564665.1 Planctomycetota bacterium | reverse complement strand
CTCTGGCCGGTGCCATCGCCGGGACTATTGCCATCGACTCTTCCCTGTTGACGGGCCGAGCCTCGAAAGGAAAACCCCCGCGTTTGTGGGGGTTTGTTCATATGGCGAGACCCGGACTTGAACCGGGGACACCCGCATTTTCAGTGCGGTGCTCTACCAACTGAGCTACCTCGCCGGTGGTGTGTCGGCTCAATCAGGCACGGAAAAGCTACGCGGCCGGCGCGCGTTGTCAAGGCGCGGTTGCGGGGTGTCGACTGGCCATCAGGTACCCGTGACGCCGGTGGTCTTGTCCCGGCCCGGGTGGGGGGCGTGGGGGGCGTGGGGCGGCGATGCCGGGTCGATGCGGACCGCCGACTGCCGGCCGTCCGGACCGAGCACGCGGCCCAGGATTATTCCGCCGGAGGAGGTTCCACGGGCCCGGCGAACACGGGGCAGCCGATTCCCGGTCACCTGCTCGCTCTCGGCGCCAAAGTGCCCCGGGGCCTCGAGACACTCACCGATACGGTCACGCAGCCACCTGCGGAGTGAGCAGCTGCCGTCGAAGGACCGCAGCGTCGGCGTTTGAAACCCCTTTCCGGCGCTGCCATCTCGACGCAGCATTGCAAAGAGCCGCCGCACCAGGACGATGGAATCTGTCGGGTCGAAACGCTGGCGGCAGGTACGGATAAGCGGACGCTCGTGGTGTTCGATGAGGTCGCGCCAGGCCAGGTCGGTCCCGTCCACGCAGGCGACGGCATGGATGACGTCGTCAACGTATCGAATCGGCAGCGACCGCTGGTTGGCGTGACACGCCTCCGCCTCGCGAAGGTGGCGGACGACGCGCTCGAAGACGACCGCGTAGCGCAGCGCGATCTCGCCCGCTTGGGCGAAGTACGCCACACGAAGCTCCGCGGTCGTACGACCGCAGCCATGGGAGTTTGGCTCAGCGTGCACGCCGGTTGAGATTTCGCGCGACATCTGGACGCCTTCTCCCAATCAGCTCCTGGGCGGGGATACCGGTGCGGCGAGTGTACGTGCAACGGCGGCGCGGTCAACTGTCTGGGGCGAAATGGCGCTCGATTTCTTGGGCACCGCAGGCACCATCGGGCTCTATCGTCGAATCGAGTCCAATGGATCCAAGAAGTCCCCGGCGCATGTCACGCAGGGCGGGAAACTCCGCGCGCCATCGCCGAAGGCCGGCGATGTCCAAATCGGCGCCGATGACAGCGGCGGCGGACCCTGCCTCGGCGAGCACTTTGCCCGCCGGCGACACCACCATCGAACCCCCGGCATACTCAAGGTCCGGGTCGGAGCCGACTCGGTTTGCCGCAACGACGAACGCCTGGTTCTCGATGGCTCGGGCGATCAACAGGGCCCGCCAGTGCGACTGCCGGGCAACCGGCCAGTTGGCCCCGATCGTGAAGACCTCTGCTCCCGCCGTGGCCGCAAGCCGCCATAACTCCGGAAACCGCAGGTCGTAACAGATCATGGGGCACACCCTGGCGCCTTCCAGGGGCCTGATGAGCAGGTCTCGACCGCCCATGTAGTGCTCCGCCTCCCGGCCAAGAGTAAAAGGATGGACCTTGCGGTAGACGCCCAGAAGCTCGCCGTTGGGTGAGATGATCGCCGCGCAATTTCGGCCCTTGCCGTCGGCGCCGCGCTCCGCATAGCCGGTCTGGAGCCAGATCCTAAGGTGTCCGGCGAGCGTCCGGGCCCAGGTCAGCGATCGATCATCGACGATCGCGGCCAGATCGAAGCTGAAGCCGGTGTCGAAGAGCTCCGGCAGCAGGACGAGCGTCCCCGCTTCCACCCGCGCCTCCTGAAGCATCCGTTCGACGGTGGCGTGGTTCGCCGGCTTGTCCTCCCAGGCGATGTCGAACTGGACCGACGCGACCCGCATGGTCGAAGTGTACCGCCTGGTCCGGCGAACGCCTTGCGCACGTTGCGGGCACGCCAAGGGCCGCTCGGCGGGACCGGTGTACTGGCATCCCTGGTCCGGCGGAGGGCCGGCAAGGGCGACCGACGGGACTCGAACCCGCGACCCCCTGGACCACAACCAGGTGCTCTAACCAACTGAGCTACGATCGCCATCCGGGCGAGGCCATGAGTATAGCGAGGGTGCTGGGGTGTCGATGAAGGGGTATAGTCTGAGGTTTTGATCCGTTTCTCGCCTCCGGGCGCAGGGCCTGCCCGGCTCCCGCCCGCCGGCCAATTGTCCAAGAGAGACACGTTGCCGACTGCTTCCAAAACGTTTCTGGACTTCGGACAGGCCACCATCCACCGGAATTTGTCGACGGCCGCCCTTATCGAGACCGCTCTTCGACGCGGCGAGGGGACGCTGGCTGCCAGCGGCGCCCTCAACGTCGACACCGGCGACCGCACCGGCCGCAGCCCCAGGGACAAGTTCCTCGAGGACACGGCCGGGGTTCACGGCGAGATCGAGTGGGGCAGCGTGAACCAGTCGATTAGCCCGGAGCATTTTGCGGCGGTTGAAGAGCTCGCCCTCGACCATCTGGGCAGAAAGAAGGATCTCTTCCGGTTCGACGGCTATGCGGGGGCGGACCCCGAGTATCGCCTCAAGGTGTCGGTGGTCACCGAGGAGGCCTGGCATTGCCTATTCGCCAAAACGCTCTTTATCAACGCACCGGCCGCGGCGCTGGAGGGCTTCGAACCCGATTGGGTGGTCGTCAACGCCTGCAATCTGCGCCTGGCCGATCACGACCGCTTCGGGCTCAACTCGCCGGTGGCGGTCCTGCAATCGCTCGAGCAGCGCAAGGTCGTCATCGTTGGAACGAGGTACGCCGGGGAGATCAAGAAGTCGATCTTCTACGCGATGAACTTCGACCTGCCGAACCTGGGCGTGTTTCCCATGCACTGCTCGGCCAACGTCGACCGGGAGGACCCCGGCAACGTGGCCCTCTTCTTCGGCCTCTCGGGGACGGGCAAGACGACGCTCTCGGCCGATCCGAACCGGCCGCTGATCGGTGACGATGAGCATGGCTGGTCCGACAAGGGGATCTTCAACATCGAGGGCGGCTGCTACGCCAAGTGCATTCGGCTCTCCCAGCAAGGCGAGCCGCAGATCTACGACGCGATCCGTTTCGGTTCGGTGCTCGAGAACGTCGTGCTCGATCCGGTGACGCGGAAGCCGGACTACGACTCCGACGCCAAGACCGAGAACACGCGGGTGACCTACCCCGTCAGCTACATCCCAGGCGCGGTGATTCCCTCCATCGGTGACCACCCCAGGAACGTGATCTTTCTCGCGGCGGACGCCTTCGGCGTGCTGCCTCCGGTGAGCCGGCTCACCCGCGAGCAGGCGATGTACTACTTCATCAACGGATACACTTCGAAGCTGGGCGGGACGGAGGCGGGCGTCACCGAGCCGCAGCCGAGCTTCAGCCCCTGCTTCGGCGGGCCGTTTCTTCCTCGACCGCCCATGGTCTACGCCGACTGGCTGGCCCGGCGTCTCGACGAGCGGGGGGCCAGTGTCTGGCTGCTCAATACCGGCTGGACAGGAGGCCCCTACGGCACGGGGCACCGTTTCCCGTTGGAATACACCCGCGCCTTCGTAACGGCGATCCTCGACGGATCGCTTTCCAGCGCCGACTTTCAGCCCGATGAGGTGTTTGGCCTGCCCCTGCCTAGGAAGGTGCCCGGCGTGCCGGCGGATGTGCTCAAGCCACGGCAGACCTGGCCGAACTCCAACGCCTATGACGCCAAGGCCCGGCATCTGGCGGCGCTCTTTCGCGACAACGATGCGAAGTACGAGATGGCGGCGGCCGTCCGCGCGGCGGGACCGGGGGGATAAGAAAAGCTGTCAGCTATCAGCTGTCAGCTATCAGCTATCGGCCAGAGAAGAGGCGGTCGCTTTTTCTTGCCGATAGCCGAGAGCCAAAAAAGAGGGCTGAAACGGTGAATCTTTGTTTCCGGCCGCCGGGGG
>JADFKZ010000194.1 GCA_022564665.1 Planctomycetota bacterium | reverse complement strand
CCGACCCCCCGAACCCCGGATCCATGGCCAAGATCACCAAGCCCAGATTGGGAACCTCCAAGACCGCCCGGCGTCGGGAGGAGCTTCGCCGCACCCTGCCCCGGCGGACGCTGGACCTGGCATCGTTGATCCAGCAACCGCAGTTCGTCTACGCCACGGTGATCGCGCTGGCGTTCCTGGCCGTGACCGCGGCAATCGTGATCCGGGCCCGGGCGCAGATCAAGGTATACGACGGGCAGATCATGACCGAGACGCGGGTGAAGCGTCTGGACTACCAGGTGGAGAACCTCACACAGACGAGGCAGGAACGAGATTCCGCCCTCGAACGCGCACCGGACGTCTATCTTCTCAACGTCGCCGATCTCGAGGCGTTGCGGCAGCCCTTATTGAACCTCCCCGTGATCGTGGCGGAGCAGCGGGACCTCAAGCGCATCAACCCGACGGTGCGCGAAACCTACGACCTCGACAAGGCATCGGTCAGGGCGCTGGCCGCCTACGCGTCCGATGGCGCGCCGGACGGTCAATGGAAGGCGTTCGTCGACCAGCTGCTCAACGAGGCCCTGCCGCGGAAGCCGCTGATTCCCATGAAGGAGTGGCTGGAGGGATTGGCGCAGCCCGAACCCCCCCTTCTTCTTCGAACGCCCGACGGAAGAGCGCTCGCCAAGTGGAGAGACGACGCGATCCGGATGCGCGAGGATGACCGGGAAGAGCTCAAGCGGGTGCTGGAGCCGGTTGTCCTGGGCGCTGGGTTTCCGCGAGCGGTGGCCCGGTATGTCGCCGCGAAAATCGCGTCGAATGCGACCGCCCCCAACGCCAAGGGAACGTATGTCCTGGACGACGAGGCAACCAAGGAGCTGGCCAAGGAGCGCGTGGCGGCGGTCGAGCCGGTCCTCATCGAGCACCACAAGGGGGACGTCATCTACAGCCGGGGCCAGGTGCTCCAGGGCGACCAGCTCACAGAGCTGAGAGCCGAGGACCGCGAGTTTGCCGCCAACTCGACCGCGGCCCAGCGCTGGCTGCCACGGCTGGGGGTGATCGGGCTCGCCTTCCTGATCACCACGTTTCTGATCGGCTACATCGTCTTGTTTTACCCTCAGATCGCCCGCAACCCCCTGCGGCTCCTTGCTCTGTGCGGTTTGATCGCGGGGATGCTGGCGCTGGCGGCCTTGGTGGGGGCCGCGGAACCGAAGTTGATGTACCTCGCGGTGATCGCCCCGACGGTCTTCGTCGCGATCGTGGGACTTCTGGCCTACGACCAGCGGATCGCCCTGTTCCTGAGCGCCACGCAGGCGGCGCTGGCCACCCTTGCGCTGGAACAGGGAATCGGGATGTTTCTTCTGCTCTTCGTCGGCTGCGGCACCGCGGTGGCCCAGCTCCGCGAGATGCGGCACCGAAGCACGCTCATCCAGGCCTCGGCCATCACCGGCCTGGTGCTGGTGGCGGGCACGATCCTGGTGGACGTGATCGAGATGCCGATGGTACCCGGCTTCTGGGGCCAGATCAGGTATCACGGCTTTCTCGCCGGTCTCGGCGGTTTCGGCGTCGGCTTCGTGGTGCTGGGCATCCTGCCCGGGCTCGAGCGGTGGTTCGACATCACCACGGGCATGACGCTCGCCGAGCTGCGAGACCCGAAGCAGCCGCTGCTGAAGCAGCTCCAGCAGAAGGCGCCCGGCACCTACAACCACTCGCTGCAGGTGGCCAACATCGCCGAATCAGCCGCCGCGGCGATCGGGGCAGACGGGCTGCTGGTGTATGTCGGTGCCCTGTACCACGACATCGGCAAGATGAACAAGCCCGAGTACTTCGTGGAGAACCAGACCGACGGAAACAACAAGCACGCCAAGCTCAGCCCGGCGATGAGCCTGTTGGTGATTGTGGGCCACGTCAAAGACGGGATCGAGCTCGCCCGCGAGTATGGTCTACCCCGGCAGATCCTGCACTTCGTCGAGTCGCATCACGGCACAACGCTGGTGGAGTACTTCTATCACGCCGCCAAGACCCAGGCCGAAAGCGACGACCACTCGACGGTACAGGAGATCGAGTTCCGCTATCCGGGCCCCAAGCCACGCACGAGGGAAGCGGCGATCCTCATGCTCGCCGACGCCGTGGAGTCCGCCACCCGCTCGATGGCGGAGCCGAACCCGGCGCGGATCGAGAGCCTGATCCGCCAGCTCTCGCGCAAGCGGCTCACCGACGGCCAGTTCGATCAGTGCGATCTGACCTTCCGCGAGCTGGGTTTGATCGAGGAGTCGGCGATCAAGTCGGTCTGCGCGATCTACCACGGCCGGATCAGCTACCCCGGGCAGCGGCAGGCCGAGGAGGCCGACGAATCGGTGGCGAAGCCGATGTCCGCATAGATCCTGCCAGAACTTTTCTCTGCGCGTTGCTCATCGGCAGATCTTCGGTGTCGTCGAGGCGGCGCCAGCGTCCCTTGCGCCAGCGGCTGCCGGCGGTATAGACGTGAAACGTGATCCACCGATGCGTGGTCTGGTGCTCAAACGACCCCCGGAGGGTCAAACCGGTCACGGGAACGGGCAGCGCGTCTTTCACCTCGCGTATGTTTAGTCGCCTCGGAGCCTCGACCGTCGGGACCTGCCACAGGCGTGACCACATGCCGTGTGCCGGTCGCTGCTCCAAGAGGACCTTGGGCGCGCCGCCCCGGAAGATCACCACCGCGTGATGGTGAACCTGCTTTTTCCTGGCGGCCGGCCTGGGCGGCGGGATTCGATCCTGGCGTCCCTGCGCCAACGCCCTGCATTGCGACGCAAGGGGGCACCGGCCGCAGCGGGGCTTCTGCGGCGTGCACACCAGGGCGCCCAGCTCCATCAGTGCCTCGTTGAGCGTGCCCGGCTCGGCGGCGCACCCGACCAGATCGGCCGCCCGCTCCCACGCCCGACGGATCGTCCTGCGATCCATTGGCGGACCATCGTTTGCGTCGAGCCGCGCCAGGACGCGTTGGGTGTTGCCGTCGACGGCCGGCTCGCGTTTCCCGTAGACGATCGATGCGATCGCGGCCGCGGTGTACCGACCCACACCCGGCAGATTCACCAGCTCGTGCACATCGCGGGGAACACGGCCGCCGTAGAGGCGTGTGATCAATTTCGCCGCCCCATGGAGGTGGCGGGCCCGCCGGTAGTAGCCGAGTCCCTGCCACAGCGAAAGGACCTCCTGCTCATCGGCGGCGGCAAGAGCGCCGGCGGTGGGGAACCGTCTGACGAACGCGGCGTACCGCTGAAGCACCCGTGAGACCTGGGTCTGCTGGAGCATGGCTTCCGCCACCAGCGCGGTGTAGCCCGTCCGCCGCCGCCGCCAGGGCAGGTCCCGCGCTTCGCGGTCGAACCACCGGCAGAGGGCGGCGACGATCTGGGGATCCCGGCGAGCCATTGACGGCCCAGCCTACCGGCCCCGCCGGAATCCGAAACCCCATCACGGTCGCGCGGATCTTGCCACCTACCCGCCGCGTGCTATCCTCACGCGTTCGCAGCGGGTGTAGCTCAGTGGTAGAGCGTCACGTTGCCAACGTGAATGTCGACGGTTCGAGCCCGTTCACCCGCTTTGCACAACGTGCTGAGGCGCGCAGAGTTGCGCGCTTACCCGACGGCCGTGCGCGATCGAGCGTCCCCACGCCGCCAGTCCCGGCGCGCCGGGATCAGCAGGTCAGGGACGTTGACTACGGGCACGGCCCGAAGTGGGTCGCCACCGCCGACACGTCCAAGCCGTTCACGATCCCATCGCCGTTGACGTCCTCGGGGCAGCCGTCGCACGGACCGAAGTTGCCGAGGACGAGCCGCAGGTCGGTCTGGTCCACGGTCCCGTCGCCGTTGACGTCCCACGGGCAACCGGAGCCGGGGCACGGGCCGAAGTTGGCGATCAACGCCAGCAGATCAGGCACGCCCACGCACCCGTCGCCGTCGAAGTCCGCCTGTGTTCCGTCGCAGGTGCCGAAGTCCG
>JADFKZ010000076.1 GCA_022564665.1 Planctomycetota bacterium | reverse complement strand
GATGCAGGAGAACTCAAGCCTCTGCCGGGTCTTTTCGGAAATCTCCACGAGGTGGCGCGACTCCGACAACTACGGCAGCTACGAGTTCACCCTCACGGCGACGGTGGCCAAACCCTATCATCGCCATGACTACCAGGAACTGGACTACGCCGCCAGAACCCGCGCCGAGCGGCTATACGGAGCAACGGCCACCGGTGCGTCAGCACCTGCCGGGGCGGTCGACCGGGAACCGCCCGTCCCTGACCCGCTCAACACCGCAGCAACCCAGCCGACCAACGACGCCGATGGGAAGATCGCCTCTGCGCGTGATGGGTCCGACCGCGGGAGCGGGGAGCGTGGGCCGCGCCCGATCAGGTTTGACGAGCGACCGGGGACCGAAGGCTCCGTCAAGAACCCGGCCGATCCCCGACGCTCCGGCGCGCGCATACCGCCCTCCCACGACATCCCCGAGCCGCTGAGCCCCCAGCAGATCGACGCGATGCGCCTTGCCGAGGCACAAGAGGCCCTCACGCGGGTCGCAGCGGCGCGACAACGCGCCCGTCTCGATGAGGCGCTCCGCAAGCGGCTCAAGAAAGAGTTCAAGTTGCTCGTGGAAAAGGTCAAAGAGCTCCGGAATCAGGAGCATTCCTCATGACGCCGGCCGACCGCACCCTGTGGCATCGCTTTGGACAGCTCCCCCGGGCGGGACGATGGGCGATCTGGGCGGCGGTCGTGATCACCGTGTTCCTCATCTGGAACGATTTCATCGGACCGCAAACGGCGAGCTTCAACGAAGAAGCGCGCATGCTCCTCGCCCGGCACGAGATGATCAGGGGTCGGCAGCGTCTGCGGCTGGTCAAGTCGCTGGCAGCACCGATCCGCGCTCTGGGCACAGTCGAAGAACCCGGGACCCGCGCTGAGTCGGGCCAGGCACTCATCCGTGCCGTCATCGAGGTTCTCAAGAAGCACTCCGTCAGCGATGACAGCTGGGTGCTCGGCAACCCCACCAATCTGCCGCGGGGGACGCTTACCGAGCTGACCGGCGACGGCGGGCGCGTGCAACGGATCACCGCCGACGTTCGCTTCGACACCGGGCCCGAGGAAGCGACCGCGATCATCGCCGAGCTGGAGGAGTGCCCCGAGATCGAGGCGATCAGCAACCTGCGGCTTTCCCGACTGCACGGCGGACGCAGGAAGGTGAGGGTCGCCCTGACGCTGGACGCGTGGATCGTCTCGGCGGAAACACGTCAACGGCAAAGGGGGATCTAGCCGTGCGCCCGCTGGCAATCAACACGCCGCTGCTGATCAACACCGCCGCCATCGCGGTGGCCGTGTGGATGTTCGGCTCGAAGCTGCCGGCACTCCCGTCGGCCCTCTTCACCGAAGGTCTGGAAAACGATGAGACCTCGGCGTTCCTTTCAGAGTACCTTGAGAATCACGCCGTGGACCTTCAGACATACCAGGCGCGTATCGACGGGCGCTCGGTGTTCTTCCTGCCCCCCGCGCCCAAGGAGCCCACCCAGATCAAGCCGGTTCAAGAGGCGGAGCCTCTCGGCACTCCGCCGCCGCCGCCGCCGCCGCCGAACTACACCGGCCCCTCCGTTCGATTCCTCGTGGGCAACGAGGTGTATTTCCACGACGGGCTGCGGATCAAGCTCGGCGAGGAGAAACAGGGCATCAGGATTCTTGCAGTCGACGCGCCGTGGACGGTGAACGTCGCCCACGCCGGCGGTGAGTACGAGCTCACCGTGTTCGAGCGGTTAGTCCGCGGCATCGAGAAACCGCCTTCAAAACGCCACGCCCCGACGCCAGGGCTGCTCGTCGTCGACACCCCACAGGAGCCGGCAACGAACGGTCGGCGGCCGGATCTCCACCAGCAACCAGAGTAATCGAACACCACGAACCGCGCATCGCTAAGGAAGGTGACCCGTGAACGTCAGATATCGCATACCCAAACCGGCGGCACTCGCGTCCGTCATCGTCGCGGTTGCCCTGGTGGCGTTTCCCGCGGCCGGCCGCCAGGATGGCCGGCCCCAGCCGATCGCCCCGGCGCCCAGGGATCTGGGCGGCCAAGGCCGGGAGGGCCGCGTGCCGGCCGCGCCGCTCCCGTCGGCGCCCACAAACGGTCGACGCCTCGACAACGGCGAAAAGGTCATCCTCGCCTTTAACAGCGTGACCATCAAGGACACGCTTCCCTTCATCGTCCAGACCACGGGCAAGGTGGTGATGCCCGCCAGCACCACGGCGATCTCCGCATTGATGTTAAAGAAGATCACCCTGGTCAACGACGAGCCCATCAGCCGCACCGAGGCGCTTGACCTGCTCTTCAGCGCCTTCAGCATGAATGACGTGGGGGTGATCGAGACCGACGACCGGATCATCCTCGCCCTCAGGAGCGATATCACCACGCTCAACCCGCCGGTGATCGGCCCCGATGAGACGCTCCTTGGCCGATCGGAGCGCGGCATCATCGTCACCAAGATCTTCGCCGTCAAGAACACCGATGCTGACGACCTCGCCAGTCATCTGGAGCCGGCAATCCCCGACACGGCGTCGATGTCGGTGGACCCCAACTCCAACCAGATCATCGTGATCGGCCCGATCGCCCTGTGCCAGCACCTGCAGAAGCTCATCGACGCACTGGACAACACCTACATCAAGGTAAAGACCGAGACGTTCCGTCTGGCCTACGCGGACGCCGCGGAGGTCCGCGAAAACATAATGGAGCTCTTCGAGGAGCAGCCGACGCCAGGTCGGGCCGCGGGCTCGCAGCGGGTCCAGTCGACGCGGAGAGCCTCAACGCCCGCCCAGCGCGCCGCCCAGGCCGCCCGCCGCAGCATTACTGCCGCCAGCAGGCAGACCGGCGCCGGCCCCACCGTCGAGCTGCGGGTCACCGTCAACGTCAGCCAGAACTCGGTGACGGTCAGCGGCGAGCCCACGGTCATCGAGGCGATCGCCCAGTTGATCGCAACGGAGTGGGACGTGCCGCGGTCGGAGGCGACCAAGAAGGTCTACCACCTCAAGTACACCGACCCGATCAAGATGCGGGACATGCTCCAGGAGCTGCTCGGTCAGCGGGGGGGGATCGGCCGCGCCGGTCCCGGCCGCGCCGGGGCAGCGGGCGGGGGCCGCGCCAACGTCTCAGACGTCATCAGCGGCATCTACAAGATCGAGGCCTACCCCGACTCAAACAGCCTGGTGGTCATCTGCAAGACCGAGGAAAGCTTCAAGTTCCTCGACTCGCTGATCGAGGACCTCGACCAGCCGCTCTACCCCGGCCTCCCGATCATCGTGGAGCTCAAGCACGCCGACGCCGAGGAGGTCGCCGACCAGATCAACGCGATCTTCGCGCCCACCGGCACCAGCGCCGAGCTACGACGCCGAGAGCGGGGCGTGGGCGCCCAGTTCGACCTCACCGGCCCCGCCGGCAACGGCGGCGCCGGCGACGCCGGCGGGGCCGGGGGCGTCCAGGGCGGCGGGATGATCTCCTTCCCCTGGCAGACCGGGCGGCAGGGCACCGACGAGGAGGCCGAGCCCTCCCCGCTCATCGGAAAGGTCCGCGTGGTACCGATCCATCGCCAGAACGCCGTCATGATCCTGGCGGCGCCGGAGTACCGGGACGCCGTGAAGCTCTTCGTCGATCAGCTTGACAGACCGGGACGCCAGGTCCTGATCACCGCCGTGATCGCCGAGGTGGAGCTGACCGACGACTTCGCCCTCGGCATCCGGTACAGCAACGTATCCTCGATCCTCGGCGGGCCGCTGGCCGACAACCGCTTCGGGCTCGGCGGCCAAATCGACGTCACTGAGGACAACCTCTTCGGCAGCATCTTCAACACGTCGATCCTCAGCGCCAACATGCCCGTCAACGTGTTGCTCCAGGCCCTCGCCCAGGTGACGAACATAAGGATCCTCCAGGAGCCGATGGTCTTCACCGCCGACAACCAGGAGGCGAGCTTCTTCGAGGGCCAGGACGTCCCCATCCTCCAAACCACACAGGGAAACCAGGGCTTTATCAGCGAGTCGGTCGTGTACCAGGCGGTGGGCATCGGTTTGAACGTACGCCCGCGGATCACGGCCGAGGGCGACGTCGACCTGGAGATCAACCTCGAGATCTCCAACATCGACCCCAGCCAGACGGTCGCCAACCAGCCCTTCTTCGACCGGCGCGAGACCACGACGCACGTCATCGTCAAGAACGGCCAGACGATCGTGATCTCCGGCATCATGCGCGAGCTGGAATCGACGGTCGAGCGTAAGGTACCGCTGCTGGGCGACATCCCGCTCCTGGGCGAATTGTTCAAGTCGCGCGAGCAAAAGACGACCAGGACGGAGCTCATCGCGTTCGTCACGCCGTTGATAGTTGACAATCCCGACGAGAACGACTCCAACTTCAACGAGCGGGCGCGAGAGAAGCTGCAGGAGCTGAGCCGGCCCCTGGAAGAGCAAAAGCCGCGGCAAACCGCCGCCGATCGGACTCGAAGGCGTCTGCTGCTCCCCCAGATCGGCGGGAGCGGTGAAAGAATCGGGTCGCAGGACGGGTGATCGGACCCCGGCCGATCATTCTCTGGCCGCTTCTCCTGCTCGCCGTGACCGCCGTGACCGCCGCGGGGTGCGCGTCGCGGACGATCGGTCCTCCCCGGCCCGCCAAGACGACGGTGGCGCGTCTGGTGCCCAGGAGCCGTCCCCTTCTTCCCGCAGCCGCAAGCAGCGGCATCCTGCCGCTGGGGTCGGTGCCCTATGACGGCCGGTCGCTTCCGCTGGTGAGTCCGCAGGGTCGTTTCATCGCCACACAGACCGGCGTCGGCCCCACCTGGCCCACGCTTCTGGCCGAGCCGGCGGCCACGGTTCCCGCCGAGACGCGTGTCGAGGTGTACGAGATCCTTCGGGGGCCGGATGCCGTGCCCGCTCGCCGCACAACGCTGCCCGATCCGATGATCCTGGGTCGATCGGGTGACCAGACGGGGTTTCTCGTCGAGTCGGTGAGGCCCGACGGCGCCCGCTGGATCGGCTACGCCCGATGGTCCGGCGGGCCGGTGAAGTGGCTCGTCTCCGACGGGAACGTCAACGCCTTCGGCTGCCTCGGGCCCGCGGGTGAGCTGGCCTGGTCGCGTCGCGCGCCCGACGAGGACCACTTCGATCTCGTCATCCGCCGCGCCGGCGAGCAGTGGACCCTCGGCGCCCAGGGCGGCGACTGGCTCAACCCCATCTGGAGCCCGACCGGCGCGGGTCTCTATGTCCTTCGTCTGGCCCAGGGCAGGCTGGAGATGATCTTTGTCGATGCCGTAAGCCCGAAGCAGACAAGCGTCCGCCAGAGGCTGACGCTTGCGGTGGGGATGGGTCGCTACGACGCCTACCAGACGACAGCGGGCGGATCCCTGATCAGGGGTGTCCCCCACCACGGCGGTGAGTATCTTCTCTTGTGGCACCCCACAGCGATGCGTATCGGCCTCTGGCGACCGCTTTCATCTCCCGCAGCACCCGCGCTTCTGGAACCTGAATCGATCGCCGCCCTCATCGAACGATCGGGTCTGGCGCTGGTGGCGACGCCGAAGCATCTGATCATCCAGGACCCCGCCAACCCGCGTGACCGTCGGCCGCTGGTTCCCGGCCCCCAGGTGCCACGAGCAGTCGACCGGAGTGATTGGCCCTATCTGCTGATGGCGCCAAAGGGGGACCGTATTGAGCTGATGGCGTTTCGGGTGATACGTGACAGGTAGCGGAAGAAGGCGAAGATTCACCGCGGGGGGCCGCGGAGAAAAGAGAAGGGTTCAGGGTCCAGGAGTCGGGGCTCGCCGCATTCCCGAACCCCGAACCCCTATGCCTTCTGCCGGGTGGCTGGGTCTGAGTCCCGATTCCATCGGGGCGAAGGCCCGGTCTTCTCGCCCGGATTATTCATGACCATCTACTGCGGCCGTCGAGCTACCGACCGCGCGCGACTCGGTACAGCACATACACAACGATCCCCAGCAGCAGCACGCCCGGCCACGTCAGCGGCTCCCCGAGACCTGTCCATCGGGCAAATGTCAGGGCGATCTTGTTCTCGCCCTCCCACGCGGCGAGGGGTATCGCAAGCAGGATGCCAAGCACTGCCTCACCGGTGATAAGCCCCGCGGCAAGCAGCAGACCGTTCCGCTCGCCGGCGGCGCGTGACTCAGCAAGCCGCGGACGGTCGTCCTCAGCCGCCGTCGCCACCCGCCGCCGGTGGAAACGACTCGCCGCAAGGGCGATCAACCCGCCGGCGAAGATCGGCACCGAAAGCTCCAGCGGCAGGTAGATGCCGACGGCCACCGCCAGCACCGGGGTACGGAACGCCGAGCGTCGCATTTCCAGGACCAGATCGACGACGATGATCGCCGCCGCCACCGCCATCCCGACAAACACCAGCCCCCACGGAAGGTTTCTCTCAAAGACACCCTCGGCAACCGAGGCCATCAGCGATGCCTGCGGGGCCTCCAGCGGCTCCTGGCCTTCGACGGTGATTGTGCCGATCCCGTAGGCGCGCAAAAGCAAGTTGAGGACCGGCGCCATGACCAGCGCCGCGGCAAGGACCCCCACCGCCTGCATGATCTGCTGCTTGTAGGGCGTCGCCCCCAGGATCCGGCCGGCCTTGAGGTCCTGCATGTTGTCCCCGCCGATCGCCGCGGCGCAGCAGACGACCGCGCCGATCAGGATCGCCGCGGCGGGCCCGATCACGGTGTCGGTCCCCAACCACACCAGCAGGAGGGCCGATGTCAGGATCGTCGCGATCGTCACGCCCGAGATGGGGTTGTTCGACGAGCCCACCAGGCCGGCCATGTAGGAAGCGACTGCGGAGAAGAGAAAACCCGCGACCAGCATGGCGAAGGCCATGAAGACCGATGTGCCCACGTCGTGCTCAGTCACGTGATAGAAGACGAAGAAGAGCGGGATGACCGAGACGATGAGCGCGACTCCCACCCATTTCATCGGCGTGTCACGCTCGGTTCGCGGAATCCGCTCGCCGCGCTCCTCCCCCCGCGACCGAGAGGCCCCAAGCCCGGCGGTGATCGCCCGAACCAGGCTCCCAGAAAGCCGAAGCAGCGCCCACAAACCCCCAACGACCATCGCCCCCACGCCGATGAATCGGGTCCGCTTGGACCAGATCCGGTTCGCCCAGTCCGTGGCGGGTACCTGCTCTGCGATCCGCTGATCGCCTGCGTCCAGGGTGAACACGTGCCAGGCGGGATTGCCCGTATCGGGCTCGACGACCTCGTAGACCGGCCAATCCATACTCTTCGCCAGGATGGGAACGGCAACGAGCCAGTTCAGCGCGCCGCCGACAAAGACGAGCACAGCGATGTTGATGCCCACGATGTAGCCCACCGCGACCAGTGCCGGCGCGGCGTTGGTGCCGAAGTAGGCAATCGAGCCGCCGATCTGCCGCCCGCCCTCAACGACCCCCGCCCAGAGCCGCAAGCCCGTCTCACCGAGCTTGAACAGCGCGCCGATGATCGATCCGGCGACGATGTTCCTGATCCCCGCTCCCCCCCGGTCACCGACCTTGAGCACCTCGGCGGTGGCGACGCCCTCGGGGAACGTCAGCGGCTGCTCCACGATCAGCGCCCGCCGCAGGGGGATCGTGAAGATCACGCCGAGCATGCCGCCGAGACCGGCGATGACCGTCGTCTCCAGATAGCTGAAATCAGTCCATTTTCCCAGCAGGATGAGAGCCGGCAGCGTGAAGATCACCCCCGCGGCCAGCGACTCCCCGGCCGAGGCCGCCGTCTGGACGATGTTGTTCTCCAGGATGTTGGAGCGTCGAAAGGCGCGGAGGACGGCCATCGAGATGACCGCGGCGGGAATCGAAGCCGATACTGTGAGCCCCACCTTGAGCCCCAGGTACGCGTTGGCGCCCGCCAGGAGGACCGAGAGCAGGACGCCCAGGACGATCGCCTTGACGGTGATCTCGGCGAGGCTTACTGACGCCGGGATATAGGGCTCAGGCTCGACCGCCTCGCCACCGCCCGATTCGGCATGCCGATCGCTCATGGGGGGCTCCCGAAGAAAAGGGCCGATTGTGGGGGGATCGGGCGTGGCGTCAAGCCCGGATGGCCTATTGGCGCTCGGCTCCCGGCAACACGACGCGTCCCTGTCCGCTGGGGCCGATAGCTGATAGCCGACAGCCTCTATTGCCCTTGTATGACCACGGGCAGGACCTCGGTCTTGGGTGCCAGGC
Source organism: Planctomycetota bacterium (assembly GCA_022564665.1). Classification (GTDB taxonomy): domain Bacteria; phylum Planctomycetota; class Phycisphaerae; order Phycisphaerales; family SM1A02; genus JADFKZ01. The sequence goes on along the minus strand of JADFKZ010000076.1, from coordinate 6,575 downwards.
ACACCTCGTCGGTGCAGACCTGGTAGGTCAGAACCAACTGCGGCCAGCCGGTGATCGCTCCGGTCTGCTGGAGACGGACTGTCACAACGACGGCGCCGGTGTAGACACGCATCTCCTCGTCGGCAAAGGCGCCTTTGAATCGCTCGCCCCGGGGGTACGTCACGTCAGCCGCAACACCGCCGGAGCCGGTGAGCGAGACGTCAAGCGGGATGAGGAACGCGAGCCCCGGCTCATGGGCGTTGACGTGGTAGCCCTCGGCGATCCGCAGGGTGACTTGCAGCTCAGCGTCGCGACCCGGCGCCAGCGACACCGCCGCGGCGCTCAGGTGGACCGTGACCGTGTCGCTGGGCACCACCGGCGCCGGCTGCGTGGTGAGGATCTGCGGCCCCTCGGTGATCATCCGCTTGAGACCCAGCGTCGCCAGAGCCGTGTTGAGCGGGCTGCGGGCGATCGCCGCGGAGATCCCCGCCAGCGCCGCCGCCGCGTCCTTCCGATAGGCCTCATCCCCGGTCAGCTCGTAGAGGTCCAGCAGGTTGTTGATCATGACCGTGTTGCCGCAGGGCACAGCGCCGTCATAGCTGGATTTGGTGCGGACGAAGAGGTCCGACTGACCCTGGAGCGTGTCGAAGTAGGCCCCCTGCCGCTCGTCCAGGAATCGTTGCCTCGCCTCGCCAACGAGCCGCTGCGCCTCGCCAAGCAGGGTCGCGTCACCGGTGGCCCGGAACAGCGCGATCAGTCCGCGGACGAAGAGGGCGTAATCCTCCAAGACCGCGCTGATCTTGGCTTGCCCGGCCCGGTAGGTTCGAAGCAGCCCGCCGTCTGCACTTCGCATCCGCCCCAGCACGAACTCGGCGGCGCGGCGCGCGGCCTGGATGTACTTCGGCTCCTTCAGCACCCTGCCCCCATCGGCCAAACCTGCGATCATCAGCCCGTTCCAGCCGGCGAGGACCTTGTCGTCGGTGCCGGGCTGATCACGTCGGGCCCGTACGGCAAAAAGCGCCGCGTTGACCCGCGCCAGCCGATCGTTGAACGCCTCGACGCTCACCCCCATCTCCCGGGCCTGGGCATCGGGTCTGGCCACCAGATACACGACGTTCTTGTAGCCGTCCTCGGGATGGTGCGGATCCCGGAAATTGGTGCCGCGGTCAAAGCCGTAGACCCGCAGCGCGAAGTCGATCTCCTCATCGAGCCCCGCGTCGGTCAGCGCCTCGCGGACCTGGCGCTTGGTCCAGATATAGTTGCCCCCCTCGCGGGCGTTGACCTCCGCGTCCTGGGCGCTGTAGAAGGCACCCTCGTCGTCGGTCATCTCGCTCAGCACGTAGTCGAGCGTTTCCCGGACGATCTCGGCATAGAAAGCGTCGCCGGTCCGCTCGTACGCCGCCGCATAGGTGGAGGCAAGCTGGCCGTTGTCGTAGAGCATCTTCTCGAAGTGCGGCACGAGCCAGCGCGCGTCGGTCGAGTAGCGATGGAACCCCCCGCCAATCTGGTCATACATCCCGCCGGTGGCCATTCGGTTGAGGGTGTGGACAACGGCGGCCCGGACCTCTTCGTCGGCCCAGCCGATCCCCATGAGCAGATCCAGATAGACGGGCATGGGGAACTTCATGGCGCGGGCACCGCCGCCGCCGAAGCCACCCTCGGAGCGGTCGTACATCCGCATGAGACCGATGCGGGCCTTGAGCACCTCCTGCTCGCCGATGGTCACGGGCGGCGTGTCGGCTTCGAGGGAGCGGATGACCATCTCCGCGAGCCGATCGGCGCTCTGCACCAGCGCGCTGCGTTTCGTCGCCCACAGCTCGTTGACCTGTTTGAGCAGGGTCACGAACTGCTGGCGCGGATAGTACGTGCCGCCGTGAAAGGGCTTGAGCGTCTTGGGCTCGAGGAAGACCGACATCGGCCACCCGCCGCTTCCGGTTGTCGCCTGCACCGCCGCCATGTAGATGTCGTCGACATCGGGCCGTTCTTCCCGATCGAGCTTGATCGAGATGAAATGGGCATTCATGACGTCCGCGACCTCTTGGATCTCGAAGCTCTCGCGCTCCATGACGTGGCACCAGTAGCACGTCGAGTAGCCGATCGACAGGAAGATCGGCTTGTCCTGGGCGCGGGCGGCCTCGAAGGCCTCGGTCCCCCACGGATACCAGTCGACGGGGTTGTGGGCGTGCTGCAGAAGATAGGGGCTGGTCTCGTTAATCAGGCGATTGGTGTGGGCAGTCGAGACTTCGTCGCCGTGCGACGCCGGCGGCGTGATCGGCATGGCCTGGGCCCTCCTTGTCGTGGGCGCTTCAACCGCGGCGCTCTGGACGGCCTCAGCGTTCCCCGGCGGCGTCGAGCCGTCGCCGGCGTGTTCGCATCCGGTGAACGCCAGCGGCGCGACGATCAACAGCCCCAACCAAGCGCCGTGGAAGGGTATCGACCTCGTCACCATACTCACATCGTATACGCCTTGGCAGGCTCCGTTATGCGGGGTCGCTGTCTGTTGGGCTACAGAATCCGTTTCGCGCGGGGGTAGGACCCCAGCACCTTCAGCGAGACGCAATGAACGCGTGCAGCGTCCAATGCCCCGGCCATCGCCGGGTCGCTGACGTGTGCGTCACAGTCGATGAAAAAGGTGTACTCCCAGTTGGTCCTCCCGCTGGGGCGCTTGTCGATGTGGCTGAGGTTGATCCCGGCATCCCGAAAGACGGTCAGCACATCAACCAGGGCCCCCGGCTTGTCGGCGGTCACGAAGATAACGGTCGTCTTGTCGTCGCCCGTCGGCTGGGCCTGGTCACGACCGATGATCAGGAATCGGGTGATGTTGTTGGGCTTGTCCTGGATGTTCTCAAAGAGCGGCTTGACGCCGTAGAGCTCACCGGCCAGGGTCGAGCCGACCGCCGCGGCCTCAGGCTCCGTTGCGGCGCGCCTGACCGCCGCCGCCGAGCTCTCCATCGGGATCAGCTCGGCATCGGGATACTTCCGACTCAACCAGTGGCGGCACTGGGCGAAGATCTGCCGCTTGGAGTAGATGCGTCTGATCGCTTGCGGCGGGCAGTTGGCCAGAAGTGTCTGGCTGATTTCGATGAGGGCTTCGGCGTAGATGGTGACCTCGTAGGCGCCCAATGAATCGAGGGTGTCGGTGATGCTGCCGTCGATCGAGTTCTCGTAGGGGACCAGACCGTAGTGACACCGCCGGGCGGTGACCTCTTCCATCACGCCCTCGATCGTGCCCAGGTCGGTGAACTGGACCGACGAGCCGAAGTGCTTGACCGACGCGATGTGACTGAAGGATCCGGGAGGACCGAGGAACCCCACCGCCAGTGGCATCTCAAGGCTGAAGCTGCCCGACATCAGCTCGCGGTAGATCGCCTCGATCGTGCGATCCGACAATGGCCCCGGATTGTTGGCGATCACCCGTGCGAGGACCTCCGCCTCCCGGTGCGGGGCGTAGACCGGCGTCCCATTCGTCTGCTTGGTCTTACCTATCTCCACAACGATCCTCGCCCGGTCGCTCAGGAGGCGGACCAGCCGTCTGTCGATCTCGTCGATCTGCGACCTCAACCGCCCCAGCGGTTCGGGCGGCGCAGCGTTTAAGGGGTCCGGTTCCGTGCCGGGAGCGTCGGTCATGGTCCTGTGTTCGCCCTCCGTCGCATTTCCTATCGGCCTATAGTGACTCGGATTCGAATCCACCGGCGTCGATTCCCAACAACTCCCTCGGCAACCGGTGCAAATTTGTGAACGCGCTCCTTGAAAGCATCTCGGAACTTTCCATCAAGGGCCTGATCCCGATCGGCCTGCTGTTTTTCTGTGGCCTTTTGCTGTGGGCGGCGGGCCGGCGGGTGATGCGAGTCGGATTTGCCACCACCGGGTTGATCGTCGGCGGCCTGCTGGGCGCGACGATCGGGAACGCGGGCGAATTCGGCGTCGCTCCCTGGGTGGTGGGTGCGAGCGGGGCGCTCATCCTGGCCGTCGTCGCGTCCCTGGCCTACCGCCTGGCCGTGGCCGGCGCGGTGGGCCTGCTGTTGGCAACCCTGGCCCCACTGGGTGTCTGGGCCGCCAATGAGCAGGAACTCATCGTCTTCACGACGGTCGAGACGATCGAGGCGGTCGAGCAGAATGTCCTCGCACAGGCCGAGCCCCAAGTGGAGCCCGACCCCGCCGTGGATACCGGGGCCGTTCAGCAGACGTTAGCCTCCATGCGGGAAGCGATGGACGATACCGTCGACCAGATAAAGAAATTGGCGTCGGAAAAGGCCGCAATCCTCTCCGTCTCAGCGGGTTTGGATGACGCGGACGCTGAGGATCCGGAACTCACCACGCCGCTTCGAGAGGCGTGGAGGCTGGCCAAAGCAGGGTGGAACGGGGCCGAGGCGCCGCTCAAAGGCCTGCTGCTGGCCGCGTGCGCCTTCGGGGCGATGCTCGGCTTCGTGGTGGGAGCCGGCGCTCCGGGGTTCAGCGCAATCGTCGTCAGCTCGCTGGGCGGATCCTTCCTCATCTTGTCGACGGGATGGGTCATGGGCGCAAAAACCACCCTGGCCGACGGTCTGCTGGACAAGCTCACGCCCACCACCTGGACCCTCCTGTGGCTGATAACCTCGGTGCTCGGGCTGGGCATTCAGTGGATCTTTCGGCCGAAACGCGCCGATAAGTCCGCGAGCTAAGCAACTTGCATTTGACCGTTGAGGGTCACGGCCGTCGCTGGGGGCCGCCGTCAAGTCGCTGTGCGCGTCACCCGTACCCGTCGAGGCCATCCCATGACACCCTTCACACTGCTTCTTGCTCAGGGCCAGGCCGGTGCCGCCAACCCGGTCAACACCCTCACCGATGCGTTCCCTCGGATGGACATGCTCAACCGCCCCGATGAGCTGTTGCAGGCGCTGGGCAACCTGCACATCGTCTGGGCGTCGGTGTTCGTCGTGGTCGGCGCGTTGTGTGTGCTCAACGGCTACCGCTGGCACAAGGGCGTCGTCGTCATCTGCGCCTTTCTGTGCGGGCTGGGACTCGGGCATCTTCTGAGCAAGCAGATGGGCGAGTCTCGGATCGTCATGGGCGCGATCGGGCTGCTCTTCGCGGTCATCGCCACCCCGCTGCTGCGGATCTCGGTCGCGATCTTCGGCGGCCTCACCGGCGCGTTCATCGGGGCCAACGCCTGGACCGCGTTCAGCGACGTACCCGAGGCGCACCTCGCCGGCGCGGGGATGGGCTTCATCGCGCTGGGGCTCGCCGCCTTCATCATGTTCAAGTTCGTGATTGTGCTCTTCACCTCCATCGGCGGCGCCGCCATGGCGGTCCTGGGGACGATCACGCTGCTGCTTCACGTCCCCGCTTGGGAAACCTCGGTCAAGGACAGCCTCGCATCCAACCAGCTTCTCCTGCCCCTGCTGGTCGCCGTCGCCGCGGTGACCGGATTCGTCGTCCAGCACAACGAGATCCGCAAACACGACGCGAAGTCCAAGGGAAAGGCGAAGGCGGAGAGCGGCTAGAGGGGGAAGAAGGCAAAGATTCACCGCGGAGGGCCGCGGAGGGCCGCGGAGAAAAGAGCAGAGGGTTCAGGGTTCAGGAAGAGAGCTGTCGGCAAACTCTGGGTGGCTGGGTCTGAGCTCGGGTGGCTGGGTCTGAGCTCGGGTGGCTGGGTCTGGGCTCGGGTGGCTGGGTCTGAGCGAAGCGAAGGCCCGGTCTTCATGTCGATAAAGCAACCGTGGCGTCGTCCCGATGCGATCGGAACTCCGCCACAGCCACCCAATCGCACGCCTTCGCCGCCATTCCACAGAGCTAGTCAACTGACCATTCCACTGGGATCGGGTCCACAAGAAGGTCACCGTCTTTCTTACCTTCGTACCACGCCGCGCTCGACCAGCGCCAGTCCGCAGGATTCTCGACGAGATTCCGGCGCCCAGGGTTGCCGTGGATGTAATCGATCATCACTGCCAGCGTCTTGGGATTGTTGATGTTCCGGTCGTACCCACCCCCGGACTGCCAGAAAAGTCTCTCGACACGCTTTCCGCGCTGACGAGAGATCTTGGATAGCCACGGGCTTGCCTCTCGCGCCAGGTGTCTGATTGCTCGACGGGCGACTGGTTCCTTGATGCTCCTGCGGATTGATGCCACGTCGTAGACATCATTGTGAGGACAGAGGATCAAATGGACGTGCTCCGGCATGAAGACGTATGACCAAAGGGAGAACTGATGCTCTGTGCGCGCCTTGTCGATCGCTTCTGCCAGCCACGTGCAGGTGCGTTCTGCGCGCAGGAATGGAAAACCCCGATAGCAGCTGAACGTAAGCTCGTGGGCATGACTTGGCAGGTTGAGGTTTCTGCGGCGCGGCGTGGATCGTGGCGGCATCCAGCGCAGGCTAACTCGGCCAAAATGGCAGTGACGGATTGCGACCTTTTTTCTGTGCTCGGGTGGCTGGGTCTGAGTCCCGATGAAATCGGGACGAAGGCCCGGTCTTCACGTCGACAAATCAACCGTGGCGTCGTCCGCCTGCGGCGAACTCCTCCACAGCCACCCAGAAACGGGCTGTCGGCAATCTCCGGGTGGCTGGGTCTGCGCTCGGGTGGCTGGGTCTGAGTCCCGATGAGATCGGGCCGAAGGCC
>JADFKZ010000193.1 GCA_022564665.1 Planctomycetota bacterium | reverse complement strand
CCCGGCAGACACCAAGCAGCTCAGCTGGCTGCTTGGTCGCATGCTCAACCGGATCGAACCGCCGTGTACGGACCCGTACGCACGGTGGTGTGGGAGGGGTAGGGCCGCGAGGCCCTCCCCTATCCCGATTTGGTGGACGGGCCAACCGTGGCGTCGTCCCGATGCGATCGGGACTCCTCCACAGCCACCCGGAAAAAGGCGAAGATTCACAGCGGAGGGCCGCGGAGAAAAGAGGCTGTCGGCTGTCAGCTATCAGCTGTCGGCCGGAGAAGAGCCGGTCGCGTTTTTTCTTGCCGATAGCCGATAGCCGATAGCCGGCAATGACAGGGCCGGCTGTGCCGACCGCGGAAGACGGCAATCGCCTGTTGGTTGGAGAAAGCGGTCATCCCCAAGCTTCATGACGCCGCACGCTGAGACAATCTGGTCAGCGCTTGAGTTTCGAAAGCCCATGCTCCTGAGAAACATCGAGCCGCTGGACGAGACGCAGATGCGGTGGCGCCCCGGCGCGGACCGCAACTCGATCGCGTGGCAGTTGTGGCACATCGCCGAGGTGGAGGACAACTGGATTCGGTCGCTGGTGATGGGAGAGCCGCTTCGATTTCCCTTCGGTGTCCAGCTCCGCACCGCCGCCCAGAGCGACTATCCACAAAAGAGGAGCTTGCTGGACTACTTCCACGAGGTCCGCGACCTGACCCGCACGCGTCTGGGCGCGGCCACCGAGTCGGATCTGGGGCGTACGGTCCAGGATCCCGACTTCGGGCGCATCACCGTGCTGGAGGTCTGGTCCGGCGTCGTCACCAGCTTCGCCTGGCACGCGGGGCAGATCGCCCTGACCGCAAAGCTGCTGCCGGATTCGCCTGTCCAAACGATGGAGTTTCGGTACTTCAAAGATGAGAATGGGAGCACGTGACGCACGACCCAAGCTCAAAGCCAAAAGTCAAGAGCCCAAAGCCGAAAACCTCGTACCGAAAGCCGGCGACCAGCCTTCCGAAGAACCTTTCGTCATGCCCCTTCATCGATCCGTCCACAACTACATGATCGGCGGCGTCTGCGGCGGGATCGCCGAATGGCTGGGGTGGAATCCGACCCTGGTTCGGATCTCATATGTGGTGGTTGCGATTCTCTCCGCCGCTTTCCCCGGTCTGCTGGTCTACATCATTCTCTGGATGGTGATGCCGCGGGCGGAGTACTGACCAAAGAAGGGATTGAGCGAAGACCCAAGGAGGAGGGCAACTCGCTCTTTCCAAGGGTTGGGAACCCTGCGGGTCGGACGCGGCCTCTGCCTGGTCCGCGGCTATGACCTCCGCCATGGGCAACACCAGGCGTGCCCGCAGTGGGGGGTGACCGCTTGAGACTGCCGGCGGGCCAGATTCTTCGATTTTCTTCGGATTCCGCGCAAGATCACCCAGAAAGCGGCATATCTACCGGTGGAGGCCCTGATGAGGATCGTTTCGCTCGGCCATGCGGTGCGTAAGTTCTTCGCTGGAGCCGACGCGGCTCAGGGCAGTGTCATCGAGTTCCACGATAAAGGGGTTTGCCATGTACAAGTTGAATTGTTGCGTAGCCGTCGTGAGTGCCAGCGTGCCGCTGATCCTTGCCGGCGCTGCGTCGGGTGAGATCGTCGGCCTCAAGACGGTGAAGAAGTTTGTGGACCCGGCTGAAATCGCTGCGGATGAATTCATCTCGGGCATCACCAGCTTGCTGGTGGTCACCGTCTATGCGGAGTTTACGCCTGGCGACGCCGCCGCCTCCGTGCTCGCGGCTGGGGGTAGTGCCGCCCTGCAGATGCCCTTGGAAATCAACGTCGTGGACGGGACCTTCTTCCAGCACCCCTTCGGGAATATCCTTACGCCGTCCGCCACCCTTGGCAACATGCCCGGAATCAACACTCTGAGGTATGACAGCTTCGTCACGATCGGCAGGAAGCTCGACGACGACCCAATCCACGGCGTCGACGCGACACAGATCATCGGCCTGGACTCGTGGACCAGCACGCAGCTCACCGGCAGCGACGAGGTAGTCTGGTTCGTCGCTGGCTTTCCGCCTCAGGGGGACCCGGGCTCAGCGCCTGACAACCCGCCCGACGAGGTCCTCGTCGCTCAGTTCACGGTTGCCAACCCTGGCCCCACTGCCGATGTGTCCGGGACGATGTTCGTCTTTGCCCGTCATACGAACGCCGAGGGAGTCGTGGAGGAGTTCTTTCTTGCTGTCGTCGTCCCTCCCGTTTGCCTCGCCGACCTCAACGGCGACGGCAGCGTGAACGTGCCCGACCTGTTAGCCTTGCTCGCCGCGTGGGGCACCGAGCCCGTTGGCCCTCCCGACCTCGACGGCGACGGGATTGTGGGTAGGCCCGATCTGTCGGCGCTGCTGGTGGCGTGGGGGCCGTGTTCCTGATCCGCCCGCCTCGTGCCTTTCCCGTTGACCGGGGCCAGATTATGGTTGCGCTTCACAGGATTGATGTGACGGAGAGGACCGATGACCGGTGACCGCGGCACGATTGATCGGCTTCTTGGTCACAACGCCTGGGCGACGGCGCTTCTGGCGGACCGTTGCCGTGCGCTCTCGCCGCAGCAGTTTGCGAGGCGGTTCGAAATCGGCCCGGGCACTCTCCAGCGCACGCTCCTTCACATCGTGGGGGCCATGCGCCGCTGGGCGGACCGCATCGGTGACCGGGCGGTGCGGCCGTCGGTGGAGGATGAGGTCAGCGCTCCGACGCCGGATGAGATCATCGCAATCCTCGACGAGACCGCTGCTGATCTGGCGGCGGTCGTCGGATGCGTTGTCGACGAGGACCGGCTCGATGAGATCATGGAGCATCGCATCCGCGGGTGGGATGAACCCTTTCGCTTCACCCGCGGCACGGCGATCATTCACGTGCTCACCCACGGAGTCCACCACCGCGCCCAGGCGCTCAACATCCTCCGCCGACTCGGTGTGGAGGATCTTCCCGATCTCGACGCGATTGAGTGGGAGCTGCATTCGTAGGGTGGCTGTACGACGTTACGGTTGGTCCGGCGAAGAGAAGACCGGGCCTTCGCCCCGATGAAATCGGGACTCAGACCCAGCCACCCGGAGGGAGGCAGATGGCTATCGGCAAGAGAATGCGGCCGGCGCCCCTCAGGCCGATAGCTGATTGCTGACAGCCGACAGCCTTCTTCGCCTCGATGGAATCGAGACTCAGCCCGAGCCACCCAGCGGAAGGCACAGGGGTTTGGGGTTCGGGGTTCGGGAAAACCTGCTGAACTCTGAACTCTCCTCTTTCCTCCGCGGTCCTCCGCGGCCATCCGCGGTGAATCTTCGTCTTCTCCGCCGGCCGGCACGGCCGGCCCTCCCCTGGTACACTGCTGCTGTTCGCTCGGGGCGCGGCCCGCCGCTGTGGCGGGTGGCTGAGAGGAACCCGTGGAACCTGATCCGGTTCGCACCGGCGTAGGGAGCGCGAACGACCAACTTCCCCATGCCGGGCGATCCCAGAAAGAAAGGATTGCCCGATGGCCCGATCCAACACGCAGCTCGATTCCGGCACCGACCGCTTCGGCCGGCCGCTCCATGGCGCTTTGAACCCTTCGTCGACTGACCAGGGAACGACGCCCGGCAGCTTCGCCAACCCCCCCGATATCGGCGGCCCGCTGATGTTCTCCTCACCCGACACCCCCGGCATGCCGCCGGTGTCGGAGAAGACCGCCTGGAGCTTTGCTCCACCGGGGGCCCGGATCGATCGATCGGCGCCCGCCGCGCCGGTGTGCGTCCCTGACTCCGTGCCCTCGGCCGTTACCCAGCTTGAGCACGCGCGGCTGGGCGTCATCACCCAGCAGATGAGACGTGTCGCCGAGCGTGAGGGGCACCTGAGCCCCGAGCAGGTCCGCGACGAGGTCGCCGCCGGACGGATGATCATCCCCGCCAACCCCGTGCACTGCTCCTGGCAGCTTGACCCGATGGCCATCGGCCGGGCGGCCCGGACCAAGGTCAACGCCAACATGGGCGCCTCGCCTGTTTCCTCGGGCACTCAGGAGGAGCTTGAGAAGCTCCGCTGGGCGGTGCGATGGGGCGCGGACACGATCATGGACCTCTCCACCGGCGGCGACCT
>JADFKZ010000075.1 GCA_022564665.1 Planctomycetota bacterium | reverse complement strand
GTCACACAAGTCGCCGCCGAACGGTGTGGCCACGTCCTCGAGGTTCCTCTTCGGACCGGGCCGTCCTGAGAATGCGTCCACGAAGCCGCCCACGCCGTCAGCACGGTGTATCTGCAGTGTGCTGAGGTCAACGTCCTGGACTGATTTGTCCTCAGGATCAAATGTCAGCGCCACCGGCAGCACGCCGTTGCTGTTGCGGTTGAGCGGGTTGGGGCAGGAGCCGGGCTTGATGTCCACAAACGCGGACTTCTTGTTCGACTCGATATCGACGACCATGGTCGTGTGAATAAAGTCGAAACCGATGAAGTCATAGCCGATCCAGAAGCCGAGGCCGCACAGCGCAGCACGGATATAACTGATATCGCACTCGCCGTTGGTGTTGCCGGACGGCCGGAAACTGAATTGACCTGCGGGGTCTTCTACGCTCCCGTTCACCAGCTGCTCGATCTCGACGACGATGGTCGCATCGTCGGGCACCTTGGGTTTGTCGGACAACTGGACCGTGATGAACGTGCCCACGTCCTCGATGTCGACCAAGATGCTCTCCCGGGCGATCTCAGTAACCCCGGGGTCGCCGGGCGCCTGGAAGTCGACCCGGCAGCCACTGTCGACGGCATAGACCACGACGTCGACCTCGATCCCGTCTACGGTGGCAATCAGGACGCCGAAGGTGACGCTCTGGATCGTGTAGCCAAGCGGGTTGGTGGGAAGGCCCTCAGCCGCGAAGTCGAAGCACCGCGCCCAGCCCTGGTCGGTGGTGCCGACGTCGGAAGCGCAGGCCACCTGGGTCTCGATGTTCTCTGTGTTGTTGCTCTGCGTAACCGAGCAGTCGCAGATGTTTGAGCAGGTCGTCGCCGGGCAGGGAGGAGGTCCCAGCTCACCTTCAACAATAATGACATACTCATTGTCGCAGAACCCGATTCCACCGCACAGTGCGATCCAGCCGGGGATGCCGCAGGCGGCGGCCCGGAGGTAGCTCTCGCCGCACTCGCCGCCGCCGTTGGAGACCGGTCGGAAAGCGTGCAGGGGCTCCTCGGTCCCATCGGTCACCTGCTCGATCTCAACGATGAGGTCACCGCCGGGCTGGGCCAGCGTCGCGACGATGGGGACCGTGATGAACGTGCCCACGTCGGCCGGGGTGAGAATGACGGTCACCCGGGCGAGTTCAGTTATCGACGGGTCCAAGGGGCCTGCGCTGCCTATACCGGGGGGTGGGCAACCATTGAGGTCCTCATAGAGCACGATGTCGATCGGGTGATCCACGAGAGGATCGTCGAGGATGAGAGTCTGGACACCGAACGTGACGCTGGCGACGGTGAAGTTGCCGCACTGGAGGCCCTCGGCGGCCAGGTTGAAGCAACGCGCAAAGCCGTTCGGGGTGCTGAGTATGCGGCCGTCGATGATGGCGGCGCATCGCACGGTGTTCCCGAAGGATTGCTCGTCCAGGCTCTGTGACAGCGTGCACTGCCCAGGCTGACTGTCGCAGCTACTCGCGGGGCACCCGGGGCCCTGGTTCTGGTCCGAGAGCGCGATGCGCCCGCCCTCGACTAGTCCGCCCTCGACTAGTCCGCCCTCGATTTGTAATGTCGGAACCACAATGTCGGCTTGACGCGATCGAACGCTCTGGGCGCTCACCATGGCCGTACAGACCATGACACCGGCCATCACTCCTACAGTCAGAGTTTTTCTTGGCAAGCTCGTACTCATGTAACTGTTCTCCTTGGGTTCCTTTTGATTCGTTTCGTCCAACAACGCGAACTGGTTTGGCGCCCACTCGCGTTCCGGTGAACGAAACACCAGATGCTCAACGCGAACCGACGACGCCTCCCGCGGGTCGAGTCGTCCAAAGCGTCGAGGTGCCTGGATCTCCCATCCCACAGACAGTGGCGGCATTGTGACACAAAAGGCCCCTCCAGGTCAACGAAAAAGAACGCAGGAATTCAAATGGAGCAACCGACATTTGTGCGCGGACCGACCGTGCCGGGATTCAGGGTTAAGATAGGAAACCTGATTCCGGGCGATGGGGCGATGGCGGCTGCTGAGGGGCCTTCAAGCCGCGGGCCAAACCGGAAGCTGAGCAGCCAAGTCTGTGCCCTATGAACCCGGGGTCGCGCAAACGGCAGAGCGTTGTCAATTCTCACGGGTGGAGCCGGTGGATTCTGGCGGGTTCAGTCGTGTGGCCGATTGACCGGATCCTCGGTCCGGTCAATTACTCCCACCGGAAGATCTTGAGCGCCACCAGGAAGGTAAGCACGCACCAGCCCGCCAGCAGGGCGGACTCGGGCCCCTGCTGCCAGATGGATTCCCCATCGATCATGATCGCCCGCAGCGCGTCGATGAGTCCGGTGAGTGGCAGCAGCCGCAGAACCGGATGGATGGCGTCGGGAAAGCGCTCGTAGGAAAAGAAGACTCCGGACGCGAGCCACATCGGCATCATGACCAGGTTCATCAGGCCCGAGACCCCCTCGATCGTTCGAACCCGCGAGGCCACCAGAATGCCCAGACCCGCAAAGGTGATCGCGCCCAGGAGGCACACGATCGAGAACGAGATGAGATCGCCCTCGAAGGGCACGCCGAGGACCCACCGGCCGAAGCTCGCCAGGATCACGATCTCGAGAAAGAGGAACACCAATCGCGAAAGGATGAAGGAGAGGAAGAACGAGGAGCGGCGCATCGGCGTCACCATGAGTCGCTTGAGGAACTTGCGCCGGCGCACGTCTGCGATGGCAAACCCAATCCCCCACATGCCGGTCCCCATCAGGTTCATGCCGAGCAGACCCGGGAACAGGAAGTCGACGTAGCGCGAGCCTGTCTCGGTGACGGGCTCGAGCCCCAGTGGGGCGTCGACGCCGCCGTCCATGGCCAGCGTCAGCGCTCGCTGCACCCGCAGCCGCGCCGTCGCTGCTTCGGCGCGGTCGGGGTCGAAGGCCAGGCGCGGTGGGTCACCGGGTTCGATCAGCGCATCGACAGCCGCCTTGCGCAGCTTGTCGAAGGCCTCTTGACGGTCCTCGTAGACCTCGACATCGAGGTCCTCGTCGCGCTGGAAGGCCTCCAGCAGCCGCTGGATCCCCTCGCCCTGGACAACCGCGACCTTGCTGGGCTCGACGCCGGCCGAGCGGAACGCGAAGCCCAGGACGGCGGCGAGGACCAGCGGGAAGATAAACACCCAGAAGATCGCTTCGGGCTCTCGGAAAAACAACACCACCCGCACGCGGGTCAGCTCGCGGATCTCGTTGAGCCTAGTCATCGCGCAGGTGCTTTCCCGTCAGCGACACGAAGACGTCCTCCAGCGTCGGCCGGTGGGTGTGCAGGTCGTCCAGCACCAGGCCACGACGTTCGATCAGCTTGAACAGCCCCGCGATGGCGGCCTGGGTGCGGACGACTGAGAGCGAGATCTCGGAACCCTCGTATCGGGCGGATCGGACCCCCTGGAGCGTTCTGAGCTCCTCGTCGGACAGCTGGCGCGGGTCGGCGCCGGCCAGCGAGAACTGGACCACGCTCTCGGCACCAAGTGAGGCAATGATGGCCTTCGGCGAGCCACGTGCGATCACGCGGCCGTGATCGATAATGATCAGGTCGTCCGCCAGACGCTCGGCCTCTTCCATGTGGTGCGAGGTCAGGACCACCGTACCGCCACCGGCTTTGAAGGTCTCGATCACTTCCCACAGCCGCCGCCGCGCCTGGGGGTCGAGCCCGCTGGTCGGCTCGTCGAGGAAGAGAATCTCCGGTCGGCTCAGAAGGGCACAGCCGACCGCCAGCCGCTGCTTCTGGCCGCCCGAGAGCGTCTTGACCTGGGCGCGGCGCTTCTCCAGGAGACCGATCGTGCGCACGACCTCTTCGATGTCGCTCCCTTCCCGGTAGAAGCTGCGGAACATGCGGAGCAGCTCCAGGACCGTAAGCTTGTCCTGGAACTCGGTCTCCTGGAGCTGAACACCGATCCGCTCCTGGATCTCACGCCGGCTCTCGCTCCACGAGCGCCCGAGCACTTCCACGTGACCGCCGTCCGGCGTCTTCAGTCCCTCGAGGATCTCGATCGTCGTCGTCTTTCCCGCGCCGTTTGGACCGAGGACGCCCAGACAGGTGCCGCGACGCACCTGGAAGTCGATCCCGTCGACGGCGACCAGATCGCCGTAGCGTTTGACCAGGCCACGGGCGACAACGGTGACGTCGTCCCCGTTGCCGATTTCGCTTCCTATTCCGGTCTGGGCGTCCACGCGGTCGTTCCTGAGAGGGGTCACATGCCTGTGTGCGGGACGCATGCACCGAGCGGAGCGTGCTCGGGCCTGATCCTCAGGCAGGAGGCTTTATCATACGGCACGCCGCCAACGGCCCTGGCGTGGCCCCCCGCGACCTTCCTGAAGTCGGGCCGTTCTTCACCAGCCGGGCGGGGGTATGAAGGGGTCAGTTGCTGGTGACCTGCGGATACCTAATCGCCGTGCAGTGCGGGCGCTTTCCGGAGCGTTTATGGGCCGCACGATTGATCCCTCCGGAGCCCGGCTCGAGCAGTTCTTGGCGCCCGTGGTGGGCGGTCTTCAGGTCGCCCGAAGCTTGGGCGAGGAGGGCCTTTGGGACCTCCAGAAGCCCCGCGCGCTGAACCGCCTGCTGGTCCCCTGATGAAGCAGCACCCCCAGATCTTCCTCGCTCATGGTCGCCGACGGCCGGCAGTTCGGAACCGACCGTGTCGCCGAAGTGATCCTGGCCTACCTCCGTGAGCCGGCGCGGCGGATCCTCTAAGGCGGTGCGGGAGGCGGTCGCCGCGTTCGCCGGTTCCGTGGCCTCCACAGACGACCGGACCGCGATCATTAGTAAAAGGGACGTAGGGGGAGCTCCGGCAGACCCCAAAACGATCAGTTGCCGGCTTCGTGGCGACACGGAGTAAACGCACCTCGGCGCCCTGCCGATACTCGTATCGACGTTCTCGAAGCGGTGCGGGTGGCTTGCTCCAGCAAAGAGGTCGACCGATGAGCGAATCGAAACTGATCATCCAGTTCCTCGAGTCAATCCCGTCCAGGGGATGTTGTGACGACTGCCTTGCAAGAAAGAGCGGCATTGGGCCTCGCCAGCTCGTCGGCCGGATCTGCCGCCGGCTCGCGTCGGAAGGCAAGCTCGTTCGCAAGAAGGGCAGGTGCCCGCTGGGTGATCACACCAAGCTGATCAGCAGGCTCGCCTCGAAAGGGTCGACGGCGTCACGACGCTGGGGCGCACACAAGCCGCTGCAGGCAGGTACGCTCAGCATTGAGGAGGCGTGGCGGTACATCGACCGATTCTGTCGGGCCCTCTGGGCCAGGCACATGAAGGGCGAGCCGCCGGCGAGCCTGGCGGAATCCATCACGACGCTCAGAGACGAGCAGCTGCTGCCGGTTCACCAGGCCAACATGATGCACACCATCCGAACACTGCGGAACTTGGTCGTGCACGAGAACCTCGACTTCGGCGAACACGAGAGGACGATCGCCCGGGCCGCTTGGCAGATCGTCCGCGACTGGGCAGAGCACAGAGAAGCCCAAGCATGGCGTCTGGCCGCGACCATGTGCGCCCGACACGCTGCGTGAGCGACACGGTCAGACAAAGCCAAAAGGTAGGTCGTAGATCCTGGCGATGGGTCAGCCGCCTTTCAGCGCGCGCCTCAGTCGGTTCTTGTTGCGGTCCATCGGCTCCAGGCTCATTATGGCGATCAACCGCTGCTGGCTGTCCACGTCGAACGCGATCATTCTTTCGACGAAATCCTGGCGCGTCGGTCGGGCTTTGCTGGGACTCAACCAGTTCGTTCTCCGGGCCAGCTCTACCAGCTCTCTTCGGGGACCGACCACTCTAATCACCGATCCGTTGAGGGTTCTGATGTCGATGCGGACGTCGGGGTGATCACCCGCCAGCTCGGCCGACTGAATGCGCCCGAAGTGCCACTGTCGAACCGCATCCAGGTTGCCCACGGCCGGGAGCTTGAGGGGCAGCTCGACGAACGTGACCGGCGAGCTCCGGCCCGCGGCCAGGGTCGCGCTGATGGCGGCCAGCAAGACCAGTACCGCCGTTGTCAGCACAAGCGAAACCTTCATGACCAATCTCCTCGTTGGGTACGGTGAGTCGTCCTGTCGGTGTGCGTCTGGGCACATGATAGCGAGGCACACGAGGCGTCTGGAATTGCCGGCCACCGTCGTCGTCGGCTGCGTTGTGGGTGGCCCGCCTGGGGCGCTACCATTCACCATTCGATGGGCCGGCACAACGGATCGCGGGACATTGTTTGATCCACTTCCGGTCACCAGTATTCTTCGAAAGGCGACGGCGTATGGGTGAAGCAAGCGATGTCAAGGTCGGCACGATCTGCTGGACGGACCTGACGGTCGAAGGTGCCGGCGAGGTCAGCGACTTCTACGAGCGCGTCGTGGGATGGGAGTCGAAGCCTCAGGACATGGGGGGCTACAGCGATTTCAGCATGATCGCACCGGGGACGGGCGAGGCGGTCGCCGGGGTGTGCCACGCCCGCGGGTCCAATTCGGACCTGCCGCCGCAGTGGCTCATGTACATCGTCGTCGAGGATGTCGATCAGAGCGCCCGGGTGTGCCGCGAGCGCGGGGGCGCCGTGCTTGCCGGCCCCAGGTCGATGGGCGGAGGTCGCTTCTGCGTCATCCGGGATCCCGCGGGGGCCGTATGCGCGCTCTACCAGCAAGGGCGAGACAACGAATGACATTGTTTCGAGCGCTCGGTAGCGGCCTCCGGCCGCACACTCGCTCTGGCGGCTACGCGGCCTATCAAAAAGGCCGCTACGCTTTGACGCAACCTGCGCTAGGCTCTGTCTGACGACCCAACCGTTATTCGTCGCCATCCCGACGACGTGATCAAACTGCCTCCGGGGGCCGCATCAAGTCATGAGCAAATACCTGGTGACCGGGGCAGCGGGGTTCATCGGTTATCATCTTTGCGAAGCACTGCTGCGACGCGGGGATGAGGTCGTCGGTCTCGATAACCTCAATGACTACTACAGCGTCCAGCTCAAACGTGACCGGCTCGCACAATTAGCTGATCAAAGTCGGTTCTCGTTCCACCGGATTGATTTGGCGGATCGTGAGGCGATCGACGCTCTGTTTCAGGAGCACCGTTTCCCCGTGGTGTTGAACATGGCGGCCCAAGCGGGCGTTCGATATTCACTGTCGAACCCGCACGCCTATATCCAGAGCAATCTCGTTGGTTTCCTGAACATTCTCGAGGCATGTCGTCACACCGACGTGGGACATCTTGTGTACGCCTCCTCAAGCTCGGTGTACGGAGCCAACACCCGCATGCCCTTCTCGGTTCATGACAACGTCGATCATCCGATCAGCGTGTACGCCGCATCAAAAAAATCCAACGAGCTGATCGCGCACAGCTACAGCCATCTCTACCGGCTCCCGACCACCGGCCTGCGGTTCTTTACGGTATACGGTCCCTGGGGACGACCGGACATGGCGATCTACCTGTTCACCGAGGCGATCCTGACCGGCCGGCCGATCGATGTCTACAACCACGGCACGATGAAACGGGATTTTACCTACATCGATGATGTCGTTGAAGGTGTCGTTCGAACGGCCGATCGGCCGGCGGAAGCGAATCCGAACTGGAGCGGTGACGAGCCCGATCCCGGCACCAGTTCGGCTCCATACCGCCTTTACAACATCGGGAATAACCAGCCCGTCGAGTTGATGAACCTGATCGAGATACTCGAGAAGTGTCTGGGGACCAAGGCGAAGAAAAATCTGTTGCCGATTCAGCCGGGAGATGTGCCCGAAACCTACGCCAACGTCGACGATCTGGCTCGCGACGTTGGATTCCAACCCAGCTGCACGATCGAGGAGGGAGTTGCTCGGTTTGTTGCCTGGTACCGGCAGTATCATGGCCGGTAGCACGGTTTTGACTTTGCCAGCGTCCCGCTCCGAAGAGCTCACCGCGTAGGACCGTCTACGAGCAAGCCTCCGTCAAGCGGCGGGAGCAGGCGGGTAACCCGATCTTCCTGCTCGCCGGCCCCATCACCTCTGGACGAGGTCACACATGACGTTCCTTCTTCTTCAGGCCCGCAACCCGGGCGACGCAGCACTCGAGCACGAGCAGAGTGCCTTTCGTGAATCGCTGGGAGTTGACGCAGAGGCGCTTCGGAGCTGGGATCTTCTGCAGGGTCCGCCGCCCTTTGACGTCGTCCAGGAGAGCGACTGCGTCCTCGTCGGAGGCGCGGGCGAGTACGGAATGCCGGACGCCAAAGACCATCCGTGGCTGATGCAGTTCATCGACTTCTGCGGCCGGCTCGCAGCGGAAGGAATCCCTACTCTCGCCTCCTGCTTCGGCTTTCAGGCCCTGGTGGTCGCGGCGGGAGGACAGGTCACGACCGATACCTCGCGAGCGGAGATCGGCACTTTCCAGGTGACCCTGACCGAGGCCGGCCGGAGCGATCCTCTCTTTGGGCCTCTGGCTCCGGGGTTTTTCGCCCAGTTCGGCCACAAGGATCATGCGCTGGGGGTCCCCTCCGGGATGGTCAACCTTGCCTGCTCCGAGCGTTGCTCCTTTCAGGCGCTCGTGGTGGCGGGCAAGCCCATCTATGCCACGCAGTTCCATCCGGAGCTGTCGATGGCCGGCAACCGGGAACGGTTCTTTCGATACATGGAGAGCTACGCCCGGCCCGAGATGTCCGATACGCCCAAGCAGGTGCTCGCCTCATTTCGCGAGACTCCCCAGGCCAGCTCTCTCATGCGACGCTTCGTCGAGGAGATCCTGACGGCACCGGAACGAAAAGAGCAGGCGTCGTAGCGGCGGGAACAGGCTGTCAGCTGTCGGCTTCAGGCCCGGCTGTGCCCGCCGCCGGCAATTTCTGGGTGGCTGGGGCTGAGCTCGGGTGGCTGGGACTGAGCGAAGCGAAGCCCCGGTCTTTTGGTCAACGGACCAACCTCGGGTCTCACCCCTTGACACGCCCGGCTTCATAGAAGGGCCACGGAAAAAAGAGCAGGGTTCAGGGATCAGGGGTTAGCAGATCGCCACGAACCCCGAACCCCTGACTCGCCACACATGTGCCGTCCGCGTTCTCTTGCCGACAGCCGATGGCTCTCCGGAGGGGATACAAGAGTCATTGGCGCCGGGGCGCGTCATACGATACGGATCGCGATAACCACCGAAGCCAGAGCCAACCGATCCCGGACCCGACGGCATAGTACGCGAAGTCGGACCACGCGAACGTCGTGCCGATCAGGGCCCTTCCCGGAAACGTCGAGCGAACCGCCTGCAGCAGCGGAGGCTGCCAGAGTTGCATCGCCTCGAGCCCGCAGGTGACGACAAATACACCGATCACGATCCGGTTGATGGCGCGGCGATATGGCCAGATGGCAAAGAGCGCCAAACACCAGAACAGCTCGTAGGCCATGCCGGCGGCGCTGTTGCTGACCCACGCCTGGTAGGGCCCGGCGTAGAACTTGAGCAAAACGCCCAGCGGGACGACGGCGGCCAGGGACAAGCCGATCCGGCGACGCAGTGTTCTTGCGGTCATTGACGCCCAGGAGCCTCCACTGCCAGAAGTGGTTTGATAACCGATCCGTCGGCCCATGCCAGGAGGAGGCTGTGAAACCGTTTCCAGATACGTTTGCTCCGGTCGACCTCCGACTCATCTGGGGAAAGTGATTGCCCAGACCGAATAAGGGGCGGGATGACCCCGGGGAAAGGGTTGAGCTGGCCTGCTTTGGTCGGCCGGGCCGGCCGGGGCGGGCTCATCGCGGTGATGAAAGTTTCGGGACGTGACGCTTCAGACTTGGCGTCGTCCTTGTCGATCCTCGAATATGCCGTTGCCGACCGTCGATCAGTTCATTCCCCTGGGCGTGGGGGCCGGGCAGAGTGGGGGCGGCCGGATTCCCGGCGGCACGGGTCTGATCGTCCTGGCGGGCGTCATCCAGCTGCTGGGATTCGCCATTCCGGTGGTGACCTTCACCGGCGAGACCTACGGGTTTCAGTGGACCTATGGCGGGTTCAGCCTGCACTCGCCGGGACTGTTGGAGTGGGTGTTCTATTTGCCGGCGTTGGGCATTGGGGCATTGTTCGCCGTTTTCCTTCCGACACAATTCCTGAGGCCGTCGGTGCTCATCGTCATCGGGGCCGCTCCCCTGGTCATCCTGTACCAGCACCCGGAGATCCAGGCCCGCTTCCTGGAGCGGATGCCGTCGTTCGGATGGAGCGTGGGCAAAGCGTCCGCACTCAAAGGCATCACCCTGCTCGCGCTGGCGATCGCGGCCGCCATCATCTCGACCCACGCCCCCAAAGCTGTGGTCGTTGGCGCGGGGCTGGTCGCCGCCGTCCCGGCGGTCGTCTACCTCGGCGTGCCGCTGGATTCGGAGTTTCCCGGCGGGTTCGCGTGGAAGAGCAGGTTCGCTGAGCTGATGAGCACCCAGCCGGTCGAGACCGCCTGGAGCGAGGTGACGGGACACTACATGCTTCTGGCCGCATTTGGAATCGATCTGGTTGCCATCGGGCTGGCGGCGCTGCTGTGCCTCCTGGCGTTTCGCAATGCCGGGTACCGGGCCGGCCGATGGGTCGGCTGGTGTGTTGCGATATCGCTGATCACGACCGTGCTGGTCATTGTCGGACGGGCAATAGCGCCGCTGCACGACGTGATGTTCGAAGTCGAGGTTTTTGTGTGCGAGCTCGCCCTCACCCTGAAGATGCTCCTGGCCACGCTGAGCATCTTTCTGCTGCTCCCGGTGGCGGTCATTGACCTGATCGGCAGGGCGTTCGGCTGGCGTCTCTGAGACCTAGTCGGGGCGGTCCTCTTCTCGCCGGACAGCGTCACGATACAGCCGAAGCGCGTTGACGGCGTGATAGATGCCCCCGTCGCTGAAGGCATCAAGTGGATGTCGCTCGATCTCGGCACAAAGCCGTACAACCGCGTGCTCCACCCACCGGAGCCGGAGCTGGTCGCCGGGCATCGCCAACACAAGCCACTCGAGGGTGTGGCCCGTGCTGAACACCAGCTCGGATGGCGACTTGGGCTCGGACCGCTCATTGAGCATGCCCGCCGAAAACGCGCCGTCGTCCAGCTGGAAGCGCCGGACCGTTGCCACGTGTGCGTTGAGGTACTCCATCGCTTCCTCCCACACGCCATCCAGGCTGCCGTGGTTGCGCGCGTATGTGCGGACTGCATATGAGATCCCAAACAGGTGATGAGTTCCTCCCTCGGCCTCTTTTCTCGGATCGCGCTCCATACCCCGCCGGAGCACTGTCGCGATCGTGTACGTTCGTCCGTTGGCACCGACCCACTCATCTCCCGACGGCAGATAGACGGAGAGCGCAACGAGCGTCCAGCCGACTTCCTGCTCATCTTCAAAGCCAAGCTTGGCCGCGTCGATCAGCTGGGCGACCCGATACTGTTCCCCGGTATCGGCGAGCAAAGCGCGCTGGGGTGAGACACCTGCAAGCGCCAACATCATCAGGTACTGGTTCACGTGGTGCTCGACCGCCGGATCGCGCCGAACCGTCGGTGTGCCGTCCACAACTTGGAACAAAGACCGGCCCTCATGCTTGGCCCGCATCAGGAGATACTCGATCGCCTCGAATCCCTCGCCGGAGGCGGTGTCGAAGACCACCGCGTCGGATTTGAACGCGATCGCCGAGTGCATGATGACCCAGGGCGTGTGTTCATCACTCCGCAACTGGCGCTGCTGCACCTTGTGAACGACGAGGTCGATGCGTTGGGCCAGGGCCGCCTCCTTGTCCTGCCTCTCCGACGGTGACGGACGGACTGCCTGGGCCCCAAGCAGCCCGCACGTCAAGACCACGCAGACCCTGGCGCAATATTGGCGCATGCACGCAGGATACCGTGTGGAGGTCCAGGACGGATCGCTTGAAAAGGGCCGCGTCGTGTTGTTGCCGTGGCGTGTCGCAACGAAACTTCAGATGAGCCCCGAGCGATTCGAGGGGCTGCTCGTCGTTGCCGAGACCAAGACGCCGGGGCTGAAACCGGTCAGAATGGACGGGCTGTGGCCGAAGCTCGCAAGCTCATCCTGAAGGTCCTGTTGTGGTCGCTGGCGTTGGCGGCGGTGGCCGGCGTGCTGGCCGTGCTTTTGGCCAGCCACGTCATCTGGCGCGTGATGGGCACGGGCTTTCTCACCGCTGCCGCTGCGCTGCTGATGATGCCGCTCTCGCTCATGGTTGATCGGCAGAAGTCCCAGCCGGCCGGCCTGTTCGGCCTCGCCGCCGTGGTCGTCGAGTTCATCCTTATTCTGATGATGATCTGGGAGGTGAACACGCTGGTGGGGGGCGGATGGGAGTTGTTCCGTTCTTTGTGGATGACGGTGAACGTCGTGGCCGGCTCGTCGGTGGCCGCGATGATCTTTTTGCTGGCCCGGAACCGGCGGGAGGCCCGCGTGGCCGCGACGGTCGGACTCGCGCTGACCGCGGCGTTCTTTCTCGCGGCCATGATCGCCTCGTGGCTGCCCGGGCGGCAGTGGGATGACGAGTGGTGGGCGACGTCAGCGATCTTTGCCACGATGGGCGTCCTGGTGGTTGCCGCCCTCGTCGGCGTCGGCAGCGGTGACCGCCGCCATTGGCGCTGGATCGGCGTGGTGGCGTCGGCGGTCGCGGCGGTCATGCTGCTCGCGGTGTTCTGGAACTCCATGCCCTGGGAGGGGGAGATCATCACGCTTTTCGTCGCCGCCGGCATCTATGTCGCCTACGCCAACGTGATCATGCGCGTCCCGCTGACGTCCGGCCAGCGCTGGCTCCGCGTGGGTGCGCTTGTCACCGGTGCCGCCACCGCAATCTTCACCGAGCTGATCTTCTTTGACCTGGCCGGCGGCTCGAGTGGCTTCAGCGACGGGATCGTCCTGCGTCTGGACGCCGCCGCCGCGATTCTGACGGCGTGCGGCACGTTGGCGCTGGCGGTGCTGTCGCGGTTGAATCGCCGCGTCGATTTCGAGTCTCTGTCGCGCGAACTGCTGCGGATCACCATCTTCTGCCCGCGGTGCCGCAGGAAGCAAAGCATCGAGTTGGGCGGGGCCGCGTGCAAGGCGTGCGGCCTTCGGATCAACGTGCGGGCGGAGGAGCCATGCTGCTCGCGGTGCGGCTACTTGCTCTACAAGCTCGCTTCCGACGTCTGCCCCGAATGCGGCACGCCCATTGCGGCGCCCGCGACGACCGGCTGATGGCGTCCGCAGACCTTGGGGGTGGCCGGCTCAGCGAGACCCAGGCACCATGCGGGCCCGTCGCTCGCCACCGCATGAGCAATACAGGAAACGAGGCATCGACCGCCTGCTATTCCGGGAGCTGCTCTTGGCGTGCATCCTTCAACGCCTTCTCAAACGTGGCCATCCGAGCCTCGTATACGTTGCGGTATTCAGATCCGGTCCGCATGGCCGCGAGGGTTTTTTCTGGGTTTCAATCGCCCTTGCCGTGTGGCCTGTCCGGTGGTAGGCGCGGGCCAGCGTGTCGTTCTTCCAGCAATGCCTCAAGCTCGGCAACGGCCTCCAGGTCCTTGGGCCGGCCGGCCGCCCGCTTGACGTAGATCAGGTGCGGCAGGTCGAGACAGCGGCAGGGCGTGCCGAAGACCGTGACCTCGATTGTGTGCTGAACCAGCTCGTCGTAGGCCCCACCCCCCGCGATCTCCCCGAGCAGATCGATGGCTCCGATCGATGTCGTCAGGGTGAAGTTGAGGCCTCGCTCGATGGTCTGTTCATCCCAGCGAAAGGGCAGCCCGGGCGGGGCTCCGCGCAGATACGGGTCACGCGGCCCGAGGGCCGCAACCATGCGCCGGTAGTTGTCTGTTGACCGCCGGTACACAACGTCCACATCCTCCGTCAGCCGGGCCGATCCGTGGGCGGTCGCGGCAAGGCCTCCGACCAGGATAAATTCGACGCCCTCCCCGCGGAGGGCTGCGAGCAGAGCCGCATAGTCCGTCATGCCTGCGATCGTGCCTTCCGCCCGGCGCGTTGCAGCTCTTGAGCCAGCCGTTGAAGTTCCTTGAGCTTTCGGAACCGATCTTCAACCGGGAGCTTGAGGTTCTCGCGCAGCAGCGTGCGATCAACGTCCCTCTTGTAGGCCTCGATCACCGGATCCGGAGCGAACGGGATGGGGTTGTTGCGAGTCATGGACCGCCTCATTCTAGCTTTGGGGCGGTTGGGTGACGACTTCGACAGGGGCTGTGCCGCTCGGACGCCGGCGCTCTGTATTCCGAAGCCGTCCTCGCCGATGGGCTGCAGGAGCTTGTAGCGGCCGATCATGGTGCCTGCCTGCTCGTGCGGGGCGGCTGCGACCGTCGTGCCGGCCGTGCGGTCGGCCGAGGCAAGAAACGACCCCGCCTCGGCGTCGGCCGCCAGCAGCGCGTCGACCTTCGAGCGCAGCGCGGCGTCGTTGCCGCAGGCGCCCTTCAGGTACCCCTCACGCTCGCTCGGTGACTCGATCGCGCGAGCTTCGTGGAATACCTGCTCGGGACTGGGGAGATCCGGCGTCATGGCCTACCCTGCCTGCTCCCAGGTATCTGATCCAGTTCTTGCGAGTGACTAGTCATCTTCAGAGCGCTCAGTGTCGCGTGCTTGCTCGCGAATCTCTGAACATCGCTTGAGAACGAGGTTGATCGCCGCACGGCGGTGCGCCTCACTCAGCGACGCGTCGTCCCTCACCCGGTCGGCAACGGCCGAACAGTCCAGTCCCTTGCTGAACAGTTCGTCGACGAAGGGGCGAATTATCTCGCTGTCACGACGCGCCTCGTCGCGCTGGCGCACACGGTCATGGCGCGTCACTGCATCCCACAGACGCACTTTCATATCCCACGTCGACCCCGACATAATGCGAGACCCGTCCGGGTTGAACGTCACCAAATTGACGCCGTACTCATGCCCGCGGAGGACGAGAAGCTCCTCCCCGCCGGCAGCATCCCACAGCCGGACCGTCATATCCTCTGACCCCGACACAATGCGCGACCCATCCGGGCTGAACGCGACCGAGTAGACGCCGCTCCCGTGGCCGCGGAGGACGGT
>JADFKZ010000005.1 GCA_022564665.1 Planctomycetota bacterium | reverse complement strand
ACGCTCACGCCAGCCTCTCAACTCACCCCCGAATCACCCTAGAAAAACCGCCCTCTTAACATTGGGGGGGCGGTGCGAGTTAGCAGGATGAAAACCTGATGTCCTGGACCTGACTAGACGATGGGGCCGATTCGGCGCGATTATCGGAGTTGACTGCCAAAGGTCAACTTGCCACGGCCTACAGACCGTTGGGTTTATCCTGCTTCACCATGGTGTCCTGTCCTGGCGCTGCTCAGCGCTTGGGTGTGGAGCGGGAAACCCCTTGCCGGCCTCAACCAGAGCCAGTTGCCGGCCGATCACCGTCGTATGGCTCTTCTCAAAAGAGCAACGGCACCCGACGCTCCCCCGAGCGGGTTTACCTTGATCGAGCTTCTGATCGTGGTGGCGATTCTGGGCATCGTGGCGGCCGTGGTTGTGCCCCGGTACAGCAGCGCCAGTGGCGAGGCGATCGATGTATCGCTTCGAGCGGATCTGCATGCCATACGACAGCAGATCGAGTACTACCGCGTGGAGAATCGTACTGATCCCCGTCTGAAGGCCAAACAGTGGGATGACCTGGTTCTCAACAACTATCTCGTCAGCGTTCCGCGCAACCCGCTCAACGGCTCCTCGCTGATTGGTACGAACCCCGGCGCCGGCGTCGGCTGGGTCTGGCGCAATTCGGCCGCGGGTGTCAAGCAGCTCTATGCGACCGACGAGACATTTCTCAGCTTGTATCCAGAGTAGGTCCCCCGGCAGCCCTCACCATGTCCCGCCGGGCTGGCACCAGAGGACTCGAGAGCTTAGCATGGCCGCCGATCTGGCCGATAAAGCGACCATGATGGCGTCCAACCACCTCGTGCGCGATATCGTTGCCGCGACAACGCTGCTGGTGGCGTTCCTGCTCATGGCCAGCATCTTCGTCCCCGCTCCGCTGGCGGCCCGCGGCGTCGACGCGCAGGCGGTGTCCGCGGCCCACTCGGCCGATGGCCAAGCGTCGCTCCGCTCGCTGGGACGGCTGGAGAACGAACAGTACACGGTCAACATTTACGCCACGCCCGCCGGTCCCCTCTACAGCGTCTACACTCCTGACGGCGTCGCGTTGGCCACGCTCATCACCGCGGCCGAGGTCAGCGACCGCTTCAGTGACCTGAAGCTACCCGACGCCAGAGCGGACGCGGGCTTGAAGCTCATGGACACCTCGACGGGAGAGGGTGACTGGTAGGCGACCCACCGATCGTTGTCTGCCCGCTTTCGTTCGAACGGTGGATTCTTCGCCGCAGCACGTTGCCGATCGGCTGTCATGTGGTCTGCTGCGGGCCGGGCGCCCAAGCGATCGGGCAATGGTCAGCGGGAGTCACAGGCGAGCCTCGGGTCGTCATTCTGGCCGGTCTGGCCGGGTCGCTGAGCCGACGGTTCGCCGTGCGGTCGGCCTACATCCCGGCCGCGGTTGTTGGCCCGGACGGAAAGCGCCTTCGACCCACGCTCATCGTGCCCGAGCCCGATGACGCACCGGCGCCCATCGTGACCTCGGTGCCGGCGACGATAACCTCGCCCGCGGCCAAGCAAGCCCTGGCTCAAGAAACCGGTACCGACCTGGTCGATCGTGAATCAGCGGCGTTTGCCCACGCCGCCATAAAGAGAAAGTGGCGGTGGACGATCGTCCGCGGCATCAGCGACGGTCCGGACACGGCCCTGCCCCGGGACATCGACGCCTGGGTGGATCAACGGGGCCGGACCCGGATTGGGATGATCCTCAAGTCGCTCGCGCGCCGACCGGGTATCCTCCCGTCGCTGGTGACTCTTTGGGCCGATAGCACGGCGGCTATGGTCGCGGCGGCCCGGCTGATCGAACAGGTGATTGGTGATCTGTGATCCGTTCTCGTGGCTGAGAAGCGTCTGCTCATCTTCGGCGGAACATTTGACCCGCCGCACCTGGCCCACACCTCGTTGCCCCCGCAGGTTGCCCGTGCTCGTTGTTGTGAGCAGATCCTCTACGTCCCCACAGCCCTCAACCCCCTCAAGCCGGATCCGCAGGTCACCGCAGCCGCCCACCGGCTGGCGATGCTCCGGCTGGCACTGGCCGGGGTTCCCACCGCCCAGATCAACACCCTGGAGCTCGAGCGGTCGGGGCCAAGCTTTACCATCGATACACTCCAGACACTGCGTGGGGACCTTGAGTCCGAGGTCCACCTGCATCTGCTCATCGGCTCCGATCAGGCGTTGGACTTCAAACGCTGGAGGGACTGGCAACGCATCCTCGAGCTGGCCACACCCGCGGTCATGGTCCGTCCCCCGCTGGACATGGCGGCGTACCGCCAACGGCTGGCCGAGCGATACCCGCCGGACGATGTCGCCCGCTGGTGTGCGTGGTCGGTCGAGGTTCCGCAGGTTGATATCTGCGCGACACGTCTCCGCGCCGACATCGCAGCGGGCAAGGACGTCGTCGGGCTCCTGAAGCCCGCCGTGCTCGCGTACATCCGCGAGCACGGCCTCTACCGCGGCCGCAGCGGAGGGTCTACGCTAGAGAGGGCTCTGTGAGATCACCGATGCGTTGTGCGATCGCCTGTCTGCTTATTGTGCCCCTGGCGACGGCTGGCTGCGCTCCCCGCGAAGATACGCAGCAGGAGCTCTTCGTCTCCGTCCCGCTCGACTTCGATCCCACCGAGGAGTACGACCTTTCCAACTGGTGGAGCAACGACCGGCAGCTTTTGTTCCTCGGCGACGGGGGGTTCTACGCGCTCTTCGACACCACCAACCGCTATCGCGGACCGGCGGAGCGGGGACGCTGGTGGCAGCAGACCTTTGCCGCGTTGTGGCTTGAGCCCTACGCGGAGCTTCAGCGGCGATCCAGACGCGTGTCGATCGGCAAGATCGGCGGCCGCCTCGCCCTGAACGTCGGACCGCTCGAGTCCATGTTCGCCATCGACCGGCCACCGGAGGTCATCGAGGACCGGCTCATCGGCCTGTGGCAGGGCGCCGCGGGCCACCTCCGCCTCGACGCCAACGGGCGGTATGAGCTCCGGCCGCGCCGGGAGTGGGAAGATCGCGGGGCCCGACTCGCCGTCGTGGCCGGTCATCAGGGCACCTGGCGGGTTGTGGGGAATCGACTGAGGCTGGAGCCCGACTCACCCAACACCCAACCGGTGACCCTGGCCCTGCAGTACGACGAGGAGACGCTGGAGCTGGCGGGCGGCGAGCTGATGCCCGTTTCGACCCAGGAGGAGTGACGCGGCTGTAGGCCTGCGCAGCTGAGGCGTCGGGGCTCCGCCCATCACCGTACCTGCGCACGCAACGACTAGAATTGCCGCAACGTGCCCATTCGTAACTTCTCCATCATCGCACACATCGACCACGGCAAGAGCACGCTCGCCGATCGGCTTCTGCAGCTGACCCGCGCCGTCTCCGACCGCGAGAGTCGCGAGCAGCTTCTGGACACCATGGATCTGGAGCGGGAGCGGGGAATCACGATCAAGGCGTCCGCGGTCACGGTGCACCACGTCTACCGGGGGGATGATTACCAGCTCAACTTCATCGACACACCCGGCCATGTGGACTTCGCCTACGAGGTCTCGCGGGCACTGACGGCATGCGAAGGGGCGCTGCTGGTTGTGGACGCCACTCAGGGCGTCGAGGCACAGACAGTCGCCAACGCCTATCTCGCCGTCGAGAACAACCTCGAGCTGATCCCGGTCATCAACAAGATCGACCTGCCCTCCGCACGTCCTGAAGAAGTGGCCGGGGAGATCGAGCAGGTGCTCGGCCTGCCGGCCGAGGAGTGTATGTACTGCTCGGCCAAGACCGGCCAGGGCGTCGGAGAGCTGCTGGATGAGATCTGCCGGAAGCTTCCTCCACCGCGGCCGCCGCAAACCGACGAAACCCGCGCCCTGATCTTTGACAGCCGCTACGACGATTACAGGGGGGTGATCGTCTATGTGCGGGTCTTCGACGGGTCCCTGGCCGTCGGCGACCGCATCCGCATGATGGGGACGGGACGCCAGTACACCATCAGCGAGCTTGGCAGGTACACGCCCGCGCCCGAGAGGCTCCAGAAGCTGGGGCAGGCGGAGGTGGGCTACTTCGTCGCCTCCATACGAGCGTTGCCCGACGTCCGCGTCGGGGACACCGTTACCGGTGCCAGCAATCCCGCCCACGAACCCTTGCCCGGCTATCGCGAGCCGAAGCAGATAGTCTTCAGCGACTTCTACCCCGCCTCAACGTCGGACGTCACGGGCAAGAGGGGCGGCTACGACTCGCTGCGCAACGCAATCGAGAAGCTGCGTCTCAACGATGCCAGCTTCAGCTTCGACCCCATTCACTCCGATGCGTTGGGGTTCGGGTTTCGCTGCGGGTTCCTGGGGCTCTTGCATATGGAGATCATCCAGCAGCGTCTGGAAAGGGAGGGGGGCGTCCAGATCGTGCAGACGGCGCCCACGGTGAGCTATGAGATCCAGCTGACGGACGGGACGGTACGAGAGATCCACAACCCCGCCGACCTCCCCGATCCCGCACTGATTCAGGCCATCCGCGAGCCGCTGGTGATGCTGGAGTTGATATGCCCCACCGAGGCGATCGGCGACCTGATGAAGTTGTGCGACGGCCGCCGGGGGGTCTACAAGACCCAGAAGTTCATCTCGGCCAGCCGCCGAATTCTCGAGTACGAGCTTCCGCTTGCGGAGATCATCTACGACTTTCACGACAAGCTGAAGTCAATCACCCGCGGCTACGGGACCATGGACTACGAGATCAGAGGATTCCGACCCGATCGGCTGGTGAAGGTCGACATCCTCGTCAACGGGGTGCCGGTGGAGGCATTAAGCCTCATCTGCCACCGCGACAACGCCGTCAAACGCAGCCGCACGATCATCAAGAAGCTCAAACAGCAGATCGACCGCCACCAGTTCGAGATCCCTCTTCAGGCGGCGATCGGGTCCAAGATCATCTGCCGCGAGACAATCAAGGCCCTGAGGAAGAACGTCACCGCCAAGTGCTACGGGGGGGACGTGACCCGCAAACGCAAACTGCTCGAGAAGCAAAAGGCGGGAAAAAAGAGGATGAAGATGGTCGGATCGGTGAACATCCCGCAGGAGGCGTTCATGGCGGTGTTGGAGATGGGAAAATGAAGAGAGCTATCAGCTATCAGTTGCCGAATCACTCGTCACTCTTGTTCTGTCAGCCGCTTGGCATCCGTATTCTCACGCCGCTTGGCGTCCTGCCGGGCGCGGCTGTGGGCCTGCGCGGCTGAGGCCTTCACGGCTGCGCCCAATGCCTCATCGATTCTCTTCATCGCTCCGCCGCTCTGTATGGATCAATCCCATGAGAACCACCGAACGCACGATCATCTACGGTGTCCTGGCACTCCTGCTCGCGATCAACCTCTCGGCGGCGATTGAACGCGGTGAGGGCACCCTCCACGCCGCCGCCGCAGGGGACGGGGCGCAACTGGGCCCCGCCGAATCGCTGACGCTGACCGACGACGAACACTCGCTGGTCCTCCGCAACAAGTCCGGACGGCTGGCGTGGGCGGACAACGAGCATGCCCGGGTCTTCTCGATTGGCTTCGTCCATGTCGGTAGAACCCTGGGGCCGCTCCTGGAAGCGGAGCAGTACGTCGATCAGCGCAGGGAGCTCGAAGAGGAGATCCGGGCGATCGACGAGGAGATCTCGCAGCGGATGCAGGCAATGGGCGAGCAGCCCGACTTCGACCGCGCCTCCCCCGAGGCGAGACGGTTCAGCGAGGAAGTCGAGCGCTGGCGGATCGAGCGCGGCCGCCGCATGCAAAAACTCTTAGCCGATCAGATCGAGGACGCCTATCGCGATCTCGTCGCCGCAGTCGAGGTGGTGGCCGAGCGCCGGCAGATCGACCTCGTTTTCCGATTCATCCCCACCGACAACGATTTCCTCACCCAGAACCCGGCACAGGCGTACATCGCCGTGCGGGCGCGGATCGCGGTGAAGTACCCCGAGGCGCTGAATATGACAGACGAGGTGCTTGAGGAATTGGCGGTGGAATAGGAAGGTAGGGCCGGCTGTGCCGGCCGCCGAGGAAGGCGAAGATTCACCGCGGAGCACGCGGAGGACCGCTGAGAAGAGAGCAGGGTTCAGGCCGCTACGGAGCGCTCGAAACAGCGCTGTCAGCTGTCAGGCGCGCCACAGCGATCTTGAACAGCTCGCTCATCCTGTCTTTGACGTCCTGCATCGCGGGGCAGGCGTCGCCGAGCTCGCGTTCCATGCTGGTGACGGACACACCCGAGAGGCCGCATGGGACAATCAGGTCGAAGTGGTCGAGGTCGGTCGTCACGTTCAGCGCCAGCCCGTGCATGGACACCCACCGCGAGATGCGAACCCCCATCGCACAGATTTTCCCGCCCTCCCTTCGTCGCTCCGTGGCGCCGTCCTTCCCCGTAACCCATACCCCCGTCCCGGTCGGATCACGCCGCGCTGGAATCCTAAAGGACCCGACCGTATCGATGGCGATCTGCTCCAGGAAACGCATGTAGCCGTGGAGCCGTAACCCGAGCGTGTTGAGGTCCAGGATCGGATAGACCACGAGCTGGCCGGGCCCGTGGTATGTGATATCCCCGCCACGGTCGGTCCGGGCAACCTCGACTCCGGCGGCCGCGAGTTGGTCACCGCCCGCAAGCAGGTGGCGCGGAGCCACGCGGCGACGCGAGATGGTGATAACGGGCGGCACGTGCTCCAGAAGCAGCAGGTACATCCGCCGCTCGCCGCCCGGCGCCCCCCGCGACTCGATCACCCGCCGCTGGAGGTCCCTCTGCAACACGCACGCCTCGGCGTAGGTGATCTCTCCGAGATCGCGAACAACGAGGTCGATGGGGGCCGTCATGGGTGTATCGAGACCACTCATGCGCAAAAAGGATAGGCTTGGAGGTGAGGGTACCGTTCAGAGTTCAGGGTTCAGGGTTCAGGAATGCGGCGGGTTAGGAACCCTGAACCCTTCGCCACTCGCCTGTGTACACTCACGACACCCAACCCCTGGACAAAGGCATGTCCCTTTCTTTTTCGGTCCTCGGCAGCGGTTCCGCCGGCAACTGCACGCTGCTTGTGCTCGACGGCCCCCGGCAACCCTGGCACGTTCTCATCGATGCCGGGCTATCGCCGCGCGAGACCCTACGGCGGCTGAGGCCCCTGGGCGTCTCAGGGGCGGATATCAGCGAGATCCTGCTCACCCACCCCGACTGCGACCACTTACACCCCGGATGGCGGAAGGCGGCCAGGCGGCACGGTATCCGCTGGCGTCTGTCCAGGCGGCACCTGCGTCCAGCGCTGGGGGCAGGCCTTGCGGCGGACCTCGCTGAACCCTTTGACGGCACCTTCTCGTTGGGGCCGCGGACCGTCGTCGAACCCCTCTGGCTGCCCCACGACGAACTGGGCTCTGTGGGCTTCCTCATCGACCACGGCGGCATCAGGCTGGGATTTGCCACCGACCTCGGCAGGGTCCCGGAGACCCTGCCCCAGCGGTTCGCCGGCGTGTCGGCCCTGGCGATCGAGTCCAACTACGACCGTTCGATGCAGATGGGCTCCCACCGGCCGGCCTTTCTCAAGCGGCGGATCATGGGCGGGCTGGGGCATCTTTCCAACCAGCAGGCCCTGGAGGCGGTCCTTGCCGTCGACGCCAACTCCGAGGTCGATCACATCGTGCTGCTGCACCTGTCGCGGCAGTGCAACGACCCGCGGCTCATCCGAGGCCTCTTTGCGCGAGCGGCCCCCCACCTGCTGGGCAAGATCTCCATCACAAGCCAGTACCAGCCCACCGGGCTCCTTCACCTTGGGTCCCCGGCGACAACGTCGGCGTGCCCGCCTACCCTAGCGCGCCAGTGAGCGATCGCATCGGACACCATTGCGGTCTGGCCCTCGTGCGGCTGCAAAAACCCCTCAGCTATTACGGCCGACGTTACGGCGACCCGGCCTGGGGGCTGCGCCGGCTCTACCTGCTGATGGAAAAGCAGCACAACCGCGGTCAGGACGGGGCGGGCGTGGCCGTCGTAAAGTTCGACATGCCCCCCGGGGCGGAGTACATCAAGCGGATTCGCTCCGACAAGCACAACGCGATCGAGCGGGTCTTCGACACCGTGATGAAGAACGTCGACGACCTGACCGCGGAGGATATCGAGGCCCAAAGCGACATCGAGCTCAAGCAGCGGTGCGCGTTCCTCGGCGAGGTGTATCTGGGACACCTCCGCTACGGAACGCACGCAGGCTACGAGTTGGCCAACTGCCACCCCTACCTGCGAACGAACAACACCGCTAGCCGGAACCTGGCCCTGGCGGGCAATTTCAACATGACCAACTCCCGCCAGCTATTCGACCAGCTCGTGGAGGCCGGGTTGAACCCCATCGGCGACTCCGACACCCAGGTGATCCTCGAGCGTATCGGCTACTGCCTGGATCGGGAGCACGAGTACCTGCGGGCCACGATGGGACCGGGGTCGCTGCGCGCTTTCGAGGGACGCCAGCTCGCCCTTGAAACTTCCCGGCAGCTCGACCTGGCCCGCATCCTCTCCAAGGCGGCTGAGGAATGGGACGGCGGATACGTCTTCGTCGGCGCGCTGGGAAACGGCGACGCCTTCGCCTGCCGCGATCCGGTCGGAATTCGTCCGGGGTACTTTTACATCGACGAGGAGGTCGTCGCCGCCGCCTCGGAGCGGGCGGCCCTGGCCAACGTCTTCGACGTCGAGCCCGACAAGATCGAGCCGATCCCGCCGGGCCACGTCCTGATCATCAAGCGGGACGGGCGGATCGACACACCACGCTTTACACCCCCGCTGCCTCAACGGCAGTGTACCTTCGAGCGGATCTACTTCAGCCGCGGCAACGACCCGGCCATCTACCAGGAACGCAAGGCGTTGGGCCGGAACCTGGCAGCCCCCGTGCTCGCGGCCCTGGACAATGACCTCCCAAACACCGTCTTCAGCTACATACCCAACACGGCAGAGGCGGCGTACATCGGGCTCGTCGAGGAAATCGACCGGCTCAACTGCCACCGCCGCGTCGACGAGCTGCGGCAGCGGATCCAAGAGGGGACGGCGGGCGACGTGGATCTCGAGCGACTGCTCGACGGCCGCCTCCGCACCGAGAAAGTCGCGCATAAGGACCAGCGGCTCAGGACGTTCATCACCCACGACGCCGCGCGCAGCGACCTGATGCTCCACATCTACGACATCACCCGCGGCGTGCTGAGACCCCACGACACCCTGGTCGTGGTCGACGACTCCATCGTGCGGGGGACAACGCTGAGGGAATCGATCATCACCATGCTCAGCCGGCTCAACCCTCGACGGATCATCATCGTCAGCTCAGCTCCACCGATCATGTACCCGGACTGCTACGGGATCGACATGAGCCAGTTTGGCCGGTTCGTCGCTTTCCAGGCCGCCGTGGCGCTTCTGGAGGAGCGCGGCCAAGAGCAGGTTCTCGAAGAGGTCGCGGCCCGCTGCCAGGAGCAGGTGAAGCTCGCCCCTGACAAGATGACCAACCCGGTGAAGGCGATCTACGAGCCCTTCACGCTCCAGGCGCTCTCCGCGAAGATCTCGCAGCTCGTCCGCCCCCCGTCGTTGAACTGGTCGGGCGAGGTTCAGATCATCTACCAGAGCGTCGACGGTCTGCGATCGGCCATCCGCAATCATTCCGGGGACTGGTACTTCACCGGCGACTACCCCACGCCGGGCGGGTACCGGGTCGTCAACACCTCATACCTCAACTGGCGGGCGGCGTGCGAGGCGCGGGCGTACTAAGAGGGGCTGTCGGCTGTCGGCTGTCGGCTGTCGGCTGTCGGCTGTCGGCAAGAACGCATCCGGCTCTGCTCCAGCCGATGGCGAACGGCCTATTTCTCGTCGGCACTCCGTGTTGAGCTCCTTTTGCTGAGGAGTCAGGGGTTCGGGGTTCGGGACGATATGCTGAAACCTGGACCCTGCTCTTTTCTCCGCGCAAGACGCCAGCCTGTGCGCCAGGACGCCAACCTGTGCGCTAGAACACCAACGTGTGCGCCAGGACGCCAGACCGTGCGCGACGATGTCATGGTGGTCCATCAACGAAAAGACCGGGGCTTCGTCCCGATTCCATCGGGACTCAGCCCCAGCCACCCAGAGAAATGCCGACTCCGGCTGATAGCTGACGGTTGACGGTCTCTTCAGCAGGGGTTCGGGAGACCGGCGAGCCCCCACTCCTGAACCCTGCTCTTCTCCGCGGCCCTCCG
This sequence comes from Planctomycetota bacterium, assembly GCA_022564665.1. GTDB lineage: Bacteria > Planctomycetota > Phycisphaerae > Phycisphaerales > SM1A02 > JADFKZ01. The sequence goes on along the minus strand of JADFKZ010000005.1, from coordinate 35,729 downwards.
CGGTGATTCTTCGCCTTCTTCGGCGGTCGGCACACCTCCGGGCGACAGCTGACAGCTGACAGCCCTCTTCTTGGTGGCCCACGCTGTTTCAGTCGCGGGGCTCAACCCGGCGGGCGGATGGTCCGATTACACCACCTGATCCCCGCCTCCGGGACCCGGCCCCTCTTTGAGAGAGCCTCCACATGCCTGGCCTGCTCGCCCGCCTCAGCCAGCGCCCGCCACGGAGAGACACCTCTCCACGCGGCCGCCGGGCCGCCCACGCACGCCGCGTCGCCCGTCGGCTCTCCGACGGGATCGATCGGGCGATGGCTCGGGGAAGGATGGGTCACGCCAAAATCCTGGCGGGGCGGGCGGGGCGGCTTGCCCTGGGCCACGCACGTCTGACAGAATGCCTCGCCCGGTTGCGTCTGGCCGAAGGCCGTCCGGGTACCACGTTACGGATCATCGACGCGTGTGGGACACAACTGGCTTCCCTGAGGTTGCTCAGGGCAGCATGCCTGCTCCGTCTCGGGGCCCGGGAGGAAGCCCACCTCGAACTGCACCGCTTCTCGGCGCGCTCCTCAGCCCCCCCAGATGCCCGCATCCTGTTGGCGCTTCTGGAATCTCAGCGCCACGATCATGCCGCGGCGGTCCGGGCGCTTCAGCGCAACCTCAGACACTTTCAGGACCCCAGGACGCTCGAGGTGCTGGTGCTGCTGGCAACGTGCCGTGGCAACCACGGGCAGGCGGAGGTGTGGGCGCGGAGCCTGCGGCAAAGCGCCGGCGCCGTCGAGACCAGAGAGACGCCCGAGGTCAGCGTGCTCCTGGAGTCTCTGGCCATGCCCGCTTTTGACCCCGACTCCGTTCCCACACCCCGCGAGGTCAACGCCCTTGCGATGGAGCTGCTCACCTACGAGCCGGCGATCGGGACGCTGGTCGAAGCGCAGAAGCGCAGGCCACACCTTCGGACCATTGGACTGATCCGCCGGGCCCTCGCCCAGGTGCTGGGCGAGCTGCTCGATGAGGCGTACGGCTGCGAAGCGATGAGCCGGCTCTCGATTCTGCTCGGCGACCTCGATACCGCACGCCATTGGGCCCAGCACGGGCTCACGCTCAACCCCATGTCCGCGTCGCTGGCCCTGCTCTCAGAGACGCTCCAGCCGCGTCCAACCGGCCGCAAGCCCCAGCACAGGGAACGGGCCGCATGACCCTCGCGAGATCCAGTCCGGCACACGAGATCGGCCGGGCCGAGGCCGCCAGGCTGCTGCGGGCGGCTCAGGCCGCGGCGCTCGATGACGGCGAGGCGATCGACTGGGCGTACCTGGCCCTGCCCGGTAGCCCCGCCGCACGAAGGCTGAAGATCCAGATGCTGCTTGCCCAGGGGGACAACCAGGGGGCGGAGACGCTGATTGCCCAGGGGTTGCTCTGGCGACCCACGGATCCGGGTTTGACCCTGCTGCGGGCGCGCGCCCAGTACAACAGGGGCAGAATCGATGAAGCCCGTGACGAGCTGAAGTTGGTGCTGGCCATGCGACCCGAGCACTCCGGTGCCCTGGAGCTGGCCGGACGCGTCGCGCTTCGCCGACGGGATCCCCTGCGTGCCGCCGGCTTCTTTCGCCAGGCGGACGCCCGAAAGGCCAGCGACAGGCTCAAGACACAGCGGGTGATCGCTCTGCTCAAGGCGGGACGGGTCGAGCGGGCGCGGGCGGTGCTCCAGCAGATGGAGGCTCCCGGGGCGATTCTCCAGAGTCGCGTCCTGATCGCCGAGGGCCGGCGTCTGGAGGCGTCGGAGATGCTCACGAAAGCGAGGGCCGAGGCCACCGGCAGCGAGTACGACGCCATTACCTGCGCACTCATCGACATCCTGGAAGAAACCGCTGACATGCACCGTCTGGGCGAGGTCCTGGACGGGCTCACCACCAGCCGGCCCGCCTCTCTCGCCCGCGCCGGGTCGGCGTGGCTCTCGCTGGGGTCATTCGCAACGGCGATCCGCCGCATGTCGGCGCTGGCCCGGGACCCAGCGTACCGCGTCCGGGCGCTGGTGGTGCTCATGGTCGCCGCGGCGATGGCCAATCGCCCGACGCTGGCCGCGAGGGCGCTTGGGAGGCTCAGGCGGACCAGCGTGCCCCTTGACCGGGCGGCGATCGCGGCGGCGTGGTGCCGTGGCGTGATGGGCCGCACCCTCAACGAACAGCACGCCGCCCGGAAGGCGGCCGACGACCCCCACAGCGGCCGTCTCGGGCAACTCCTGGACGCGGCAGGGGAGGTTTTTGACCAGGCACTCGCCACCGGCTCCGAATCGCTCTCAGCCCCCCAACGACGGGAACTGGAGCACCACCTCGCGGTCTGTCGAGGGGGGATCGGCCTCCCTGCTTGACGATCCGTCACCAGCGTGGTTTGATGAGGGGTTCCCGATGGCACGATACACCGGTCCCAAGGTCAAGCTGTCTCGGCGGGTGGGGGCGCCCATCGCCGACATTCCCAAGCACACCGCCAAGCGGCAGCTCACAGCTCCTGGCATGCACGGCTATCGCGGCCGGCGGCTGCGGGACTACGGTATCCGCCTCAACGAGAAGCAGAAGCTCCGCTACCACTACAGCGTCATGGAGAAGCAGTTCCGCCGCTACATCCAGAACGCCTCGCAGAAGAGGGGGAACACCGGCGAGATCCTGCTGCGATTGCTGGAGCAGCGGCTGGACAACGTGGTCCGCAGAGCGGGCTTTACGCGGACGGTCTGGGCCTCCCGGCAGATGGTCGTCCACGGCCACGTCGAGGTCAACGGGAAGAAGGTCGATCGGCCAAGCTTCAGCGTCAATCCAGGCGACCGGATTATCCTCCGGCCACGGATCCGCAACGTTGTCAAGGACAACATGGAGTCGATGGCCGGTCACCTGGTCCCCGGCTGGATGGCCGTGAACCCGGCGGAGCTGGCCATCACCATCCTCACGTTGCCGACGCGCGACGAGACTCCCTTCGACGTGAACACGAACCTGATCGTCGAGTTCTATCGATAGTGGGGTCAGACCCTGAATAGTGAATAGTAGCCGGCATCCGCTTCTTCCCCCTGCCGCCAGGACACTATTCACTATTCAGGGTCTGACCCCATGACCCGTCCCCTGGGTCGCTGTCCATGTTCAAATTCCTCCGCAAATACAACAAGTGGATCCTGGCCGTCGGGGGAACGCTTCTCCTGATCACCTTTCTGATCCCTTTCGCCTTCACCAGCCTGGGTTCGGTGATAGCGCGGCGTGGTGCGCTGTGGGCAAAGGTCGGCCAGGAGCAGCAGAAGGTCACCGTCAGCGAGCGGTCGCATGTCCAGCGCGAGCTGAACGTTCTCCAATATGCCTTTGGCCGCTTCTTCCCGCCCCTCATCCCGGGTCCGGGGATCGTCGACCAGCCGGAGCACTGGTACCTCCTGGTGCGCGAAGCTGAAGCCGCCGGCCTGATCGGCGGGGTCGCCGTCGGGCTCCCATTCGGGGCCGAGCAGCAAATCGCGCAGATTGCGGCGCTTTCCCGCGAGCAAACGTCCTTCGTCCTTCAGACGCTGGCGAGGCTCGACGGCGTGAGGCGCATGATCGCCCTCTATGTCGACAGATCCAAGTTCTCCGACCGCCACCTCAAGCACCGCGCGAGGCGCTCGTTTCATGCGGTGACCGCACAGGTGGTCGTCCTCGAGGCGACGGAGCCGGATACGCCACCGTCGTTTGGCGACGAGGAGCTCGCTGAGCAGCTGGCGAGGTACGCCGAGACCCCCCCCGGAGAGGGCGACAAGGGCTTCGGGTACCGCCTGCCGGACCGGGCGAAGCTCGAGTGGCTTGTCGTGACCGCCGAGAGCGTCCGCACAACGATCCTGGACAGCGGCAAGCTCGGCGCCGTCGCACTGCGGTCACACTGGCGGAAGCTGTGGCGGGCCGACCCTGGATCCTACGCGGAGCCCACGGGCGAGCAGGAGGTGCCCGAGGCGGTCCGCAGCGACCTGCTTGAGACGCTGATGACCCGCACCCTCCAGGAGATCGCCAGGTTCGCAAATCAGGAGCAGCTCACGTCCGCGCGGCGCGGTATTCCGCGCCGCGACGGCTACCTGGTCCTCGACGACGACTGGCGGGGGCCGAGCTTCCAGGATCTGGCCCAGACAATTCAGGAGAAGTTCGCGGTCGCGCTTCCGGAGTATCACGCCCTGGGCGACCGCTGGCTCTCAGCCGATGAAGTGGCGGAGCTCCAAGGGATCGGCGAGGCAACGACCGAGAAGTTCGGAGCGGTCCCCGTGACCGTGGCGGAACTGGTCGCGGCCGCTCGGGAGTTCGGCGGTGCCCAGTTGATGGACATCCAGCAGCGGGTGGCGGGTCCGCCGCTGACCGACGGCGATGGCAGCGTCTACCTCTTCCGCATCATCGATACCGACCCCTCCAGGCCACCAGAATCGGTTGATGAGGTACGCGACCAGCTCACGGCCGATCTGGCCCGGCTCGCCCACTACCGCCAGTTGAGTATGAAGGCCGACGAGCTTCGCCGGCAGGTCATCGACGACGGGCTGCTCGCGGTGGCGATGAGCCATGATGCGACACTCAGCGTCGCCAACAGAATCTCCCTGATCGATATCGGCAGCCTGCGCCTCCAACAACTGCTGGGGTTGCCGCCGATCGCCATCCCCACGCCCCTTTCCACGATCGGCGTCCATGAGGAGACGGTGGCCACGATCATCGACCACGCCCTGGCGCTGGACCAGGATGTGCCGATCTCTGAGCTGGCCGAGGATCAGCGCGTTTGGGTGGTGCCGGTTGAAGACCGACTTGCCGTTGTGCTTGTGCGGTTGATGGCTCAGTCACCCCTGACCCAGCAGACATTCGCAAGTTATTCCTACGACGGCCTGATCCAGCAAATGCTTGTTGCCGAGGAGTTCGACTCCGTTATTCCCGCCCAGGAGGCGTTCGGCTATGAGGCGCTGGCGACCCGGCACGACTTCAGCCTGGCCAGTAGGACCTCGGCAACAACTCAACCCGACGAGGCAACGACGCAACCCGACCAGAGCGACGTGGGTTAGACCTGTTGCGCTCGCTCCGGAGCGGCCTCCGGCCGCACGCTCGCTTCGTGGGCTTCGCCGCCGATTCGATCGGCCGCTACGCTTGGACGAAAACTGCGCTGGCCGATAGCTGAGAGCCCTGTTAGCTCACCGCCGACCCCGCCGGAACCGGGCGATCCAGTGTCACCAGGACGACGTCGGACTCGCCGCCGCCCGCGGAACCCGCCACAACCGCGGCCAGGATCATCCCCTCGCTGAGCTCGCCCCGGATCTTCCGCGGCTGGAGGTTGGCCACGATGACGACCTGCTTGCCCACGAGCTGAGCCGGGTCGTAGAAGCCCCTGATCCCGGCCAACACCTGCCGGCCGGAGGCCGTCCCGTCATCGAGCGTGATCCTCAGGAGACGATCGGCGTTGGGATGGACTTCGGCGGCCTTGACCGTGGCCACTCGAAGGTCGAGCCGGCTGAAATCCTCGAATGGAATCGTTGGAATCTGGACGCCCATAGCGGGTCAGGTATGATACCGCGGCGGGGACTTGGTTTGGGGGTCGACTGGCGGTCCGGGATCCGGTCGGCGCCTCCTTGCGAGGAGGTGCATCGTGACGATCAGCCAGATGGTCGTGGGTTTCGGTGGCCCGGTGCTGGCGGCACCGTTTGCGGCCTGGGGGCTGCGGCACACATTCCGCTTCTTCCTCCAAGAGGGCGCCGAGCTTTTCGGCGGTGTGGCGCTGGGGCGGGCGGACGCCGTCAGCGTGGGGTCGCTGATGGCCAAGATCAACGTCGTGATCCTGCTCGTTGCGTGGCTTGCGTTGTTTACATGTCATTGTCTCCATCAGGTCGGGATGCTCATCGCGATGGTCGGAATCGGGGGTCTGACCGCCGCCCTGTTGATGACCGTCTTCATCGTGCGGTTGAACATCGAGGTCCAGGGCCCCACGCGGTGGATGGTTGGATTGATCGCCTTCGCCGGCGGTAACCTGCCGGTCTTCGTCGTGGTTGCGATGGCGATGGTCATCATCTGAGAAGCGCGTCGGCGCAGCGGTCGCAGAGCGTCGCACCGTCGCCGCGCTCGTGTGCGGTGTCGACCCGCCGCCAGCAGCGCTCACAGCGGGGCTGGCTCCTGAGGTCGTCGACCCTGATCTCGACCGCGTCCTTGGAGATCTCCACACGCGAAACGCGGAGGATGTCCGCAAGATCGTCGCCAAAGACCGCCAGCACCCCGTCGGGGTCGGGGAGCACGACCCCGGCATCGAGGGGGTTGTCGAGACCGCGGCCCTTGGACTCCTCCAGCGCCTTCAGCGCCCGCTCACGCACCTCGATGAGCGCCGCGAAGCCCTCGGCGACCTGGACCTGGGGCATGGGGCCGAGACGCTGAAGGTGCACGCACCGCTCGGTCGTGCCTGACCGATCCACCTCGAGCTGCCGGTATGCCTCGTCGGCGGTGTGGGGAAGGATCGGGGCCAGCAGACGGCACAGCAGCTCAACGAGCTCGTACATGACCGCCTGTGTGGCTCGCCGCCGCGGCGAGTCCGGCCTGTCACAGTAGAGCCGGTCCTTGACCGCCTCACCGTAGAACGCCGAGAGGGTCTCGTTGCAGAAGTCGTAAAGGAGCTGGTGCACCTGGCGAAAGGCATACCGCTCATAGGCATCCTGGACCTGCTGCTTCAACTCCCGCGCCTGGCCCAGCACGTAGGCGTCGATCGACGTGGGCGCCAGCGCTTCCAGAGCCACGCTACCGGCCTGGAAATCCCCGAGGTTGCCCAGGAGAAAACGCAACGTGTTGCGGACCTTCCGGTAGGTGTCGCCGGCGGACGCCAGGTACTGAAGATTCATCTTGATGTCGTTCTCGTAGGCCAGCGAGCTGACCCACCACCGGCAGACATCCGCCCCGAAACGCGAAAGAAGATCCTCCACCTCGATCGTGTTGCCGACACTCTTGGACATCTTCAGGCCGACCGCGTCCACCACGAACCCGTGCGTGAGCACGGCGGAAAAGGGTGACTGACCGGTCACGCCAACACACGGCAGCAGCGACAGCTGGAACCAGCCGCGGTGCTGATCGGATCCCTCGAGGTACAGATCAATCGGAAAACCGCGGCCCTGCTGCCGCATCACCGAGTGCCACGATGAGCCTGACTCGAACCAGACATCGAAGATGTCATACATCTTCTTCAGGCCCGAGGTCTTCCCCCGCAACCCCTCCGAGCGCAGCATTTCGGGGGCCTCGGGATCGTCGGTGGGGTCGTAGGCGGCCAGAAGATCCTCCGGCTTTTGGGTAAACCACGCGTCGCTGCCATGCGCGCCGAAAACGTCGGCGATGGCCCGCACCGATCGGGGGGTCAAGAGGATCTCACCGTCGGGAAGCTCGAACGCGGGGATCGGCAGACCCCACACCCGCTGCCGTGAGAGGCACCAGTCGGGACGTGTCTGGAGCATTCCCCGCATTCGGTTGCGACCCCATTCGGGATAGAACCGCGTGGCCGACTCGCACGTGGCCAGGGCAAGCTCGCGGAGCGTCCGGCCCCCATGGGCGGTCTCCCGGTCCACGCCGATGAACCATTGCTCCGTCGCCCGGAAGATCACCGGCTTCTTGGAACGCCAGTCATGGGGATAGCTGTGAACGAACGTGTGATCGTGAACCAGGTGGCCGCTCTCCCGCAGGTGCTCGACGATCCTGGGGTTGGCCTCCCAGATCGACATGCCGACAAGCCAGCGCGGCACGGTCTCGTCGTAGGTTCCGTCGCCGCGCACCGGGCAATAGATCTCCAGCCCCTCACGTAAAGCAGTGAGGTTGTCGTCGGTCCCGTGGCCGGGCGCGGTGTGAACGAGACCCGTGCCGTCGGTGAGTGTGACATACGCCGCCTCGACGATCGGGCAGGCTCGGTCGCAGAAGGGGTGGCGATAGGTGAGGCCCACCAGTGCGGCGCCATCCACCTCGGCAAGCCGCTCGACCGAGACGCTGCCAACCGCCCCGGTCACTGTATCCAAGAGCTCCGAGGCGATCACGGTGATGGTGTCGTCCAACCGTACGAGCGCGTAGCGAAAAGCCGGCCTGACGGCGATTGCCAGGTTGGCCGGAAGCGTCCAGGGCGTTGTCGTCCAGATCATGAACGAGGGAGTCTGCTCGAGGTCGACACCGAAGACACCCGCGACCGCGGCCCGCTCCCTCGCCTCGAAGTTCACGTAGACGGCGACATCCTTCAGCTGCTTATACTCCAGCTCCGCCTCGGCAAGCGCCGTGCGGTTCTCAATCGACCAGTGCACGGATTTCAGCGCCCGGTACACGAGGCCCTGCTCCAGAAGGCTCCCAAAAACCTCCAGGACACCCTTTTCATAGTCAGGCGACATGGTCAGATACGGGTTGTCGAAATCAGCCAGCGTCAGCAGACGCTTCAGGTCGCGGGCCTGGAGCGCCTGGTACTTCTCGGCATCGGCGCGGCAGGCGCGGCGGACCGCCATCCTCCGCTCGTCCTCACCCAGGGCGCTGAGCTCCTGGAGCTTCCCGGAGGAAACCAGATCGCTCATCACCTTGTGCTCGATGGGAAGGCCATGGCAGTCCCAACCGGGTACGAAGGGGCAGCGACGGCCTGCCATGAGGCGGCTTCGGACCACAAAGTCCTTGAGCACCTTGTTGAGCAGCTGCCCGACGTGGATCCGCCCGTTGGCGTAGGGCGGGCCGTCATGGAAGATAAACGGCTCGGCGCCGGCGCGCTGGGCGAGCAGCGTCTCATAGAGACGCACATTCTCCCATCGAGCGATCGAGGTCGGCTCATTCCCGGCCAGGCCGGCTCGCATTGGAAAGCCCGTCCGAGGCAGGTTGAGCGTCTTGGAGAAGTTGGTTCTCGTGGAGTTGGGCATCGGGGGCCGGCACAATCGTACAACCCCTAGACAGAATAAGTCCGTCGGCCCGAGAGCGAGCGACAAGGACGCCCGGGCTTTGTTCTGCGGCCGCTTGCCGTCCATGGCGGGCGCGGCCGAGGGAGGGCGAAGCAGGCGATGCCGGCTTGTTTGCTCGGGCCTTCGGTCCGAAGGGGCATCGTCGATGCAGCCCCCAGTCCCCCGGAGGGCGACAACAAGTAGCGCCAAGCGGCCTCGCAGCCGCTCGACGCCAGGAATCATTCTGTGAGGGGTTCCTAGAAAGTCTCGAGCCGGCCCGCGCCCCAGGCGACGGCGAGGCCCAGCAGGAGCGCGACGGAGAGCTTGACCCTGTCGTGCCGGTGGAACTGCAGCTCAGGCAGCAGATCGCTGAGAGAAATACACACAAACGTGCCCGCGGAGAACGCCAGGACGCCCGCAACGAGACGGGAGGGGACGTCATCCGTGACGCCCAGCATGTACAGGAGGGCGCCCAGCGGCACCAGCAGGCCGAACGCCCCGTTGACAAGGTGACGCGTCGACCTGGAGCGGCCGCCGGCCGCCATGAGCACCCCGAGCGTCATCGAGTCAAAGGGCTTGTGGAACAGGATCGCCAGGAAGACGCCGAGTCCCGCCAGCCAGGGGCCGCTTTCGTCGGCCCGCCCGGACACCGCGACACTCGCCCCCAGCGCCGCACCGGCCATGAGGCTGTGCGCTGAAAGCCCCAGCGCCGCGCCCGCCCAGGTCAACTCGTGGCGGTGATCGGCCTGATTCGAGGCGCGGTGCTCGGAGGTCTGGGCCGGCTCATCATGATGGTGAAAGCAGAAGAACCGCTCCATGAAGAACATCGCCAGAAACCCCGCAAGCAGCCACCACGCCACAGGTTCGAGCCAGCCGTGGCCCGCCGGCAGCCCGGCGCCTGCCGGGCCGCTGTGCCACGCCGCCTGTTGAAGGATCGCCTCCGGCAGCAGGTTCAATAGGGCCGCCCCCAGCATGACCCCGGCAATAAAGCTCAGCAGAAGCTGAATCCGCCTGTGCGTAAGGCTCACGAGCAGTGGGACCCAGCCACCGGCCAGCGAAGCCAGCAGGATCAACAGGCAATACGCCGCCACGAGCCCATACGCCATCAGCCGCCCTCGCCGAGGTGGAGGCGGCAACGATACCCGTATGGCCCGGATTCGTCATGAACGTCGTCGCGAGCGGCAGTAGATGGTCATGAACAATCAGGGTCAGAAGACCGGGGCTTCGCCCCGATGGAATCGGGACTCAGCCCCAGCCACCCGGAAGAAGGCAAATGGCTATCGGCTAGAGAATGCGTCCGCCTCTTTCTCTGCGGCCCTCCGCGGTGAATCTTCGGCTGCTCTGCGCAGCACTCCCCCCAAATGCTCCACTCCGTCAAGGCTCTCGTGGCAAATATGCAGCGTCAGACTGCCGGCGCTGATCGTCAGCCCGCCGTCCGCCCCCAGCGGCTCGACCGTCTCGTCGTTGAGCGAGTAATACACGTTCTTGCCGTTGCGGCGGCTTGCCACCAGCGCCGCCGCACGCAACAACCCCAGGTGGTGGCTGACTGTCGGCTGGGGGAGGCCCAGTCGGCAGCAGAGACCGCTGACGTTGTGCTCACCGTGCTGCAGAACGCCCAACAGACGCAGACGTGTGGGATCCGAAAGGGTCCGCAGCAAACGAATCGCCTCCCCAATCGAGTCACCCTCCACCCGCTCCTGGGTCATCAACGGGGCCATCGATCTCCTGTCCTCCGCCATCGCCTTTTGAGAGTGTAGTACGACAGCCCTAATGTAGCGGCCGGGCTCAACGATATAAAGAAGAAACCACCGAATGTCGAAACGGGCCGCGAGGGCCCGGTGGCCCCCCAGCGGCCCGGTCGATATCATCCTCTCCGCCGTCCGCCAACCTGGGGGCAGTAGCTCAATTGGGAGAGCGCCTCGGTCGCATCGAGGAGGTTGTGAGTTCGAGTCTCATCTGCTCCACGTTCACGCCCGCGGTAAAGGCCCCGGGAAGGCATTCCCCGGGCTTTTTCTACAATAGCCACGGATGAGCCCGTCGACCGGCACATCGTCGCCTCCGGCGAGGGATCCCCGCGCCACCCCGGCCATGCGGCAACACGCTCGCTTCAAGGCTCGCTACCCCGATTGCGTGCTGTTTTTTCGCATGGGTGATTTCTACGAGATGTTCGACGAGGACGCGGTGCTGGCCCACGAGGTGCTGGGGATCGCCCTCACCCAGCGGACGGCGGGGATTCCGATGGCCGGGGTCCCCCATCACGCCGTGGAGACGTACCTGCGGAAAATCATCGATGCGGGATACCGGGTGGCGGTCTGCGAGCAGATTCAGGACCCCAGCGCGGCGACGGGTGTCGTCGACAGAGCGGTCACACGTCTGCTCACGCCGGGGACACTCGTCGACGAGCCACTCCTGGACGAAGGGCGGACCAATCTCGTGGCCGCGATCGAGTTCCTCGACAAAGGCGCCGCACCGCCGGCGGTGCTGGCGACGGTCGAGCTCTCCACCGGGTCCTTCGTCCTCTACCAGCTTCCGGGCGATCGCGTTCTCGATGAGGTCGCCAGGGTCAGCCCATCGGAGCTGCTCTACGAAGAACCACCCGACGGGGTAACCCCGCCGCAGGTGGAGGCAATTCGCACCGCGGTTGACTGCGCTGTCACCGCACGGCCCGCTTGGACGTTCCGCCGCCGCGATGCCGTCGAGTGCCTCTGCGACCATTACGGTGTGGCCACGCTGGCGGGGTTCGGAATCGCCGACAACGACGCCGTGGGAGCGGCCGGAGCGGTGCTCCGCTACCTGCTCGACACTCAGTCGCCCCAGGGCGGTGTCTGCGGCGACCGGCTCGGACACCTCAGCCCCCCCCGACTCGAGACAACCGAGCGCTATGTCACCATCGACGCCGTCTCGATGAGGAACCTCGAGATCGAGCGGACGATTCACACGGGAAGCAGGGCCGGATCCCTTCTTGCGATCTTCGGAAGCTGTCGCACCGCGATGGGGAAACGCCTGCTTCGACAATGGCTGTGTTTTCCACTGAGGAACCTCGAGGCGATTGCATCGCGTCAGCGGGCGGTCGCGGCCCTCTGCGACGATCGATCCTTTGCCGGAGAGCTGGCACACCGCCTCGGCACCGTGCAGGATGTCGCGCGGATCGCCGGGCGCGTGTCGATGGACCGCGCGACACCGCGCGACCTCGTGGCACTGGGAAGATCGGTCGGGCAGATCCCGACCCTGGTCAGCGCGCTGGACACAAGCGAGTCGTTTTCGACGCTGCGGGGACGGCTGGGCGAGTTGGCACCCTCACTCGGGGCCCTCGCCGAGATGATCAGCGCTCAATGCGTTGATCAGCCCCCGGCACACCTGAGGGAAGGAGGTCTCTTTGCCGACGGCTTCGACCGCCTCCTCGACGAGGCCCGCGCGCTTGAGCACGACTCGACCACCTGGCTGACCCGATACCGCAAACGCCTCATCCAAGAGACGAACATCAGCTCGCTGAAGGTCGGATACAACAAGGTCTTCGGGTACTTCATCGAAATCACCCACACGCACGCCGACAAGATTCTCCCCGCGTTCCACCGCACGCAGACGCTCAAGAACGCCCAGCGCTATACCACCGACGAGTTGAAGATCTTTCAGGAGAAGATCACCACCGCCCGCACCCAGGCGATCGAGCGTGAAAAGGTCCTCTTCGGCAAGCTGCGCCACGCCGCGGCGCAGCGGGCCCACCAGCTGGCCGCCTACGCCGACGTGGTCGGGGAGCTCGACGTGCTGGCCTGCTTCGGCGAAGTGGCGCACCGCCACCGATACGTGTGCCCCCGGCTCGTCGACGAGCCGCTGCTTGATATCCGTCAGGGCCGCCACCCCGTGCTGGACCGGACGCTGGCCGAGCGGTTCGTCCCCAACGATGTGGTGTTGGGAAACGCCGACGAAGGGAGCACGGCCACGTTGGCCTTGATCACTGGACCCAACATGGCGGGAAAGAGCACGTATATCCGGCAGGTCGCTCTCATCGTGCTGCTGGCGCATGCCGGCAGCTTTGTGCCCGCCGCCAGCGCTACCATCGGACTTGCCGATCGGATTTTCACCCGCATCGGCGCCACCGATGAGTTGCACGCGGGGCGATCCACCTTCATGGTGGAGATGAGCGAGGCGGCCAATATCCTCCACCACGCCACCGACCGCAGCGTGGTCATCCTCGACGAGATCGGGCGTGGGACGAGCACCCTTGACGGGCTCTCGCTGGCGTGGGCGATCACCGAAGCCCTGGCGCGCCGCCGCTGCCTGACCCTCTTCGCCACCCACTACCACGAGTTGACCGCGTTGGCCGACCGCCGGCCCGACGTGCGAAACCTGCACGTGGCCGTTCGGGAGTGGGGTGAGAAGATCATCTTTCTCTACCGTATCCTGCCCGGGCGGACGGACCGCAGCTACGGGATCCACGTGGCCAGGATCGCCGGCCTGCCAGCTCCGACGATCGCACGCGCTTCTGAGCTGCTGGAAACCCTCGCCGTCCAGACCGAGCCGGTGGATCCCTCAAGCACCGCGGCCACGGACGCCCAGCTGGGGCTCTTTGCCGATCAATGATGGGCCACGGCGACCGCGCCATCCTCTTTCAAAGAGCGCTGAAAGCGTTTGAGGCGCAGAACCTCGCGCAGGCCAAGGCCCTCTGTGAGAAGCTCCTTACACAGGACCCGAAGGCGGTCAATGCACTCATACTGCGGGGCCGGATCGCGCTGGCCGAAGGCGATGCAGAGTTGGCAACACGCTATCTCCGCAAGTGCACGTCGCTGCGGCCAAAGGATCCCCGCGGCCACCTGCTGCTCGCCGAGACTCTGGCGTTTGGGGGTCGCTACCGCGAGGCGGTGGCCGGGTACGACCGCGTCCTGCGCCTCTGCCCGCAAAACCCCAGCGCGATTGCGGGCAAGGCAGAGGTCCTGGAGAAGCGCGGCGACCGCGCCAAGGCGCGTGCGCTGCTGGCGCCCTTTCTCGACTCGAACCAAGAGACTGCCCAAATGGCCGTCATCCAAGGGCGGCTGGATCTGCACGAGCAGCGCCACGAATCGATCATCGAGCTGGCCCAACGTCACCTCGCCGCCGGCACCATGCCCCCCGAGACTCGCTGCCACCTGCAGTTTCTCCGGGGCAAGGCGCTGGAGCGGACCGGAAGGTATGACGAAGCCTTCGACGTCTACCGGTCCGGCAACGAGTGCGTCGCCGTGCCCTTCTCCGCCGAGGAGTGTATCAGGCAGACACAGCAGCTCATCGAGACCTTCTCCGGACAGCGGTCGGCAACGCTCCCCCGGGCGACCAACGACTCTGAGCTTCCCATCTTCGTCGTCGGTATGCCGCGATCGGGCTCGACGCTCATCGAGAGCGTCCTCGACGCCCACCCCCGGGTGCATGGGGCCGGGGAGCTGCCCACCATGCAGCAGATCGTCAACACGATGACGATCCAGATCGGCTCGACCCTGGCCTATCCGGCTTGCATCGAGGACCTCGTGCAGGAGGATGTCGACACGCTCGCCGGCGGTTACCTGAAACGCCTGGCACCTCTGGATCCCGGCGCCGAACGCATCGTCGACAAGGCCCTGTTCAACTACCGGCATCTGGGGTTGATCGCGCTGTTGTTTCCGCGAGCGCACGTCATCCACTGTCATCGAGACCCGCTCGACACGTGCGTCTCCTGCTACATGGAGCCGCTCCCACCGGCGCTGCATCCCTACGCCGGCGACCTGGCCGCCCTCGGCACCGTCTACGCCCAGTACCAGCGTCTCATGACGCATTGGCGCCGGACGCTGGAGATCCCGATGCTGGATCTGGGCTACGAGACGCTTGTCGAAGACCAGGAGGCCGTCAGCCGTCAGATCATCGACTTCTGCGGCCTTCCCTGGGACGCCCGGTGCCTGCGATACTACGAAAGGGGACGCATCGCCCGCACCGCCAGCTACGACCAGGTCAACCGCCCGATCTACCGGAGTTCGGTCGGGCGCCACCAGCACTTCCTCAAGCACCTGGGGCCGCTGATCAACGTCCTGGCCGAGCAGCGCCGGCAGCAAACGACTACAATCTCCGGCCACGAATCCCAACGCGGTCCTGATGAATAAAGAGGAGCAGGGCATGACCGAGTACGCCCATCCCGAAACTCTCGTTTCGACCGATTGGGTCCAACAGCACAAGGGCGACGCGAGCGTCGTTCTGGTCGAAGTGGACGTTGACACATCGGCCTACGACGAAGGGCACATCTCCGGCGCGATCGGGTGGAACTGGCAAACGCAGCTTTGCGACACCCTGCGCCGCGACATCATCACCAGGGAGGCGCTTCAGAAGCTGCTCAGCGACGCCGGGATCTCCAACGACACCACCATCGTCCTCTACGGTGACAACAACAACTGGTTCGCCGCCTGGGCGCTGTGGCAGCTGAAGCTCTATGGTCACACCGACGTACGAATCATGAACGGCGGCCGCAAGAAGTGGCTTGCCGAGGGCCGCCAGCTCACGAGGGCTGTGCCTCAGCCGACCCCGGCGAGCTACACCGTCGCGGGGTTCGACGAGAACTTCCGTACATACCGCCGGCAGATCGAGGACGCGGTGATGACAGCCAGCGCCACCCTCGTCGATGTCCGCTCGCCCGACGAGTTCACCGGCAAGATCCTCGCCCCTCCCGGGCTCCCCGAGACCTGCCAGCGGGGCGGGCACCTGCCAGGAGCGTCCAACATTCCCTGGGCACTCGCGTGCAAGGACGACGGAACCTTCAAGGAGCCGCAGGATCTTCGAGATCTGTATGTCGCCAAGGGCATCACCCCCGACAAGAACGTCATCGTCTATTGTCGGATCGGCGAACGCTCCAGTCACACCTGGTTCGTCCTGAAGTACCTGTTGGGGTATCCCAACGTCAGCAACTACGATGGCTCCTGGACCGAGTGGGGCAACCTTATCGCAGCGCCGATCGAGACCGGAGCGTGAACGCCGCCTATCTCAAGAGCAAGTTCGAGGCCGGGCTGGGGTGGGAGGCCTACCTGGCCACCGACGGCCAGAAGGCGGCCAACTGGCAAACCTGCTATGACCAGGCGCGGCTCTCCAAGGAGCAACAGCAGCTCGTGGAGGGGTTTGTCCGCCGGATAAAAGTGTTATGTGTCTCGGGGATCTGGTGCGGCGATTGTGTCCAGCAGGGGCCGCTGATCCAGCGCATCGCCGAGGCCAACAGCGTCTGCGAACTGGTCTTTCTCGATCGCGACGAGCACCTCGATCTTGCCGAGCAGGTGAAGATCAACGCCGGGCTGCGGGTGCCGGTGGTTATCTTTGCGGCCGAGGATTTCGAGCCTGTGTCGATCTGCGGCGACCGGACACTGAGCCGCTATCGGGCGCTCGCCGCCAAGCAGCTGGGCGCCTCCTGTCCGCTGCCCGGCGCGCCGGTCGAGCCCGAGGAGCTGGACGCGACGCTGGCGGACTGGCTGGATGAGTTTGAGCGGGTGCACCTGCTCTTGAGGCTCAGCGCGAGACTTCGTGAGAAACATGGTGATTAGCGATGCTTCTTGACGCCAACATCCTGGGTCGCAAATTCAACGAGGGCCTCCCCTACGCCGACTTCGTCGTCGAGGCCGAGGCTCAAGGCTACCGGGGACCCTGGGACCAGCGATACCAGCAGCTTGCACTCGACGAGGAGGCCCAGACGCTGGTGCGCTCCTTCAACCGGAGGCTCAACATGCTGTGCCTGACCGGCATGTGGTGCGGCGACTGCGCGCTTCAGGGGTCGGCCATGGCCCGAATCGCCGAGGCGAGCCCCCTGATCGAGCTGCGATTTCTTCCTCGTAACGAGACCCATGCCGAGCTGATCGTCAAGGCGCAGATCAATGGGGGCTTCCGGGTGCCGGTGACCTGGTTCCTGGCCGAGGACTTCGAGCCGGTCGCGGTCTTCGGGGATCGGACGCTCAGCCGCTACCGCGCCATGGCCCGCAAGCAGCTGCCACCGCAGCATACAAACGTCCTTGCCCCGCCCCCCGCCGACCCCGTCGGGGAGGTCCTCAGGGAGGTGCTCGAGATGGTCGAGCGGGTTGAGCTTCTGTTGACATTAAGCCCCCGCCTCAGCCAGAAGCACACCCAGGAAGTGCACTAGGTCGTATCCATGCCGATCCGCTTGGTTGCTCTGTTGGCGGTTCTGGCGGCGCCGACAGCCGCAGCCGGTGACGTCCCCTTGACAACGCTGAGCGACCGTGAGCGCCGGACGCTCGACCGCTATCTCGAGGCGCCGGACTGGCCCATACGTGTCTTTGGGCTCCTGCGACTTGAGCGCTACGCAGGCGACGAAGTAAACCAGATTCTCCGCCGCGATGTCGCGGAGGGGGCGCGGCCCCTTCGGTGCTTCGCTCTCCGCCAGGCGCACCTCCAGGGACTTCGGCTGAAGGAGGCGGACATCGGACCCCTCGACGAGCCGCACGTTCTGCGCGCCGCGCTTCGCTGGGGGGTCGAGATCGACGAAGAGCTGGTCCGCCGGACGGCGAGAAGGCTGTTGCGCACCAAGACAATCGATGCCTTGATGCTGGGGATGGAGATTGCCGCCGCCAGCGATCTTCAGAAGCTGCGTGCGGACGCGGCCCGCCGGGCCGGCGTCCTCATTCGAAACATGGATCCGACGGTTCAGGCCCTTGTCGGGCGTCGTCTGGCCGTGGTCCTGGGGGTTGCGCCGGTGCCCTCGGATGTTCGCCGGTGGCACGGGTGGCTCCGCGCCCAAGGCGAGCCGTTACCGCTTGCCCCCCGGCGGCCGCCTCCAGCCGCGGGGGAAGCGGGCACACCGAGCCTGGTCGCACAGATGGATCAGGAGACCTTCAACCGCCTCTCGGACTACTTGGACGTCCTCAGACAGCGCGACCTTGACATGGCGCTTGTCATGGACTCGACATACTCGATGCTCCCGATGATCGACGAAGCGCGGGCCGGTGTCGACTCGCTGATCCTCTTCTTCAACGACATGTCACGGACCATGCGGCTCGCCTTCGTGGCCTACCGCGACCACGACAACAAGCCCGTGTGGGAAGGTCACCCCTTCACCACGGACGTCAACTCGATCAGGAAATTCCTCTTCGGGATCCGGATCACGGGCGGGGCCGATCTGCCGGAGGCGGTCTTTGAGGGTCTCGCCGCCTGCGCCAGCCTCCAGTGGAATCCGCAGGCCACCCGCATGATCATCCTGATCGGCGACGCGCGGCCCCATGAGGCTGACACCTACCGCGTCCTGGAGGTGGTGCAGTCGTATGTCGGCAACGGGATCAACCTCCACGCGGTTCACGTGCCCATGAGAATCGCATCGGCCGACGAGCCCTTCGTGACGCCCCAACGCAGACAGGAGATCGATGAGCACAACCGCAGGACGGTCGCGGTATTCGCCGAAATCGCCGAGGCCGGCGGCGGCCGGCTGGTGACGCTCGCCGACGCGCAGGAGCTCGTGACCTCCCTCATGCACATCGGGATCGAGGAAGCATGGTGGCCTGTGTTCGACGAGTTCTACGGGCTCTACCTGGAGCTCTGCCGCTGAAGAAGGCGAAGATTCACCGCGGAGCGCCGCAGGGGGCCGCGGAGAAAAGAAGAGGGCTGTCAGCTGTCGGTCAACTCTGGGTGGCTGGGGCTGAGCGAAGCGAAGCCCCGGTCTTCGTGTGCCGAGCATGTTCGTCAGCTTGGGGGTGAAAGTCCCCTGCACAACCTGGTGGAGGTGAAGTGCTAGCGAAGGGCAAGGGCGTCGCCGCGAGGCGGGGTCTGAAGGAAGCCTGGAGCAAAGCCGCGACCCGATGGACAAGAACCGGATACGAGGCAGTCACGCCCGGACGAGCCAGCGAAGGGCGGCGAAGTCCATATCCACCAAGGGGCGTGGGTGTAAATCCGGCGGGTGCGCGGGGAAGGCGGGCGAGCTTACCTCGGGAGGTCTGCTGCGTGTCCGGTCCGTGAGGGCGGGACTGAGGGCGCCGCAAGGGGCCCTGACCGCGTGGCAGAAGTCAGCAGAGGGCATAGTAGTCCGTGTCGTCGGCAAGGCTCGTGAGGCACTGCGAGGTCGAAAGACGCAGCCAACGGATAGGCTGAGCCGGGAACGGCGGACGAAGGCCCGAACGATCTGGAGCGGCAAGTAGGCGACGTGATCTCGTGAGCGGCAAGCGGCAGAACAACCAGTTGCAACTGGCCTTCACGGCTGGTGGACGGGGTGAAGCCCCGGAGGCCACGCCGGAAGGGACCGAGCCGCAACCGGCGACGCGCACGACTGAAAGCCCGGCAGACACCAAGCAGCTCAGCTGGCTGCTTGGTCGCATGCTCAACCGGATCGAACCGCCGTGTACGGACCCGTACGCACGGTGGTGTGGGAGGGGTAGGGCCGCGAGGCCCTCCCCTATCCCGCTTTGTCGTCGGACCAACCGTGGCGTTGTCCGCCTGGAGTGGACTCCGTCACAGCCACCCAGAAACGGGCTATCAGTCGGAGGTGTGCCGACCGCGTTCTCTTGCCGATAGCTGATAGCTCTTCTTACCCCGCTTCCCCGTACGCTTCCAGACCATACTGTTTGATCTTCTTGTAGAGCGTGGTGCGGTTGATCTGGAGTTGGTCTGCAGTCTTCTGGCGGTTCCAGCCGTTTGCCTCCAAAGCGGCGAGAATGATCTGACGCTCGGGCTCCTCCATCGCCTCGCGGAGCGAGAGCGCCTGTCGGGACCACGCCGCGGCGGACGACGCGTGAAGCTGGGCGCGGGGGGGAAGGAGTCTGCCCGTTGTGTTCTGGACCACGTTTAGGGGAAGATCGTTGATCTCGATGCATGTTGAGCGGGCCAGCACCACCGCCCGCTCGACAATATTCTCCAGCTCGCGGACGTTGCCGGGGTAGGCGTACCGCCTCAGCGCCTGCATCGCCTCCTGGCTGAACCCGGTGATCTGCCTCGCCGCGTCCGCCGTCTTTGCCGATAGAAAATGCTCGGCCAGAATGGGAATGTCGCTGATCCTCTCCCGAAGCGGTGGGAGCTCGATCATGACCACGTTGATACGATAGTAGAGGTCCTGGCGGAACGAGCCCTCGGCAACGAGGTCTTCCAGCGACTGGTTGCTGGCGAGAATCACTCGCACATCCACCTCGATGGTATCGTTGGAGCCGACGGGCTCGAAGCGACGCTCCTGGAGGGCCCGCAGCAGCTTCAATTGCATGCCCGGAGAGGCCGCGTTGATCTCGTCGAGGAAGAGGGTTCCCGTATGCGCGGCAAGGAACCGACCCGGCTTGTCCGCGTGGGCGCCGGTGTAGGCGCCCTTGACATGCCCGAAGAGCTCCGATTCCAGGAGCGTTTCCGGGATCGACCCGCAGGAGATCTCGACGAAGGGCTTGTCGGCGCGGGGCGAGCTGCGGTGGATGGCCCGGGCAATCAGCGACTTGCCGGTGCCCGACTCGCCGGTCATCAGGAGCGTCGTCTTGCTCGGGGCCACCGCCTCGATGACATCGAAGATTCGCCGCATTCGCGGATCGGTGCCAATGATGTTGTCCAGCCCGTACCGCTCGTGCAGCTGTCGCCGCAGGCTGGTGTTCTCCGCCAGCAGCGATTGCTGCCGAATCGCCTTCTCCACGGCGAGCCGCAGCTCGTCGTCTACCACAGGCTTGGCCAGATAGTCGATCGCTCCCGCCCGGATGGCCCCGACGGCCGCTTCGATCGTCGGGTACCCGGTGATCGAGAGGGCAACGACGTCAGGATGCCGGCTTCGCAGCGTTTTGATCAGCTCCAGACCACTGAGGTCGGGCAGTGCCATGTCGGCCACAACGACCACAAAGGGGCGAGCGGCCCTGGCCCCGGCGCCGCGCTCGGCATCCTCGACGAGGCGAAGCGCCTCCTCGGCGGAGTGAGCGGTCTCGGTCTCATGACCGAAGCCGGCCAGGAGCCGGGCGATCGAGGCCGAGACGATCAAATCATCGTCGACGATCAGAACTCTGGAGCCGGTTGCCGACATTCGTCCATGAGCCTTTCTATCGGCACCTGCACATAGAACCGGGTGCCATGACCGCCGGGAGCGGCGGAAAACTCCAGGCGTCCACCCAGCTCCTCGATCACTTGCCGGCTCAGCGCCACACCAACGCCGTGCCCGGCGGGGGCGGCCTCAGAGTCCGCCGGCAGGCCAGGCCCGGTATCGAGGATCTGGATCACCAGCGTCCCGGGCTCGGCCCGCTTCACCGTCAGCTCGACGCGTCCTGAGCGTTCCTTGTTCCGGCGGCCCTGCGGGCCGCGGGCGCATGCCTGTATCGCGTTGCGGAGGCCGTTGGAAATGATCGTGCCGAGGGGCCCGATGGGCAGACAGCGCACCTCAGGATCAATCGTCTGGACCAGCTGGATCCCATGAGCCGCTGCCAGGGCACCCAGGAGGCCGCAGATGCGGCGGACCTCCTGATCGATCGTCTGCGTCCTGCAGAGCACGCGGGCGGGGCCGCCGTCGCCGCGGATCACCTGCTCCAGCAGCTGGGCCATCTGCCACATCGCCTCGCGGGCAATCGAGATTGTTTCCGATACCTGGGCCGTTGAGGCCGAGACCTCCGCCGCGCCATCACCGACCGCCTGCTCCAGCTGACCCAGGGCCAGCCCCAGGTGGCGCAACGATCCGTCTAACAGTGAGTTGAGTTCGTGGGCCAGCTGACGGAGCGAGAGGCACTCAGCCGCCGCCGACTCGCCTGAAAGTGGGTTCCTGGGCGATGCTTCATTCGCCGGGGCCATGGCGAGAGTCTGATCGACCTGCTCCAGGCCCCGCTGAAGCGACATGTTGCGTTTTGGCAACATGCTTCTCGGACCGCGTGGAGCACCTGACCCGGCGCCCCAGCTCGACCCAACAAGGTTTCCTATCTTGACACATCGCTATGGACTGAATCTCCCATTAAATACTTGAAAGCACGGTATTTGCGGTTGCGAGATTCCGTCCGTACGCTACCCTTGCCGATTCGCAGTCGGCTCATCGAGGAAGGCTTTGGAGGAGAGGCCCGCCCGATGAGCCGTCTGTTTTTTTGACTGGAGGCACAGGGGTCCGGGGTTCGGGGTTCGGGAAAGCACCCGGCTCCCACTCCTGAACCCTGGACCCTCCTTTCTCCGTGGCCCACCGCGACAAATCTTTGCCTTCTTCTGCGGCCGGCACACAGGTGGCCCTACGTTATCTGTACGCAATTGGTCGACCGGAGAGACCGGTGATCTCCCTGATAAGAGTCATCGCCGCGAATCCCGCGATCGCAAAGACGCCGATGAACGCGGCCTGCCTCGTCAGGCCCAACGCCATCAGCCAGGCGGCGCTATACAACGCCTGCCACATCGCGCCGTACCGTTTGACCTTCTCCGCCGCAGCCGGTCCCGAAACGTTTGCCGTCTTGAACCGGGCAACAAGGATGAACCCCACCACCGCTGCCGCCGGCCAGCCAATAACCCACAGCGGTTTGGCCGAGGGCCAGAAACCCCCTCGCCACACGGCGATGGCGATGATCACACCCGACCAGAAGAGCCAGGCGACGCCCAGCACGGCGAGCCCGCGACGCGTCATCTGCGGACGCTTGTCCTCCAGCAGGTGAACCGCGGCGGCGATTCCCATCGCGTGCGTCATGATCAGCCACACCGGCAGCAAGAAACACAACTGCGCGTTGGGGATGAGCATGTGGACGCCGTGTATCAACCCGATGGTCACCACCCCAACCGCGGGGATGTACCTCCCGGCCGCGTTGTAGAACAAGACACCTGCCGCCACGAGCAGCGTCGGCCACAACGCCAGCGTTCCCAGCCAGACGCCCGCCACCAGGACGGCGATGATCAGCGCCCCCACGGTCACCACGATTGCCTGGCCAAGCTTGATCAGACCGGCCGGGATCGGACGGTGAGGGCTGAACGCCGAGTCATGGCGAACGTCGAGTATGTCATTGAGGGCTGCTCCGTATGCGAAGAGGCCGATCGCCACCACCGCGCCCGCCAGCAGTGCCCAAAAGGGGCTCATCTGGGCAACCGGAATCGATTCGTACTTACCTTGCGCCCGAGCTTGCGCCTGAGTGAATAGAATAACGAACCACACATCGCTCACAGCGCCGAACGCCATCGTCAGACGGGTGAGCCTCACGGCGGTCAGGAACTTGACGAACAGCGGTCGCATTCGAAGCATTCCGCGCCGCCCATTCATCCTCTGCGGCATTGAACGAATCCGAGTGCCGTCGTACCATGCCGCGCCCATTGGGGCAAGTCTGACCAGCGGTGGATTCCAATGTACACTGATTCAAAGCCCGGTGCCTCGGCATGCGGACTGCGCATCGGCATTGCCGTCAGCGCCTACCATGCCCAGATCACCACGGCCCTGCGCGCCGGCGCCGTCAAGAAATTCACGGATGCCCAGGGAGCCGAACGCGACCTCCGCGTGGTGCCCGCCCCGGGCACGTTCGAGCTGACCGCCATTTGCAGGGCGCTTGTACACGGTGGCGGGCTGGACGCCGTCGTCGCCCTCGGCTGCGTGATCAGCGGCGAAACCACACACGACACCTATATCGCCGCCGCGATCGCCCACGGGCTCACGGAGCTGACCCTTTCGACGGGCGTGCCCGTCACCTTCGGCGTGCTGACCTGCCAGACGATCGATCAAGCCCGGGCTCGGGCGGGGGGGGCGCGGGGCAACAAGGGCACCGAAGCGATGGCCGCCGCCATCGAAACCGCAGCCATCCTAAGATCGCTGGCCGGTCAAAGGGAGCGCCGCTGAATGATCTCGATGCGCGACGTCCGCCGCTGTACTCTGCAGGTCTTGTATCAGTTCGACGCGGGCAACGCCGTGCTCGAGCAGGTCCGCGCTTCGATCGATCAGTCACCCGGCACCTCTGAATGCCACGATCAGGGATTCGCCTTGGCCCAGCGCGCCTGGGCGACGCACGATGAGGCGGACAAGGCGGTTGCCGCCCTCGCTCCCGACTGGCCGACCCATCGCCAGCCGGTCGTCGACCGGAGCATCATGCGGCTGGCCTACTACGAGATGACATCAGGCGAGACGCCACCCAAGGTCGCCATCAATGAAGCCGTCGAGCTGGCCAAGGAGTTCAGCACCGCTCGCTCTCCTCTCTTCATCAACGGCGTCCTCGACAAGATCTACCGATCGCATATCCGCGACAAGCCCGCGGCGGACCGGGACCCGGTCTCGGAGGAGCCGGGCTGATCCATGGGGCTGTTCACCGCCACCGTCAGCGCAATCCGCCGGAGCCTGACCCGTACCAGAGAAGCGTTGGGCACGCCTCTCGGCGACCTCTTGGGCGGGCGCTCGCTCAGCGACGCTGTCGTCGACGAGATCGAAACCCTTCTGCTTTCAGCCGATCTTGGGCCCACGGCCACGACGTTGATCATCCAGGAGCTCCGCGAGGCCCGCCGCGCCGGCCGGATCGACTCCGGCTCCGACGCGCTGGAGTTTCTCACCGACGAGCTCAAGACGCGTCTGGCCTGCCCTGATCGAGGCCTGCTCTTTGCCGACAGCGGGCTGAGCATCATGCTGATCGCAGGCATCAACGGATCGGGAAAGACGACCTCCGTGGCCAAGATCGCAAAGAGCCTGCACACTTCCGGACGCAGCGTCTTGCTCGCCGCGGCGGATACCTTTCGCGCTGGCGCCGTGGCTCAGCTGGAGATCTGGGCCAGACGCCTCGATCTGGACATCATCAAGGGCGCCAGGGGTGCTGACCCCGCCGCCGTGGCCTTTGATGCCGCCGACGCCGCGTTGAGCCGAGGCGTTGATGTCCTTCTGATCGACACCGCGGGCAGATTGCACACGCAGGCCAACCTCATGCGTCAGCTGACCAAGATCCGCAACGTGCTGGCCAAGAAGATCCCGGGCGCTCCCCACGAGGTGCTTCTGGTGCTGGACGCGACCGCCGGTCAGAACGCCATCATCCAGGCTCAGCTCTTCAAGCAGGCCATCGACGTAACTGGCATCTTTCTCGCCAAGCTCGACGGCACCGCAAAAGGCGGGATCGTGATCGCAATCCACGACGCGCTGGACATCCCCGTCAAGCTTGTCGGTCTGGGCG
The DNA here is from genome assembly GCA_022564665.1 of Planctomycetota bacterium. Lineage (GTDB taxonomy): Bacteria > Planctomycetota > Phycisphaerae > Phycisphaerales > SM1A02 > JADFKZ01. Next base: position 10,838 of record JADFKZ010000005.1, on the reverse strand, counting down.
AGACCGCCGATGATGTTGAAATCTTCGACCCCGACACGTTCGTGGAGGCGATGCTGGGCGTAGAGAAATCGTAGCGAATCCAGCAGCCAAGAGCCGGACAAGCTCCCTGTCGTTGCTGGCGGTGGCCCGCACCCTTATCATCCGCCGCGTGTGGCTTCGCCGCGCGCTAAATCCGCCAGTTCATCGGAGGTCGGCTGTTGCCGTTTCCCGATGGGGGATTGTTGCCCTGGCTGCTTGCCTGACCTCCAGCGGCCCCGCCGCCATCGCGCAACAGACCGACGCAGATCCGGAACTCTCCGGCGACCGGCTGAAGGGCGTTGTGCTTCCGATCGAGCCGCGGGATGTCAACATCCACCTTCGGGCGCTGCGGGCCACCGCCTGGGACGTCGACGACACCCGGCGACTCCTGCTGACCGGGGACGTGCGGATACAAATCGGCCAGTACACCCTGCAGTCCACGACAGCCGTCGTCTGGATCAACCGCATTCAAAGCGCCAAAGGGCCGATCAACCAGATCGCGGCGTATTTCGAGAGGCTCGCAGGCTCCTCCGGAGGTGCCGGTCGCGCAGCAGGAGATGCCTTGGAAGTTGGAGGAAGGGGCGTGCTGCTGACGGCCAGCGCACGGGGAGAGGTCGCAATGAACGTCGCCCGGCTGGTTCGAGGTCCACCGACGAGGGCCGAGACCGCCCGGGTGCGGACCGCCGAGGCACATCTGGCGGCGTACCTGAAGCGGCTCGCGGCCCGACCACCACCACTAAAACAACTGCCGCAGCTCGATCAGGTGACGGCCCGTTTGCCGGTTGCGGTGGCGCAGCGGCCGACGCCCACCGGCGCTGAACCTCATCCGGCCCCGTTGTTTGCTCCCAAGGGTACCGTGCACTTCGCTGCCGACCGGATCGCGGTCACGACGGGTACAACGGAAAACGTCATCACCGCCATCGGCTCGATCGTGGTCGAGTACGTCGGCCCTCGCGGGGCCGAACGCTTCAGTCATCTCACGCTTGCCGCTGAGCGGGCGGTGGTGTTCACCGACCCCGGGCCCATCACGCAAATGCTGGCGGGACCGATCGCGGCCGACATGATCCGCGGTATCTATCTGGAAGGAAACGTCACGGCAACCGCCGATGAAGGAGCGTACTTTCTACGGTCGCCCCAGGCGTACTACGACTTTCGGACGAATCAGGCGATCCTGCTCAACGCGGTGCTCCGGACATACTCCCGCAAACACCGGGTGCCGATCTACGTCCGCGCCGAGGAGATGCGGCAGATCGCCGCGAACCAATGGTCAGCCGGAACCTCACTGGTGTCGACCAGCGAGTTCTTCATTCCCCACTTTGCCCTCGGCACCCAGAGGGTCACCATCACCCAACGTCCGGCCGCCGCCGGCGCGGACCCGGAAGAAACAGCCGTCCACCTGGAGAGTCGCGACAACACGCTGCGAATCGTCGGCGTCCCCATCCTCTACTGGCCGAAGTTCTCGGGAACGATCGGCGATCTGCCCCTTCGCGGTATCAACATCGGAAGCCGCGACAATGACGGCCTTGTGATCAAGACCAGGTGGAATCCCTTCTCCCTGCTCGGCATCGATCAACCCTCCGGCGTGGAGGCGGAGCTTCTCCTCGACAGCTTCACCAAACGCGGGCCCGCGGCGGGACTGGACCTGAGCTACGCTTCCGAATCGACCCGGGGCACGCTGAAGCTCTACGGGCTCCACGACGATGGTGTGGACAGAACCTCATCCGGTCTGGATGTGACGCCCAGCGAACAGTGGCGGGGGATCGCCCTTTGGGAACAGCAGACTCGTCTGGATAAGTACTGGACGCTCCAGATCCAGTCGTCGTTGATCAGCGATGAATCGTTCGTGACATCCTGGTTCGAAAATGACTTCTACACCCGACGTGAATACCAATCCAGCCTGTATCTCAGGCATCGGAATAGCAACGCAGCGCTGACCCTGCTCGTCAAGGCCGATCTGGACGATTTTATCTCCAACAGCTACCTGCTCGCCAGCCGGCAGTACCAGGTCCAGAAGCTCCCGGAGCTGACCTACCGCCGCTATGGCGACTCGTGGCTCAACGACACGTTGACCTATTCCGGCGAGACACGGCTCAGCCGGGTGCGGCTCAGCTTCGAGCAGAGCACGCCGCGCCAGCTGGGCGTTCCCGCGGCAGCCTTCGGCATTCCTGCAAACCAGCCGGTCGGCGACTCGTTGCGGGCACGCGGCCTCAGTGAATCATCGGTCATCCGCTTCGACACGCGACACGAGGTGGCCATGCCGCTCAACGCCGGGAGCTTGAACATCGTCCCCTTTGTGGTGGGACGCTTCACGGCCTACGATACCGACTTCGATGAGTTCTCCCCCGAGGCGGACTCAACACGCGTCTTCGGGGCAGCGGGCCTTCGCCTCAATACACAGTTTCAGCGGATCGACAACAGCGTCGAGAATCGGCTCCTGGATCTGCACCGGCTCAGACACATCGTGGAGCCGCGGCTCCAGGTCTGGTACGGCTACAGCAACGTCAGTGACGGTGACCTGCCGGTCTACGATGAGGGCGTCGAGTCGATCGGCACCGGGAGCGTCATCGAGATCGGCCTCCTCAACACCTTTCAGACGCAACGCGGGGGACCGGGCCGGTGGCGGTCGGTCGACGTGCTGACGGTGGACGCCGCCGTGGTGCTCAACTCCGGTGATGTCAACCGCGAAGCGCCCTCGCCCCGTCTCTTTGCGTATCGCCCGGAGTACTCGCAGTTCGGCGACCATGTTCAGTCCACGATGATCTGGCTGCTCAGCGACCATCTGTCGCTGGCCGCTGAGGGCACCTACGATCTGGACTCCAGCATGCTGGCCCGGGGCTCGATCGGAATGGAGCTCCGCCACAACCCCTTGCTGGCGACGTATGTGGAATACCGGTTCCTCCAGGTTAGCGACAACGAGCTTCTGGAGATCGGCTGGAACTACCGGTTGACACCGAAGTACCGCGTGTTTCTGAGCCCCCAATGGGATTTCAAAGCCAACGACTTCCGCGCGGTCAGCCTCACGGTCGTCCGCAGCTTTCCCGATTTCGACGTCATCTTCCGCGTCACACACGACGAGATCGCCGACGTCACATCGTTCGGGGCATCGTTGCGGTTGGCGGAGTTCTGAAGATTCACCGCGGAGAGCCGCGGAGAGAAAGGCTGTCAGCTATCAGCTGCCAGCCGCAGAGGAGTTGGTCGGGTGGCTGGGGCTGAGTTCGGGTGGCTGGGTCTGAGCGAAGCGAAGGCCCGGTCTTCTTGACGTCGCACGAACCATGGCATCGTCCCGATGCGATCTGGACTCCGTCACAGCCAACCCAAGCCGAGGGCTTGGCCGAGCGAAACACAGAGGGCTGGGCTCTTCGTGTCACCCTCTCTGCGGCTCTCTGCACCCTCCGCGGTGAGTTCTTCAGAGCGTGAAACTGGCTACGTGGAAATGGCACGAGGCCAGATCCTTTCGATTCAGAATTGTTTCGAGCGCTCCGTAGCGGCCTCCGGCCGCACACTCGCTCTGGCGGCTACGCGGGCGATTCAATCGGCCGCTACGCTTTAACGCAACCCGCGCTAGCCCTCATCGAAATACCTCCCCCACAGAGGCCGCAGCCGCTGGACTTCGCCCCGATCGATACTGGCCTTGTCCGACCAGATCGCCAGCGACAGGGCATCGCCGGCCGGGCTGGGCCGCTCCCGGAGGATTGCCACATCACCCAGGGCCGCCGTCAAAAGGTTGATCGAAGCTTCGGTCGCCCGCTTGACGTTGTCGATGACATGCGCCAGCAGCGACTTGGGATCGACATCACCAGCTCGCTCCCTCCAGCAGTCGTAGTCCACGGGCATCGCCACCAGGGCATAACCCAGCTCAGCCTCGCGGGCGAGCCTCGCCTCAGGCAGGGCGGTCATCCCCACAAGATCGGCGCCCCACTGCCGGTAGAGGTGCGATTCAGCACGTGTCGAAAAACTCGGGCCCTCGATGCACACATACGTCCCCGCCGAATGCACGGTCACTGATTCCAGCGACGATGCGGCCTGACTCAGCCATCGTCGCATCACCGGACAGAACGGCTCGGCGAACTCGACATGCACCGCCGCCTTCTCGTAGAAGGTCCGTTGGCGAGTGAATGTCCTGTCGATGAGCTGATCGCAGATCACCAGATCACCGGGGGCGATCTCCTGGCGAAGCGAGCCGGTCGCGCCGAACGCGAGGACGTGCGTGCAGCCCAGTGATTTGAGGGCGAAAATGTTGGCTCGGTATGGAACGGCGGCAGGGTTAAGCAGGTGGTCGATACCGTGGCGGGCGATCAGGGCGATCGACACGTCTCCGCACGTCCCGGTGATGACGGGACAGCTGGGCGACCCGAATGGTGTCGGGCACGACTCGGACGCGACCTTTTCAGGATCGAGGCCGCCCAGCAAGGCGGTCTCCAGCCCCGTCCCGCCGATGATGCCGATGCGTATTCCGCTTTCCATGAAACGTATGCTACTCGGCGATGACCGCTCGCAGGGCGTGCGCTTGATCTAAAGAGTTCGCGGTTAGGAGGTTCGGGAAAGTGGCGAACTTCCACTGCTGAACCTTGAACCCCGACCCCTCCATCATCGGAAGTGGCGCAATGCCGCGCACGATCATCTAGCGGCCCTTCGGGCGTTCTTTGGGCTTCGCTCTGGCGACCTCCGGGGTCGCCCAGCCGCCGGCATTCCGCCACAACTCGATGACTTGCCCCACCGCCAGCGCTTCCGGCCGCGTCTCGGGCGTCACTCCTGCAGGCCAATCCGAAAAACGGCGCCCCAGGATCCGGCCCAGCTGCTTGCGCCGGCTCCGGAAAATCACCCCGGCAAATGCGGCCAGCGCGGCGGGATCCTTCAGAGCGTGGTCGACCCGCCGCCGAAGGGCGCACATGGCGCTGTCCACCTCGGGCTGGGGCCAAAAGCACGACGGCTTGAGCAGCGCAACCTGCCGGATCTCAGCCAGGGCCCCAACGATGACCGCCAACGGCCCGAACGCCTTTGTCCCCGGCTCCGCCATCAGGCGATCGGCAACCTCCTTCTGGACGGTGACGAACTGGCCGTGGCACTGGGGGTAGTGGACCAGCAGGACCATCACCAGCGTGGCCGCCACCTGAAAGGGCAAATTGGACACCAGCCGGAAGGGCCGGTTCCCAAGCGCCTCGGCCACGTCAAGGTTCAATGCCCGCGTTCCGCTGAGGCAGTCGCCCTGGATCACACAAACACGCCCCCCGAATCGCTCGATGATTATGGCGGCGAGCCCCCGATCGATCTCGCAGGCAACCACCTCGGCCCCGCGGTCCAGAAGCGCCTCGGTGAGGCTGCCCGTCCCCGGACCGACCTCCAGAACAACATCGCCCGGCTCGATCCGTGCTTCGGCAACGAGCTTCCTCAGCAGGTTTTTGTCATGGAGAAAGTGCTGGCCAAACCGGCGCTTCGGCCGCAGATTCCGCTCGGCCAACAGTGCGCGGATTTCTGACAGGGTCTGCATGGACGAGGAGGCTCTCAGCCGGCAACGCCGGCCCTGCGACGCAGTGCCTCCGTTGGGTGTGCTACGCCTTGCCGAGATATTCACCCGTCTCCGGGTTGATTCTGACAACCTGGCCCGTCTCGATGAACGGGGGCACTCGAACCCGGGCACCGGTCTCCACGATCGCTTCCTTGAGCTGGTTGGTGGCGGTGGCCCGCCGGGCTTGCGGAGCGGTCTCGGTCACGGCCAACTCGACGGAGGACGGCATCTCCAGGCCCAGGGGTCTGCCGTCAAACATCAGTACCAGGCACTCGGTATCTTCCTTGAGCCACTGGCTCTGCTGGCGGGGTATCACGTCGCCGCCGATCTCGATTTGGTCATAGGTCTGGCTGTCCATGAACACGAAGGGGCCCTCGCCCCGGCCGCTGGCGTCGTAGAGGTATTGCAGCTGACGCCGATCAATGCTCACGTCCTCCAACCGCTCGGAGCTGTTGAGCCGGTTGGTCTTGATGGTGCCGGTGTGGACGTTCTTCATCTTGGCCTGGACGTAGGCCGGCCCCTTGCCAGGCTTAACGTGCTCTGTCGACAGGACAATCTGGAGCTGGCCCTCATACATGAGTGCCTGGCCGCGTTTGATTTCGGTGGCTCGGATCGGCATGATTGGTGGTAGGTTACGGTATCGAGTTGTGGGTTTTGCGTTATCGCGCGATCGCCTCGGCGCGGATCTCGCGCAGGACGGTCACCTTGATCTCACCCGGAAATGTCATCTCCTCTTCGACCCGCTTGGCAATCGCGCGGGCGATGGTGAAGGCCTCGGCATCATCGGCCTTCTTCGCATTGACGATGACCCGAACCTCCCGTCCGGCCTGAATGGCGTGGGCCTCGGTGACGTGGGGCTGCTCTATAGCGATCGCCTCGAGCTGTTCGAGCCGCTTGATGTACATCTCCATCGACTCGCGCCGGGCCCCCGGCCGGGCGCCGCTGATCGCATCGGCGGCCATCACGATGGGCGTGTAGGGCGTCGTGGCCTCGATGTCGCCGTGGTGACCACCGATCGCGTTGAGGACGGCCTCGGACTTCTCCCCGTGCTTGCGTGCAAACTCCATCCCGATGGCCGGATGTCCGCCCTCCATATCGTGATCCATCGCCTTGCCGATGTCGTGGAGGTATCCCGACCGCCGGGCGATCGCCCCGTTGAGCCCCAGCTGCTCTGCGATCATCTGGCAGAGATAGGCGACCTCAATGGAGTGCTTCAGCACGTTCTGACCGTAGCTCGTCCTGAAGTACAGCTTGCCCATGGCCTCCACGATCTTGGGATGCAGCCCGCGGATGTTTGCCTCGATCACCGCGTCCCGGCCGTGCTTGATAATCCGCTCGCTCATCTCACTCCTTACCCGCTCCACGACCTCCTCGATGCGAGTGGGGTGCACTCGCCCGTCGGCGACGAGCAACTGCAGGGCCTCCGCGGCAATGGTCCGACGGATCGGGTCGAAGCAGGAAACGGCGATCACGCCGGGGGTGTCATCCACGAGGATGTCCACCCCCGTCGCCCGTTCCAGCGTGCGAATGTTCCTCCCCTCGCGCCCGATGATCCGGCCCTTCATGTCGTCTGACGGGATCCGAACAGCGCGAACGGTGGCGTCGACCACATGCTCGGCGGCGTACCGCTGAATCGCCTGGAGCGTGATCTCGCGGCTCCGACGCCGCGCTTCCTGCTCCGCTTCCTCCAGAATCTTTTTGGTCAGCACGCTCGCTTCGTGCTCGATCTCCTCGCGCACCTCGGTGAGCAACGTCTGCCCGGCCTCGGTTTCCGTCATGCCCGAGACCTCGGTGAGCCGTTGGCGGACCTGGTCCGTGGTCTGCTCGAGCTTTTCGCGCGCAGCGTTCAGCTTACCCTGGAGTCCCTTGGATTCCGCATCGCGGCGATCGAGCTTCGACTCCCGCTCAGAGATCTTCTCGAGCTTCTGATCGAGGTTGTCCTCACGTTTGGCAAGCCGAGCCTGGTTCGAGCGAATTTCAGCGACGGTCTCAGCCACCTCCCGATCCAGCGCCTCGCGTCGCTCCCTGGCCTTCTTCTCCGCCTCCAGCTCCACACGCTGCCTGGCGGCATCCGCCTCGGCGGTCGCAGCCCGGATGATCTGGTCGGACTCCCTCCTCGCCCGGTGGATCGTACTGCCGGGAATCATCCCGAACAGAACCCAGGCGAGGAGAAACCCCCCCGCGATACCGGCAATGGTGGCAAGCCACGAAGCGAGAGGGGATAGGGCAATGAGATTGACAGGCACGTCAACCACCCGATCGGTTGCCGGCCCGCTGCGCCTTGGCGCACATCACGGTGTGCCCGCGGGTCACACCGCAGCAACGACACGAGAGACGCACATGGACTGGACCAACGCTACCCGCGGGGAGGGAGGGCCCTCCAGGCCGCGGACATCCGTGCCCGCCTTGTTCTTGCGGCCCTGCGGGCGTCCTGCCCATCTTCCTTCGGCGACCCTCCGGGTCGCGGGGCCGCGGGCGGCGCTTTCAAACGAGCCACCCTGTATTGCGGTTCGAAAGACACGTCGGTCACAATCGCCTGAGCAAATTCAATCTATCAGGTGCCGGAGCCTGCCTCTGCTCATCGGGCACCTGCCGGCGCCACACGGGACGCCGAGTATAAACGCTGTCGCCCGTGTCGAAAGGGCGGGCCGTATGTCACATAACGCTTCCCCAGCCAGCACGCTGCCGTCCGGGGCACAAGTCATACGCACAACGACCGTGTTATCAAGCCGCTGGTATTATCGTCCTCCCGCGGCCGCCCTGTCAAGCGCAAGGGCGGAATCGGCCCAATTCACCGCCGTCGCAGGCATATCGAGCGTCGGACATGCCCGCTTTTCTCAACTGGCTACTGAGGTTGCTTCCCACGAACCCGATCTGTATGCGTCTGGTCCAGGGAGGATCGAGACGGCCGCGACATCTCTTGATCCGGTCCTGCTACCTGGGGCTCATGATCTTCGTGCTGCTGGCCGCGATGCTCCCTCTTGGCGCGGGCCAGTCCGTCCGCGAGATCGCCACCAGAGGCGCCCAGATCTTCACTTTGATCAGCTATCTCCAGGTCGGTCTGATCTGCCTGCTGACACCGATCTTCATGGCCGGGGCGATCTCCCAGGAGGCCAATCCCAGAACCTGGGACATCATGTTGACCACACCGCTGGGCAACCTCCAAATCGTACTCGGCAACCTCTTCGGGAGATTGTTCTTCGTTCTCGCCCTGCTCTTCTCGACCCTGCCGCTCTTTGCCGTGACGCAGTATTTCGGGGGCGTGCCGGGGGAATCGATCTTTGCCAGCTACGCGATCGCGGGCTCCAGCTCACTGCTGGTCGCGGCGATCGCAGTCACGCTGAGTGTCAATCGGACCGCGGGGCGACGGGCGGTGTTCTGGTTCTACACCGCGGTGGTCATGTATTTGTTCATCACCTACGCCGGGGATCTACGGCTCCGCGAGCTCGCGCCCGGAGCAATCAGGGAAAAGCTCACCACCTTCTTCACGCCGCTCAACCCCTTCCTGGCGCTGGAGGTGCTGCTCAAGTCCAACATCTACGTCCCGCACGATATGACCGGCGCGGGAGCGTCGTGGATCACTCGGATGTGGATGAGCAGGCCTATTACCACGTTCTGCTGGCTATGCGTCGTCCTCAGTGGTGTATTGATCGCCTATTCAGCCCTCCAGGTGCGTCTGATCGGCTCTGCGACTGGATCCATCCCATGGCACCGCCGGCTGCTGGGACTCGGCGCGCAGGGAGCGGTGGAGCGGCCCGCGAGGTCGGTCGGGCACAACCCGATCGCCTGGCGGGAGTCGGCCGCTCGGGGCAGGACGCTGGCGGCGATCGTGGCCAGATGGGGTTTCGTTGCGTTGGGGATCGGGGTGGGGCTGACATTGATCGCCCTCTATCACTTCGGGGGCTTTGATGGACAATCAGCACAACAACAGCTGGAGCAGCTGCAGTTTGCCGTCGTCACCGTTCTTGGCGCGGAGGTCGTGATCATCGCCCTGGTCGCGCTGAACACCAGCGCCACCGCCGTCACCCGCGAGCGTGAGGATGGGACGCTCGATCTCATCCTCGCCACACCGATACAGCCCGGCGCCTATCTGGCCGGCAAGCTGCGCGGCCTCATCCAGTACCTGCTTCCGCTGATCCTGGTGCCGACAGTGACCATGCTGATGCTGGCCGTCTACGTCCTGGCCGGCGGGTTCGGGCGCGAGGTGATGCTCACCAACGTGCCGTTGGAGGGCACGACCCAGAGCCTTGCAGAAATTCCGGTGGTCCTGCCGGAGGGCGCGATCACACTCCCCCTGGTCCTGATCCCTTTCATCGCCGTCTGCGTGATGGTCGGGTTGCACTGGTCGATCAAGAGCAAGGGAACGATCGGCTCCGTCATCGCGGCGGTTATGGTGACGGGCGTCCTGGCGGGGGTGCTGGGGCTGTGCGGGCTTGCCGCCGGCAAGGAGATAAACGTCCTGGGTGCGGTGGTTACGTCGCTGAGCCCCCTCAACCTTGTGATGGCGATCGTGAAACCGGCGTTGATGATCCCCAAGAGCCTGACGAGCAATCCGGAGACGGGACGGATCGCCCTGTTCGTGGGTGCAGCGGTGGCGGCGGCCGGCTACGGGTTCGGTGTCTACCTCATGCACACGACGATGAAGCGGAGCTTCATGATGACCGTCCGGCGGCTGGCGGGAACGACGTAGCAGAGCTCAGGAGCAGGACTACACTGGACGAATTGCCGGGGACACGGCGAGCAGCAGATGGCGGAGGCTCAAATCCCGGCAACAACGCCACGATCACTCACCGATGAGACGCTGGTCCGGGCGTCGCGTTCTCTTGCGCGTCGCGATCGGCGGCTGGGGCGGATCCTCAAGGATCATGGCCCTCCTCCGCTGTGGGCGCGGGAGCCGGGTTTCGCCACGCTCATACAAATCATCCTCGAACAGCAGGTCTCGCTGGCATCGGCCAGGGCGACCTATGACCGTCTGCGTGTGGCCGCCTCGCCGCTCACCCCGGACCGCTTCCGGAAGCTCACCGACGCCAAGCTCAAACGCGTCGGTTTCAGTCGCCAGAAAACGACCTATGGCCGCGAGCTGGCCCGAGCGATCATCGATGGCCGGCTCGATCTGGATGCGGTGGGCGCGATGCACGACGACGAGGTGCGCGCAACCCTCACACGTATAAAGGGAATCGGCCGCTGGACGGCGGACATCTACCTGCTCTTGGCGTTGCGTCGCCCCGATGTCTGGCCGATCGCTGACCTCGCCCTGGCCGTGGCGGCCCAGAGGCTCAAGCGACTGGCCACCTGCCCCTCTCCAGACGACCTC
>JADFKZ010000192.1 GCA_022564665.1 Planctomycetota bacterium | reverse complement strand
CCCGTAAGAGGGAGGGCCGGCTTGTGCCGGCCCCGAAGAAGGCGAAGATTCCGGGTGGCTGGGGCTGAGTCCCGATTCCATCGGGGCGAAGCCCCGGTCTTTCGGTCGTCGGACCAACCGTGGCGTAGCCCCGGTCTTCTGGTCAGCGCAACAACGTCGGCAACGCTGATCGCTGATCGCTTCCCCATCGCTAACCGCTGATCGGTTTCTTCGCCTCCAGGCTGATCGGAGACCCAAGAGGACGGTTGGATCACATGCGTGACGGTCCCGCCAGCTTCAGCGAATTGTTAGCTGCCCTGAATGTGTCTGTGTGTCCCGCACTCGGGACAGCTATCGCCAGGCGCATCGGTTAGGTCGTACCCGCATTCGTCGCAATACGGTCGATTCCCGGGAATGGCCAAGTCGGCAATCCACTTACCACCGAAGAAAAGGTACGAGCCGAGGGCTACGCCCACTATTCCCTGTACGGGAATGAACCTCCACCAGGCTATGGGTGGGCGGGTGCTGGTGCTGGCGAAAAAGTCGAGCGAGTTCCCCAAAACTTGGGACGCTACCAACACGACGCCCTGAGCGCAGACCAAAAGCCCGACCAGGTGTTGCAGGACACGGAATAGTGTCTTGTATTTCACCCCAGCACATCCTCCGCGGGCTAGGCGTATTCACCAGGCGGATTTCGACACAAAGGCCGCGGGTTCAGTCAACTGGCGTCGGTCACCGGGTCGCGGGGCCCGCACTTGCGCCGCCGGCCCGCCGGGCTGAACGTCCTCGCAGGCGACGCGGGAGGTCCGTTTGCGATTCACGCTGTTGTAACGCAGGTGGAGCGTCCTGGGCTCGATCCCCACGCGATCGCACGCCAGCAGCAGCATATCGAAAAGCCATTGCCGGAGGATGCCGTTGTCGACAAACCGGCGCGGGCTGGTCTGGACGAGGCAACGCGCGATCACCAGCCGCCCGAGTTTTTTCAGGGCCCGGCATATCGCGATGTCCTCGAGCAGCAGCCGGTCGGGATACCCGCCCACCGCCGCAAAAGCATCCCGCCGGACAAAGAGCGTCTGATCTCCGTAGAAGTTGTGTGTCACGCGGTACCGCAGCCGGTTGCCGAGACGCAACGCCGCCATCACCAGCCGCTGATCGAGACGGCCGCAGCCCGCTGCTCTCCAGGCAAAATCAAACGTCCCGCCCACGACGCCCGGCCGCCGCAGCGCCCCCAGCAGCTCCCGGCAGCAGCGCGGCCCCACGTGCGTGTCGGCATGGACAAACCACAGCACGTCCACCCGGTCTCCCGCCCACGCCGCCCCCGCGTTCATCGCCGCCGCTCGGCACGTGAGCGTTGGGCCCTCGATGACCACGCACCGCAAGGCCCGGGCGGTCTCTGGCGTCCCATCGCTGCTGCCGCAGTCCGCCACCACGATCGGGGCATCGGCTTGCTTGGGACCGGCGCGGGCAAGGGCCGACCGGAGCCGCGAGACGGTCACCGGCAGGTTGTCCGATTCGTTGAGGGTGGGAATGACGACGACGAGTCGCATGGCATTCGGCTTTTGCGCTAGAGCTAGGGCTAGGGCACGACCTGCTCATACTCCACACCAAGGGCGGCAAACAGAAACGTGTAGGAGTCCGCAAGCTGCTGATCTCGCTGAGAGAGGCCCGTGCCGCGACCGTGACCGGTCGAGTAGCTCACCCTCAGCAGGACCGGGTTCGGAGTCCCCGATGCCTGGAGCCGCGCGACCATCTTGAAGGAGTGCCACGGCTCGACACGGGGGTCGTTCATGCCGGTGGTCGCCATGACCGTCGGGTAGACGACGCCGTCGCTGACATGATGGTAGGGGGAGTAGGCATACATGCCGCGAAACTGCGTCTCGTCGGTGACAGTGCCGAACTCCGTGGTGTTGAACTCGCCGTTGGGCGAAAGCTCGCTCCGCAGCACGTCAGCAAACCCCACGTGGGCCAGCACGGCGGCGGCCACCTCCGGATGATGGACCATCACCCCGTAGACCAGCAACCCGCCGGCGCTTCCGCCCTGGATGGCCAGGCGCTTGGGAGTTGTGAACTTCCTCGTAACGAGATACCGCGCGCAGGCGGCCAGATCATCGATCGAGACCTTCTTGTTGCCGAGATTGGCGGCCCGATGCCAGTCGTCGCCGTAGGCGCCTCCGCCGCGAATGTTGGCCACCGCGTAGATCCCCCCCTGTTCGATGAAGACCAGCCGGTGGGCGACGAAGGCGGGAGAGAGCGTATAGCCGTAGCTTCCATAGCCATAGAGCAACAGCGGCGCCGACCCGTCCAGCTTCGTCCCCTTGCGCATGACGATCGAGATCGGAATACGCGCTCCGTCGTCGGTCACCGCGTGCTCGCGCCGCACCTCGCAACCGCTGAAATCGGCGGGCGAGACATACGCAAGCGGTGTCGCCTTGAGCCGGAGCGCCTCGGAGACGCGGTAGTAGGCCGGTGGTGTGCGGTAGCCCTGGCGCGAGACAAGTATCTCGTCGCCTTCGAGCCGCACAAGCCGGGAGAACGTTGACACCTCGCCGGTGGGCAGCGTCCGTCCCCTGCGACCGTCAAGGTGATAGGCGGCCAGCTGTGTGGGGCCGCCGAGCAATTGGACCACGTATACCCGGGACGCGGTGGGGATGTAGGACCTGATGACCGCTTCGCTCTGGGGGACCACGACCGTGGCCCTGGCCAGATCCGGCGTCTCGTAGGGAAGACGCAGAATCTTTTTCCGCGGCGCGTCGCGGCGCGACAGAAGGTAGACGGCATCATCGACCCCCATCTGGGCGTGGATGATCCTGTCGGCGAAGTCAGCGAACTTGCGAAACCCGCTGTCAGGGCCCTTGAGGTAGTAGGCGTACTCGCCGCCGTCGCCGTTGCTTACCTGGGCCAGGACATACCGGGCGTCGCCGCTGGTGGCCAGCTCGATCTCGGCGATGCGTGGAAAGTCCTTTCCCAGCACGTAGGTGTCGGCCGCCGCAGGGGTGCCGAGCCGGTGAAAGTAAATCTGCTGGTAGAAGAAGAGGTCCTCGTCGGGCCGCTCGCCGGGGTGCGGGTACCTGGTGTAGTAGAACCCCTTCCCGTCGCCAGTCCACGCCACGTCGCCTCCGGCGGTCCCCCCGTTGACCCTGGTGATGGTGTCGGACAGCTTCCGCCCGCTGGCGACCTCGTACACCGAGACGGTCCCCTGCTCCGTGCCACCGGTGGACATCGACACCGCGACCAGCCTTCCGTCCTGCGACGGCACATAGAAATCGATCGAGGTGGAGCCCGTCGGATCGATCGTGTTGGGGTCGACGATCGTCCACTCGCCGGTCAGCCGCTCCCCGTCTCCAAAGACCACCAGGAAGGACTGCTCCTTCGGCGGCATCCGCTTGATCGCAAAGAGCTTCCCGCCCTGATAGGTGAGGCTGAAGTAGTCGGGCGAGGGACTGTGGGTCAGTGCGACGACGCGTCTGAGGATTGCCGGGCGCTCAGGCCTGCTGTCGAGCCAGCCGCGGGTGTAGGCGTTCTGGCCCTCCACCCACCGGCTGACGACTGGATCGGTCAGGTTCTCCAGATACTGGTACTCATCGACCACCTCAACGCCCCAGTAGGTGTTGGACACAGGACGCTTGGGCGCCGTAGGCGGTGAGCCAGCCACGGCGAGCGGAGCCAGAATCATGCAGGGGATGACGACGGAGAGCGTTTGCAGACGTGGCATTTGTGAGACCTCCGGGGTGGTACCGTCCTGGGCATGCTACCGCACCGGACTTCTGATGAGAAACGCAGGCGACCCGCCGGGCTAAGGAAAAATGTGGCCGCCGGGGGATCACCGGGGGAAGAACCACCGCCCGAGACGTGTCCTTGGAAAGGGGCTGGGGTGGCGTTGTCGTGTCGCTCGACACAGAAACGGAGGCAATCGATGAAACGAATCCATCGCGCGGACCGCTCATGGCTGTGGCCGCTGGCCGCTGTGGTTTTCCTGGGCCCCGTGACCGTCCCCGCCGATGCGGCCGCCGGTCCAACCCACTCCCCGTGGAAGGTGGATGGCCGGCCCGCCACCAAGAGCAAGAGCGAGACGCCGAAGACCGCCCGCGACCGCGGGGCCCAACGCAAGCCCAAAGCCCAGCGGCAGCAGA
>JADFKZ010000074.1 GCA_022564665.1 Planctomycetota bacterium | reverse complement strand
CCTGGCGTTCATTCCCGCCCCGTCGACGCTTCTCGTGGTGCTCGCCGGCCTCGTCGGTGTCCGACGGCGCCGGCGCACGTGGTCGGGCTGACACCATCCTACGCGGCAGCGTTGGAGGCGCAAACTCCGGGTGGATGGGGGTGAGTCCCGATGGAATCGGGGCGAAGCCCCGGCCGGTTCATCGGGGAAGGGGGTTCAGGGTTCGGTAAAAGCCGCAAGCCCCCACCCCTGAACCCTGAACCGTGCTCTTTTCTCCGCGGCCCTTTGCGGCCCTCCGCGGTGAATCTTCGCCTTCCCCTCTGGCTGATAGTTGAGAGCTGATAGCTGACAGCCTCTTTCTCCGCCTGCCGGTGCCGCCGACGATTCATCGATGTCGAAAATCCTGAGCCCCCGCTCCGCCGCGCCG
This sequence comes from Planctomycetota bacterium, assembly GCA_022564665.1. Classification (GTDB taxonomy): domain Bacteria; phylum Planctomycetota; class Phycisphaerae; order Phycisphaerales; family SM1A02; genus JADFKZ01. Next base: position 14,836 of record JADFKZ010000074.1, on the reverse strand, counting down.
ACCGGCCGCGAGGTATAGCCGTGTGACCGGATCGCTTCGGCGATCCACTCGTCCGTCCGCCGCCGGCGTTCGAGCGTGATGAACAAGACACGTCGCGGTCTGCCCTGCATGAAGCCCTCGAGCTGCTTGTGGACGACGTTGCGGTCAGCGCGATAGTCAACGCCGTCGAGCGACTCGCGGAGAACGAGCGTCCCCGGGCGATCCACCTCTACGAAGAACCCGTTGGTCGACTCTGGGGCCCGCCCGAGGCGAACCGGCCAGCGGCCGTAGCAGCCGACCGCCCAGTTTGCGTGGGGTGCGATGACGATCGCATCCGCTTCGTGGGCCAGATCGTCGGCCAGCTCCACGGCGGCCCGACCGGGCGAGGGCGGGTAGCCGATCGGCGCACGCGGGAACAGCAGAACCAGTTCGGTCACCGCGACCACGACCGCCGCGATGGGCACGATGGGCCACCTCCTGCCGATCGCCCACAGGGCCGCGGTGATCGCGAGGATCGTGATCGGATAGCTGAAGATGTCGGTCCGCCGACCACCGAGCGGATAGAGATGAAACGCGGAAGCCGCCAGCATGCCCCCGTAGAACAGGGCCAACGCGCCCCCGAGCGTACGCGTCGGGCGCCGCGACAGCAGGAGCAGGATCGCGACGGGGACGCCCAGCGCCAGCCAGGTGAGCGTGTCCGGAAGGGCCCCGGTGAGGAACTGGCTCACCCGCGTGGTGAGGAACCCCCACGCGGCGCCGAAGTCGTCAACCGGCAGGTAGTAGCCTTGCCAGAATCGGACGAGCGCCGGACTCGCCTGCCCCGACTGGAGCAACACGATCCAGGTCAGGGCCAGCGCGTTGTAGAGGCCCCCAGCGATGACCGCCAGATGCCTCGACCCGCGCCGATCGCCCGTTCGGTCCAGAAGGACGTGCACCAGCAGGCCGTTGACGATGACCAGCCCGACGGACGCCGCGGTGAAGCTGACGGGCAGAACCAGCACCGCCACCGCCAGCAGCACCGCGAGCCTCACCCGGGACCGCCGGCGCAGCCACATCATCGCCAGAGCGATCAGCAGGAGCGTGATGAAGCTCTCCACGACGAACTGTTTGGTGCGCAGGCTGTAGACGGCGAAGAACCTGCTCCCCGCCAGCAGGGTGGCAGCGAACATGCCGAGCGACGCGAGGCCGGTCATGCGGAAGGCGAGCCAACCGAGAAGTGGAATCTGCGCCAGGCCCAGCACGAACGGCAGCAGCTGCATCCGCCACGTCCCCGAACCACCCACCTGATCGAACGCCTTGAGCAGGAACACGAACCCGATGGGGGTCGGGGGTCCGAGCTCCACGAGATCGTTCAGCGAGGCGTGCTTGACCAGCGCCACCACCCACTGGTCATCCAGCCAGAGCGAATAGGGGTTGAGCCCGCCCCACCGCTGGGCCAGCGCGGTCCCAGTCAGCGCCACCAAGCCGATCGCCAGGAGGGAGGCGCGCCGGCGCTTGATCACCGCCCGCACGGCGCTCGCGTCCGCGTGCAGTCGATCGAGAAGGGTGCCGCTCACGGTTGACCTGCCGCCGTTCGGTACGCCTCGAGGCGGGCTTCGATCTGCGGAACCAGCGCCTCGTACCCACCGGTGACCCGGGCGCGCTGCAGCGCTCGCCGCGCCGTGGCGATGGCGGCGGTGTGCCGCCCGAGGCCGGCGTAGGCGGCCGCCAGCGTATCGAGGACCAGCGGGTCACCCCGCCGGTCGCCCGCGACAGGGGCTCCGCGAGCCGCAGTGCCTCGCCCGGATCTCGGTACGACGTATCGGGGCAGAGGGCGAGGAACCGCGCCAGGGCAAACGTCGCCACCACCGCGTCCCGGTCGGTGGCGGCGTGCTGCACCGCCAGCCGGTGGTGGCGGAGGGCCTGGGCATGGTTCCCGCGATCCTCGTACCACCGGGCGACGAAGCCTCGCACGCCGGCGTTGGCGGGGTCGGCGGCGAGCACGACCTCGAAGTGCTCCACCGCTTCGTCGGGGCGGTTCAACCGCACCAGCGCACGACCCAGTTTCAGACGCAGGGTCAGGTGCCGTGGCCAGCGGCCGATCGCCTCGAGATAGGTGTCCACCGCTTCATCGGTCCGGTCGGCCTGGTTGAGCGAGGTGCCCAGCATGGCCCAATCGCCGCCCGTGGCCTGCTCGTGGGCCAGCACGAGACGCCATTGCTCGACCGCTTCCGCGTGCCGCTGGAGCATGTCGAGGGCGGCGGCGAGGTTCCACTGCGACTGGTAGTGGTCGGGGTTGGCGGCCAGCGCCGCCCGATAGTGAGGCAGCGCGGCCTCCGCCTCGCCCCGCCGCGTGAGAATGTTGCCAAGGTTGTTGTGGCACATCCAGCAGCCCGGGTTCGCCTCGATGGTGCGCCGCCAGAGGATCTCGGCGCCGGCGTACTGCGTGCTCTGGTGCCAGGTGATGCCGCCCAGGACGAGCAACGCCACGGCGGCCAGCGCCCGCGAGACCGTTGCCGGCGCGAACCACCGCGCCAGCCCGCCCACGATCAGCGCGATCACGCCCAGGCTTGCCAGGTACTGGAAGTGGTCGGCGACGAAGGAGTACCGCATCGGGTAGATGTTGAAGAATCCCAGGGCGGGGAAGATGGTCCCGGCCGAGAAGGCCAGGGCAAGGGCTGGGCCCCGACACCTGCGCCGCCACAGGATCACCACGGCGGCGGCGATGCCCAGCAGCAGCCCGATCGGCCACCATGTCAGCAGGATCGAGGGATCAGGACTCCACTTCGGGTAGATGAACACCAGCGGCCACGGCGCCAGCAGCTTCCAGGGGTAGAAAAGCAGCGCACGGGAGGCGATGAGCAGATGTTCGGCGAAGCTGAAGTCGAACTCCGCGCCCGCCGCCCCCACGTTGCTCCGCTCCAGGTGGGCGGTGTGCAGCGCCAGCAGGAGCCCCACCGCGAACATCGGGGCCAGTGGCAGGAGCCGTGCGGCCGAGAGGGGGCGCCGCAGCCACAAGAGGGCCAGGATCAGCGCCGCCGGCAGCGAACAGGTGATGGACTTGCTGAGCAAGGCGGCGACGAACAACAGTTGGGCCGCAGCGTACCACCGCCACGGCCGACGGCCGTCCGCATCGTCGGGGGCGCCGCCGCTCCCGGCGCCATCGAACCGCGCCGCATCGAACCGCAGATAGGCCAGGGCGGCCAGGAGGTAGAAGCAGCCTGCGAGGACGTTCTTGCGCTCGGTGATCCACGCCACGGATTCCACGTGGACCGGGTGCAGGGCGAAAACCGCTGCGATCATCCAGGCCCCCGGGACGCGCAGCGTGGTGAACAGCCGCCACACGAGCAGGGCGTTGGCCGCGTGCAGCAGGACGTTGACCAGGTGGTAGCCCAGGGGGTGAAACCCCCAGAGTGTGTGCTCAATCCAGAATGTCGTGAAGGTCAGCGGGTAATACTGCCGGGTGACGCGAGGGACCCACAGGCGGGCCAACCCCTCGACATCCTGCAGGTTGGGGTTGTTCAGGAGATAGTCGTCGTCATCCCAGATGAAGCCGCCGGAGACGATGGCAGGGAGATAGGCGACCAGGGTGATGGCGACGAGGACCGATGCCGACCACCAGACCAGCCGACCGGCCCGGCCCCGACGCCCAAGGGCGGTGTCCGAAGGTGAGGCGCTGGTGATCTGTTTCTTTGTCATCGTGCGCGGCGGCGCCGAACTGACAGGGCCAACGCGGTCAGGGACAGGTGGGGGAGGCGGGCGGCATCGCCACCGCGATTCAGGACCCCTTCTTTGATCCGCTTGACGCCATTCGGTTTTCGATCGTGCTCATAAGGATCGGGGGGCGTGGACACCCTGGCCTTCGTTCCCGCCCCGTCGGCGCTTTTCGTGGTGCTCGCCGGCCTCGTCGGTATCCGCCGGTGCAAAGGGGTTCGGGGTTCGGGACGATCTGCTGAACCCTGCTCTTTTCTCCGCGGTCCTCTGCGGCCCTCGGCGGTGAATCTTCGCCTTTATTCTGGCCGACCGACGATAGCCGACAGCCTTCTTCTGACAGCCCTCTTTCACTCTTGCGTCAGCGCCCCAAGCACCAGCGGCGAATAGGCCAGACCGTCGGGTTCCCGACCCGCGGTCAACCGCCGGGCGATCGTCCAATTCGCTAGGTCGATCACCGACACCACGTCGGCGTTGGTGTTGGCGACAAAGGCCAACCCGCCGCCGGGGGCGATGAGAATTCCGACGGGAACGGGGCTCTTACCGAAACGGTCCCGGAAGAGGCGGTCCTCTCGATCGTCGGCGGCGGTCTCGCCCATCCCGATGCGGCGGATCTCCTTTCGTTGCGCGGCGTCAAAGACCGCCACGTCTCCCGACCTGGCGTTGGAGACCAGGACGTGCACACCGTCGGGCGTGAACTTGACGCGGATTGGAAACGACGCGCATGGCAGTGTCGCCACGACCTTCAGCGTCGCGGCGTCGATGACGCTGAGCGTGTCCTGGCCACGATTGCCCACCCAGACCTCGCGACCGTCGGGTGAGATGTCGATCCCCTCGGCGCCGCGGCCGGTCGGTACCGTTGCGATCACCGCGGCCGAGTCGAGGTTGATGACGCTGACGTTGCCGGAGCCGATGTTGGCGACGAAGACACGCTTGGCGTCGGGGCTGATCACGAGCATATGACTGACCCGCTGGCCCGTCGGAATCGCATGCTCGATCGTCCCCGTGGCAATCTCCACGACCAGGACGAATTGCTCATGCTCCGCGGTCACCACGACGCGTTTGCCGCCGGGCAGGAACTGTAGGCCATGAGGCCGGTGATGCTCCTTCAGATCGATGGTCCTGCGGATCTCCTGGCGCGCCAGGTCGATGACCGTGAGCGTATGACCCGGCTCGCGGGTCCCATAGTCGGCAATGACGGCGGTGGCGCCATCGGGCGACACCGCCACCTCGTGGGGGCCGGCCCCGGTGGGCAACCTCTTGATCTCGCGGCCGGTTGCACAATCAAGAAGCGACGCCGACGCCTCCGCCTTGTTGAGCACCACCAGCGTTCCGGTGAGGCCCTCCGCCGCCACGCACAGGTTCGCGGAGCCGACCGCCACCATCAGACCGGCCATCATGCTTCTCATTGGCTTATGCCTCCGTCTGATCCGCCTCCATCGGCGCGGCGTCCGCCGGCAGCGCCTGGGGAAGCAGCCGCGCCAGACCGAGGTAGGAATCGTAGCTCGACTTGATCTCCTCCATGGTGTCGCCGGCGAATTTCTCGCAGAACACCCGCGCCACCTCGAAGGCAACCACGTTCTCCATCACCACGCTGGCCGCCGGCAACGCGCAGACATCAGACCGCTCGTAGGTGCTCCGAGCGGCCTCCATTGTGTTCAGGTCCACGCTCGGCATGCCCCTCAACAGCGTGCTGATCGGTTTCATCGTGCCCCGCACCACAATGGGCATGCCGTTGGTCATTCCGCCTTCGAGGCCGCCGGCGTTGTTCGTTGGGCGGACGAACCCCAGCGCCGGACCGTCCCGCATCGTGGGATCGTAGTTGATCGGATCGTGCACTTCGGAGCCGCGGCGGTACGCGCACTGGATGCCGAGACCGATCTCGACGGCCTTGAACGCCTGGATACCCATCACCGCCGCCGCAAGACGGGCGTCGAGCTTCTGATCGAACTGGGCACACGATCCCAGCCCGATGGGCACGCCGAAGACGTGCACTTCCACCACCCCGCCCACCGTATCCTTGTCAACCTTGGCCTGGCGGATGTGCTCGATGATGCGCCTGCTCACCTCCGGGTCGGGGCAATACACATCCGAGGCGTCGCGGGCCGATCGCAGCTCCTTCAGCCGCTCTTGAGTCGGGGCGATATCGGTCTGGGCATCGAGCAGTGAGCGTACGAAGCCGAAGGAGATGATTCCGAAGTGACGCAGCAGGCACCGCGCCACCGCCCCGGCGGCGGTCCTGCCCGCCGTCTCCCGTGCGCTGGCCCGCTCCAGGGCATTGCGGCAATCGGTGGTCAGCCACTTCATGGCGCCGGCGAGGTCTGCATGCCCGGGTCGGGGCCGGTAGACGGGGGGCGTGCGGACGGGATCGTCGAGCCGGCAGTCACGGTTTCGGATCTGTAGCAGAAGCGGCCCACCCGTCGTCTTGCCCTGCCGCACGCCCGCCTGGAAGCTGACGGCGTCGGACTCGATTCGCTGGCGACCGCCGCGGCCATAGCCACCCTGGCGGCGGCGCAGCTGCGCGTTGATGAACTCGACGTCCAGCTCCAGGCCTGCCGGCAGACCCCCGATCAACGCCGAAACCGCCGGGCCGTGCGATTCCCCGGCGGTCAAGTAGCTCAGGACGGCCATGGACCCATCCTAGCCGTCCATGGAGCAAGGCTCCTTTTTGCACTTACCATACCGTCTCTCATGCGCCATCTCACGCCACGCCAGATCGTTGCCGAGCTCGACCGCCACATCATCGGGCAGGACAAGGCCAAGCGGGCGGTGGCGGTGGCGGTCCGCAATCGTTGGCGGTGCCGGCAGCTCGATCCCGCGCTCGCCCGCGAGGTCACCCCCAAGAACATCATCATGATCGGGCCGACGGGTGTGGGAAAGACGGAGATCGCCCGCCGGCTATCAAACCTCGTCAACGCGCCGTTCATCAAGGTCGAGGCGAGCAAGTACACCGAGGTGGGCTACCACGGCCGCGACGTGGAGTCGATGGTGCGCGACCTGCTCCAGCTGGCCGTCAACATGGTCAGGACCGAGCAGGCCGATCGAGTCCGCCAGGAGGCCCAGGTGGCGGTCGAGCGTCGTCTGGTCTCGCTGCTTCTGCAGGAACCTCCGCCCGCCGCCGCACGCCGAAAGCCCGACGGCGACGGGGACGGAGCGGGCGACGGGAATGGGGGGGGTACGGGGGCGGCCTCAGGGGCGGCCGACTCGGGGCACGAACTTGCCCGTCAGCGGATCCACCAGAAGCTGGCCGAGGGTGTCTTTGAGGATCGCCTCATCGAAATCACCGCCCGCGAGAAGCAATCGATACCCATCATCGGCATGCTCGACCCTGACCAGTTCGACCCCGGCGTGGCCTCCATGCTGCAGAACATCCTGCCCCAGCGGACCCGCCGTCGGCGGGTGACGGTCCGCCGGGCCCGGCGCATCCTTCTGGAAGAGGAAACGGACAAGCTCATCGACGACGAGAAGATCATCGAGCAGGCGATCGAGCGGACCGAGCAGAGCGGGATGATCTTTCTCGACGAGATCGACAAGATCGTCGCACCCGCGGACGCCAGGGCCGGCGGCGCCGACGTCAGCCGCCAGGGGGTTCAGCGGGACCTGCTGCCGATCGTCGAAGGATCAGCCGTCAACACCCGTTACGGCGTGATCCACACCGATCAAATCCTCTTCATCGCCGCGGGCGCCTTTGGCAATGTCTCCGTCAGCGACCTGATGCCGGAACTGCAAGGACGGTTCCCCATCCGGGTCGAGCTCGATGCGTTAACCAAGGAGGATTTCAAGCGCATCCTGACCGAGCCCGATGCCGCCCTGACCAAGCAGACGCAAGCCCTCCTGGCCACCGAAGGGCTTTCGATCACCTTCAATCCGGACGCCATCGACGCCATGGCCGGGCTCGCGGCCCAGGCCAACGCGCAGATGGAGAATATCGGTGCACGGCGACTCATGACCGTCATCGAATGCGTCTTCGAGGAGATCAGCTTTGAAGCCCCGGACCGCGCCGCCAGGGGCGAGACCCAGATCACCATCACCGCCGACTTCGTGAGCGATCGACTCCGCGAGATACTCAAGGACGAGGATCTGGGGAGGTTTGTTCTGTGAAAGAGTGGTAGGGGTTCAGGGTTCAGGGTTCTGACAGAAGTACTTCGCCAGCTGTCGCTCGAAGACCTCGACCGGCGCATTCTTCCCCGTCCACCGCTCACACTGCATCGCCGCCTGCCGCAGAAACATCGCGCTGCCGCAGATTGTCCTTGCCCCCCGGCTCTCGGCCTGGATGATCAAGGGGGTGCGGTTCGGTGTGTACACCGTGTCAAAGACGGTGACGTTTCCGCCAAGCTCGACACCGGCCGGCAGAGGCGACCGCGCGGGTGCCGGACCACCGGCCATTCCGATCGTCGTGCAGTTGACAATGACATCGAATCGAACATCGCGCGGCGCGCCCGGCTCACCGACAGCAACCTCAGCCCGTTTGCCGGAATCCGAGGCGACGCCGTTGAATGCCGCTGCCAAGATTTCGGCACGCTTGACCGTGCGGTTGAAGACAACGGTCCTCGCCCCCGCCTCTGCGAGCGCCGCGACGACCGCCCTGCCCACGCCGCCCGCCCCCAGCACCGCGACACGGAGCCCGGTGAGGCCGTCGACCTGGATCCCCATCGACTCGCACAATGCCTCGCGGAAGGCCGGGGCATCGGTGTTGAGACACTCAAGCGCTCCATCGTCCTTCACCAGGAGCGTGTTGGCGGCCCCGATCCGCTGGGTGTTTTGTCCGACCGCGGCCCCGCGCTCGCGGGCAAACCTGAGCAGGTTCTGCTTGTGGGGGCTGGTCACGCTCGCCCCGCGAAAATCCAGACGCGGCGAATCCAGCATCGCGCCCACCGTGGCCTTGAAGAGCTCGTACCCGGGGCCGATCGGCATCGGCAGATAGACGCCATCGTGGCCCAGCGCCTCGAAGCCCGCGTTGTGGAGCGCCGGCCCGACGGAATGCTCCGCCGGCCAGCCAATGATGCCGTAGACTCTCGTATCGGGGCCGATCCGCCGGAAGCGGTAGAGGTTGACCAGCTCATCGAGAGTGGGCTGTCCCGAAGCGGTCTCGTCGCCGCGCCTCTGGGCGGCGTAGGTCATCAGCCCCCCGAACTTTCCGGCGAGCACCCTGCTGAGGAGCCCGAACCGCCCCGTGCACAAGGCGATCATTGGCTTCCTGCGCTCGGCGAGCAGATCGAACGCCTCGAGGTTGTCGCGGAGCGAGCGGGCGTGCCACGCAACCTTGATGACCGCGCACATCGGCTCGCTGACCATCCGCTGGACCTTCTGCAGGAGGTCTTTGGGGCGGCGATCGAAATCGTGGGCCGAAAGGATGAGCGACGTATGCACATCACGGTCGCGACCGGAGTCCAGCGCTGCCTCAAGAACAGCGCGGAGCGTCCGGCTGCGCTCAAAGGCAGCCAGCTCGATGTCGACATATCGCGGCGGGTGATCGGCACCGACGACCGTTGCCAGCAGCGCGCCCCGCAACTCGTCACTTCCGTCGAATCCCCCGCCCTCCGATCGGGTCCGACACGTCACAATGGACGGGATCGGGCTCTCATCGACCAGCCGCCGTGTCGCCGACGCGGCAGACGGCTCAGACGCAAGCTCGTCGATCCGCCACTCGATCAGCCGCGCCCCCGCGGCCGCGGTGTCGGCCGCCCGCCGAAGCGCGGCGTCAACCTCATCGCCCGACCGAACCTGGATGGAAACCGCCGGCAGCGCCATTGCCTTGGTCCATGGTAATACGAGGAGCGACCAAGCGACAAAGCGGAACCGATGACGCGCCGGTTGCCTACCCCGGCAGGATGCCGGGAATCCCGAGGGGCGCAGCCCCGAAGGCTCAGCTGCGCCGGCAGGATGCCAAGCAGCTGACAGAACAAGCCCCTGATAACTGACCGCCTCCCGGTACCATGATCGGGATGGACCCCCTTGCCACCGTCGAGAGCGCCTATCGCTTTCTTCGCGGCCACACCAGGGGCGAGCTTCTCTTTGACGAGCGTGTCAACCGGGTGCGTTACGTGATCGCACCCGCGGGCCGGCTCGCCGCGCCCGTCTCCCACGCCATGCTCGACGCCTTTGACACGGTCCTGTTCGTCCCCGCCAACGCCGATGGGGCGATGGAGATTCAGGTGACGCTGTCATTGCTGGACCCCGACGGCCCCGAGGGGGGTCTGACGGACCGCTGGCGGATCTATCACGGGGACCCCGAGGAGGGCGCCTGGGCACTGATCGATATCGACGCCGCGCGCTATGCCGGGTCGGTGATCGACGGCGTCGCACTGGTCAGACCCAATCCGCTGGCCGCCGCCGAATCGGGTCTCTGCCGGCACATCAACCAGAACCACAGCGACGACTTGGGGCCGGTGTGCCAGCACTTCGCCGCCGCCGACGTCGAACACCCGATTCTGGTCGGCGTCGACCCGCTGGGCTTCGACATCCGGCGGCGATTCGACATCGTCCGTGTCCAGGCCGCCCGAGAGATGAAAGACGACCGAGACGTCCAGGAGATGTTTGACCAGATGAGTCAGGAAGCACACAGAGACAGGTAGGGCTGGCTGTGGACCAACGCATCATCATCACCCGCCCCCTCCCCGGAGACCCCGTCGCCACTCTGGGCGGCTCGGGTTTCTCAGACGTCTGGGTCAACCCGAGTGACGAGCGGCTTTCTCGCAGCCAGCTTCTGGCCGCGGTCGACGGCGCCCACGCGGTGATCGCCACCCCCGCCGACACGCTGATCAACGCGGAGTTCTTCGACGCCGCAGGCGATCAGCTCCGGATTGTCAGCAACTACGCGGTCGGCGTCGACAACATCGACCTTGCCGCCGCCCGCACGCGCGGAATCGCGGTCGGCCACACCCCCGATGCCGTCACCGAGCCCACCGCCGATGCAACGTGGCTTTTGTTGCTCGCCGCCGCCCGGCGCGCCCGCGAGGGGCTGGACCTTGCCCGAAGCGGCCGCTGGAGGGGGGTCCGCCCCCTCGACCCGCCCGGCAAGCGGGTGGTCGACAAGACGCTTCTCATCGTGGGGCCGGGCCGGATCGGCTACGCGGTCGCCCGCCGCGCCCTGGGCTGGCGGATGACCGTCCTCTACAGCGCCCGTTCAGCGCACCCGGAGTTCGACGACCCGCCCATTGCCGCCCGGCGCGTCACGCTGGCTGAAGGCCTCAAGCTGGCGGACTTCGTGACGGTGCACACACCGCTTACGGATGAGACGCGACATCTGATCAACGCCGAGCGGCTGGCCCTGATGAAGCCAACGGCGGTCCTGGTCAACACCTCCCGGGGACCAGTCGTTGACGAGGCGGCGCTCGCCCGGGCGCTGCGGGCGGGAACCATCTTCGCCGCGGGTCTCGATGTCTACGAGAACGAGCCTGAGATCCACCCCGAACTGATCGGGCTGGACAACGCGTTTCTCCTTCCGCATTGGGCCAGCGCCACCGACGAGGACCGGGCATGGATGACGGCGATCTCGGTGGCCAACGTGATCGCGGCGCTGAGGGGCGAGCGACCTCCGCACGAGTACAAAGGAGTGACGTGAAGCGAGTGACTGTGTGACGATTCAACGAAACGAGGGGGTTGTCCCGCGATTTGCGAAAGTCCGCACGATGGCGGCCACCGTGGCCATCGTGGCGCTGGCCCTCGTCGCCTACCTGCCGGCGCTTCAGGCAGGCTACATCTGGGACGACGACTCGTACCTGACCGCGAACCCGCACGTGCAGGCCCCCGACGGGCTGACCCGCATCTGGGTCCCGGGCTACACGCCGCAGTACTACCCGCTGGTCTTCACCAGCTTCTGGATCGAGTACGCCCTCTGGGGGCTGGAGCCGGTGGGCTCTCACCTTCTGAACATCCTGCTGCACGCGGTCAACGCCCTGCTGGTGTGGAGGCTGACGCGGCGCCTCGGCCTCCCCGGGGCGTGGCTGATCGGGGCCGTCTTCGCCGTCCACCCGGTTCATGTGGAATCGGTGGCCTGGATCACGGAGCGCAAGAACGTCCTGTCGGGCTGCTTTTACCTGTCGGCGTTGCTGGCATACCTCCGTTTCGACGAGCAGGGCCGGGCGGGCAGGCCCAACGCCGGTGATGGCTGGGGCTGGTACGGCGCCGCACTGGGGCTGTACGTCGCCGCACTGTTGTCCAAGAGCGTCACCTGCTCCCTGCCCGCGGCGTTGATCCTCGTCATGCTCTACCTGCGGCGCCCGCTGACGTGGCGGCGGGTCCGACTGCTAGCACCAATGTGCGCCATCGGTGTGCTGGCCGCGGCGAACACGATCCTCGTGGAGCGGCTGAACGTCGGCGCCCACGGGCCGGAGTGGGACCACGGGTTCCTCGATCGCGTGCTCATCGCGGCGCGGGCGCTGCTGTTTTACCCCGCCAAGCTCCTGTGGCCCCACTCCCTCATGTTCGTCTACCCCCGTTGGACGATTGACGCGGGGGATCTCGTCGCGTGGTGGCGGCCGGCGATCGTGCTCGCGGTGGCCGCGGTGGCCGTGGGGGTGTGGGTGCGCGGCCGGCGCGGACCACTGCTCGCCCTGGCCTTTTACGCGGGCACGGTCTTGCCGGCGCTGGGCTTCATCAACGTCTACCCCCATCGTTTCTCGTTCGTCGCCGATCACTTCCAGTACCTGGCCAGCCTGGGAATCATCGCCCTGGTCGTGTCCGGCGCCGCGTGGCTCCTGCCCCGACACAGGCCCCTGCGGATCGGTCTCGGGGCCGTGGTGCTTGTCGCGCTTGGGGGCCTGGCGCACTTCCAGGCGAAGACCTACCGCGACGCCGAGACCCTCTGGATGGACACGCTGGCAAAAAACCCCGACTCCTGGATGCCGCATACCCACCTGGCCGTGATCCGACTGAACCAGCTGGCTGAGATCAACCAGCGTGCCAAGCCCCAGGAGTGGCAGCGCGTACTGGCCGAGGCGCGGGACCACGCCCAGCGGGCTGTTGGGCTGAAGCCGGACGACCCCCAGGTGATCGGCACGCTCTCGGAGGCCCTGCGCATCGAGGGCCGCTACGACGAGGCGTTCGATCACCAGTCCAGGGCGGTCCGTCTCCTGGAGCAGCGCCGCGCCGGCCAGGCCCGCTGGCCGCGCCGCGAAGCGACCGAGCTGGTCAAGCTCGGCCGTCTTCATCTGCTGCGGGACGAGCGAGCACAGGCCGAGGCGGCCTACCGCCGCGCCGCAGGCGTCGACCCGCAGTCGGTGCTGGCACGCAGCGCGCTGGCCAGCCTGCTGGCAGAACAGGGGCGCGTCGACGAGGCGCTCAAGGAGCTGGGCGCGGTGCTGTCGCTGGAGCCGCGGCACTTCGGGGCCCTGCTGGCGACAGCGCAGCTGTCCGAGCAGCGCGGCGACCTCGCGGCGGCCCGCCGCTACTACGAAGCGGCGGCGCGCGGCGCACGCACGCCCCTGGAGCAGATCCAGGCCGCGATCGCCCTGGCCCGTTTCCTGGCCACCTGCCCCGACCCCGCTCATCGCGATCTCGCTCGCGCTGTGGAGATTGCCGAGACCGCCAACGAGGCCACGGACCGGCGCTACCCGAGCCTCCTGGACGTCCTCGCCGAGGCGTACTTCGCCGCCGGGCACACCAATCAGGCCATCGCCACCGCCACCGAGGCGCGCGACCTGGCCCAACAGGTAAACGCACCCGACCTGGCACGAGAAATCGACGAGAAGCTTCAACGGTATCGGGCGGGCGGCGACGACGCGCCGAATTGATGAAAACGCCACTGACCCCGTTCGGTCACAATCTGCCCCTACGTCACTCGTTAACCCGTTGGTTGCATCGAAGCGTCGCGGCCTTTTTGATTGGCCGCGTAGCCGCCGGAGCGAGTGTGCGGCCCGCAGCCCGGATGGCTGCCAAACAAGAGCGGCAAGGACGCCGCGAGGCCGCGAGGCCGCTACGGAACGCTCAAGAAAGCGACCGATCAGGCGCCCACTATTCAGTTTTCAAGCTGTGACCCCAAAGCTGGCCGAGGGTCTGATGCAATGGTTGACAATTATAAGATTCGCCAAGAGCACATGCTCGTCATTCTTATTTCAACCGTGGGCGGCACGTGCCTCGGTGGCTGGGGAGCGGGCTTGGGCGGAATGATCGGGGGTGGCGCCGGTGCCGCCTTTGGCGGAGTGCTTAGCGCTATATACCTCGAGCGGCTGATTCAACGTCGGATTCGCGCTGCTGTCGACAGTCGCCCCAACGGCACATGACTACTCGCTGCAGCTGCCGGGTCGCCCGCTGCGCGGCCGACTACGTCAGCTCGGTAGAATGTCTTCTCGTCGGCGGACCTCCCGCCTCACCGTCTCCCATGCCCGATCCCGTCAGTCCTGGCCTCATTACCGCTGGCGACATTCTCATGACGATCCGCAATGGTGGTCCTGATGCTGCGCAGCTCAAGCAGCTGATCAAGGGCGAGTTGGGGGACACGCTTGGCCGCGGAGCACCCACGGGCATGGCATCGAACTCATGTGGAGGACGCATCATGAGAGCGGGCCGTTTGACTGTCATCTCCGTTCTGCCCTGGCTCTTCTTGATGATGCAGGGGCGAAGTGTGGCGGAAGCCGGTCCTCCCTCTGACGAGACGATTCAGGCCAAAGTCGAGGCGCGAGAGCGGTGGCTCGCCGAGCGCCAGGGCCAGGACGTCGTCTGGGAGGAGTACTTCGCGTTTCTGGAGAGGACTCTCGCCGATACCGACGTGGATGAGCTCACGGCGCGGCAACTCGCCTTGCTCGTCCCGCTCATCTGGGACCTCGACGCCTATGCTCGTCCGGCGGTTCGCCGGTTACAAGAGCTCGCCAAGGACGACGGAGCCGACGGCGCGGTCGCCGCGGTGGCACTCTTTCAGCTCAACTCCCGTTACCGCGTCCTTGATCTCGAGGCGACCCTGAAACAGGCCTTGACGCATCCCGGCCTCGGTAAAGCCTTCGAGCGAGGAGAGGCCAGTGCGCTCCTCTCGTACATGCACGTTCTGCCGGAGGAGACTTTGAGGGAGCTCAAGGGTGAGGTGCTGGGAGTGGCCCCCTTGCTCGACAAGGAGCTATCTGCAGATTTCGTGCCCTACACGGTCAGCTATTTTACTGCGGTGGCGAAGATGAGCGATGCCGCCGCGCAAGACGTGAGGGAGCGCATCCGCACCCGGGTCGTTCAGCTTTGT
>JADFKZ010000191.1 GCA_022564665.1 Planctomycetota bacterium | reverse complement strand
CGGTCCCGAAGGCGGTCAAGGCTGCGGCCGCCGCAGCGATCGCCGGCTGGGCGGCCCGTGCAACCGGCCCTGTAGGCCCCGGCCGCACAGGCCTCGCCTCTCCATCGGACGGCGGAGGCGGCGCCTGCGGAGTGAGCCGGGCCTTGAAGATCAGGTCCGTCACCTTGTCGCGGATCATCTGCTGCATTTCGTCAAAGAGCCGGCCGGCCTCGCGTTTGAACTCGATCCGCGGGTCCCGCTGGCTGAAGGAGCGGAAACCGATTGACTCCTTGATCTGGTCCATCGAGTGGAGATGGTCCTTCCACGCGTGATCGACGATCTGCAGGAGCACCCATCTCTCGAACTGGGTGAGCTCGCCCCGCAGGATCGCGGCGATCTTCTCCTGGGCAACGCTGGTGGGATCCTCGACCGCCCGTGCCTTTTCCTCATCGGACATGACCGCGTTGCAGTTGGTTTGGAACCATTTCTCGAGCTCTTGGGGGCTGCTCCCAGCGGCCACGATGCGTTGGGCCCGCTCGGCAATCCGCTGCTCATCCCACTTCTCGGCCTCGGCGATCAGCAGCCCCCGCAGCTGGTGTGGATCGGTCGATGGCAGCGACTGCGGATTCCAATCCAGTTCGTACTTGGCCTTCACCCATCCGCAAAACCGCTCGAGCGCGCGCTGGGCGTCCTGCGGCATGGCCACCGATGTCATATCGATGGCGAAATCGATCGGGTAGGTGATCTCCCGGCGGCGATACGCCTCCCGAGCATGGGACATGACCTTCACGACCACGCTCTCGAGGTCCTCGATCCCGGCATAGTCCTCGGCCTTGAGCTCCCCGGAGAACCTGCTCTTGGCCCAGCTGGCAAGCTCCTTTTCGCCGTAGTCGGGCACCAGGAACTGATCGAGCGGCGTCAGGTCAGCCTCCTCGATGCGCTTCTCCGCGGCGGCCTCCAGCTCGGCGACAATGTCGTCGTGGGTCATATCCCGCAATCTGGAGGTCTTCAGTCGGGCGCCGAAGAGGGTCTTGCCCCAGTCGGCCAGACCCCGTAGATCCCACTGCTCCCGATCGATTTCCTGGGGCATGTACTCGCCGATCGTGACCCGGATAACGTTGGCCGACTCCTGCTTTGCATCGATCCTGATGAGGCGGTGCAGATCCTCGCGATCCTTGCTGCGGATCCGCTCGGGGTCGATGGATACGTTGAGGTTCTCGCGAACCCATTCGGCCACGCAGTTGGCCACATAGTTCCTGTCCAGGTACATATACACCGCGTCAGTCACCGCGTCGTCAATGTGCTGGAAGATCAGCTCCTTGACATTGCGGCCCTCGAGCACGTCCTGACGCATCGAGTAAAAGATGCCGCGCTGAACATCCATGGGCTCGTCATACTCCAGGATGTTCTTGCGGACCAGGAAATTCCGCTCCTCGACCTTGCGCTGGGCGCGCACGACCGACTTCGTAAGCATCGGGTGCTCGATGGCGTCCCCCTCCTTCATGCCGAGCTTGCTGAGCACCTTGAGCGTGGTCGGTCCGGCGAACATCTTCATCAGGTCATCCTCAAGGCTCAGGAAAACCCGGCTGGAGCCCTTGTCACCCTGGCGCCCCCCCCGGCCTCGAAGCTGGTTGTCGATGCGGCGGGCCTCGTGTCGCTCGGTGGCAATGACGTGGAGCCCCCCGAGATCCCCGATGTCCCTGAACAGACGCAACCTGTGCAGAAGGGATCCCCCGGACTTGTCGAGCTCCTTGAGGAGCTCCGCAGCCGACTTCGACGCCGCATTGGACTCGCTCACCCAGCACAGATCAACCACCCACCGGCGAAGAAGCGCCATGCGGATCTCATCATCCGACATCGACTCGACTTCAGCGTTCTTCAGGTCCAACTGCTTCGGTGCGATGTGGCGATAGACCGCAGCCACGATCTGGTCCTCGGTCATCTCCGGCGTCACGCTCTTGGGGCAGATGCTGCGCCGTTTCAAGTGATCAATCAGCTGCTGTGGCGAAAAACTCCCCAGCACGATATCCGTGCCTCGGCCGGCCATGTTGGTCGCGATCATCACCGCGCCCAGCTCACCGGCGTGGGCGATGAACTCCGCTTCCCGCTCATGATGCTTGGCGTTGAGCACCTCGTGCTGGATGCTGTACTTTCGCGTCAGCATCTCGCTGAGCTTTTCCGATTTCTCCACGCTCGTGGTCCCGACCAGGATCGGGCGGCCCACATCATGAAAGGCCTTGATCTCATCGACGATCGCCTCCCACTTGTCTTTGACCGACAGGAAGACGACGTCTTCGTGGTCGACTCGAATGACCGGCACGTTGGTGGGAATGACGATCACGTCAAGCTTGTAGATCTCGTAGAACTCGGTCGCCTCCGTGTCGGCAGTCCCGGTCATCCCAGCCAGGCGGTCGTATAGCTTGAAGAAGTTCTGGATGGTAATGGTGGCCATCGTCTGCGTTTCCTGTTTGATGGGAACGCTTTCCTTGGCCTCCACCGCCTGGTGCAGGCCATCGGACCACTGCCGCCCGATCATCTTGCGGCCGGTGTTCTGGTCGACGATGATCACGCTGGACTGCCCCTGATCGTCCGGCGCCACCACATAGTCTCGGTCGCGCTGGTAGACGGTGTGGGCGCGGATCGACTGCTCAAGCAGGTGCGGAATGTCGATGTTGTCGCCGACGTAGAAGGATCCCAGCCCGGCGATCTGCTGTGCGTCGGCGATCCCATCGTGTGTGAGCGTGGCCTTCTTCTTGTCCAGCTCAACCTCGTAATACTGAACGCGCCTGTCGCGCTGGGCCTCGAGGTCCGGCAGCCGCGCCCTGGCCTTCTCCATCCTTTCCTTCAGCGCCGGGATCTTCGACTTGTCCCGGGCGTTGCGGATGTCACCCTCAAGACCGGAGGTCTCGACCAGGCACGACTGAACCTTCTGGTCGGCCGTGCTCCATTCTTTCTGCTTTTTGACGAGATCGCGGGCGAGCTTGTCGGCAAGCTGGTACCGCGGGGTGTGCTCGTGGGCCGGGCCGGAGATGATCAACGGCGTCCTCGCCTCATCGATGAGGATCGAGTCCACCTCATCGACGATCGCGAACTCGCGCTGCCGCTGCACCTGCTCCTGGACGCTGAGCTTCATGTTGTCGCGCAGATAGTCGAAGCCGAACTCGCTCGTCGTTCCGTAGAGCACGTCACACGTGTATGCCTGGGCCTTGAGCTCGTGGCTCTGCATATGCTGCGGGTGGATCGCACCGACGGTGAGGTCAAGTGCCCGGAAGAATGGAAATGTCCAGTCGCGGTCGCGCTGCACGAGGTAATCGTTGACGGTCACCACGTGCACCTGCTTGCCTACAAGCGCCGCCAGATAGCACGCCAGCGGTGCCACGATCGTCTTGCCCTCGCCGGTCTTCATTTCCGCGATCCTGCCCTCGTAGAGCACCACCGCCCCGATGATCTGCACATCGAAGGGCCTGGCGCGAAACGGCGGCTTCGACTCGGGGTAGAGCACCCGCACGGCCTCAAAGAGCGCGACGGGAATGTCGACGAAGAGCCAGGCGGGAACAGGCTCCCTGGAGCCCAGGAAGGTTCCGGTCGGCTCCGCCGGCTCGGTCTGTTTGATCTCGTCGGCGACCTGCCGGTAGAGCCGGCGGGCGTCGTCGGGGAACACCGAGGGGTCAAAGCCATGCTGCGGGTTGAAGATGTTGCGCATGCCGACGTTGCGGTCCATCACCTCCCGAGCGACTGCGAATGCCTCCGGCAGGATGTCGGTGGGGTTCGTTCCCTTGCCAAGCCGCTTCCGCATCGGCTGGGTTCGGTCTCGGAGCTCCTGATCAGAAAGCCGGCGGATCTCCTCCTCATAGGAGTTGACCTCGTCCACGACACGCAGATAGCGCTTGACCATGCGCTCATTGCGGGTCCCGAACACCGCGCGCATCACCGCTGAGACAACGGGAATGCCCATGTTTCACCTCGTGTACCTAATGGTTGCCCTGCTGAATCATCACACAGACCGGCCCGCCGGGCCTCTCAGCCCTTCCAAGCAACGGTCCACGCCAACCCGGGGGGAGATCCAGCTACAGAGGCGGGGGCAAATCGAGCAGCCGTTCGTCCAGAATCCTCAGAATCGCGATCGGGGTCCGCCGCGCGCACCTGATGAGCGACCCGCTCTGGAGGTCATATTCCGCTGCGGACACCAGCAGGACCGGGGCCTCCATCGACCGCTC
>JADFKZ010000190.1 GCA_022564665.1 Planctomycetota bacterium | reverse complement strand
GTGGCCGGCGGCGCCAAAGCCGTAGAGACCAAGCCGGGCATCGGGCCAGTTGTCGATCCCGCATTGGCGCAGACAGCGGTAGCCGATGATGCCGGCGCACAGCAGCGGCGCCGCCTGGTCGTCCGAGATCGTCTCCGGCAACGGGTAGACAAACTCCGCGCGGGCGACGGCGTACTCGGCGTATCCCCCGTCACGCGTGTAGCCGGTGAAAACCGCCTTCTCGCAGAGGTTCTCGCTTCCCCGGCGACAGTACCGGCACGAGCCGCAGGTCCCGCCGAGCCACGCCACCCCGACGCGGGCCCCGGCGCTGAGGCCCTCAACGTCGGGCCCGACCTGCTGGACCGTGCCGACGATTTGGTGGCCGGGAATGACCGGCAGCCTGCCTCCGCTCAGCTCACCCTCGACGACGTGCAGGTCGGTTCTGCACACGCCGCAGGCGTGGACCCTGATCAGAAGCTCCCCCGGGCCCGGCACCGGCGTGGGGACATCACCCCAGACCAGCGGCCGATCAGCAATCGGCGCCGCCTGATGAAGCACGCAGGCTTTCATGGGAAGTGGTGATTACCACTCCGGCCCGCCGGTATACCGGCCGTAGACATCGGCCAGCGCCCCGACCATCTCGCCCAGTGTCGCTCTGGCGATCGCGCCGTCGACCAGGACCCTCATGACGTTCTCATCGTCCCGCGCGGCCTTGCGGATGGCGTCCAGCGCCATGGCGGCGGCGTCAGCATCCCGCTCCTTCCTGAACCGTGCGAGCTGATCGCATTGCTCGGTCTCGACCGTGTGCGGGATCTGAAGGATTTCGACGGACCGCTCATCATTGCCTTCGCGGTAGGCGTTGACCCCAACGATCAGCCGGTCACCCGACTCCATCTCTTGGCCAAAGCGATAGCTCGCCTCGGCGATTGCGCGGCGGAAATACCCGTCGTGGATTCCCTGGATCACCCCGCCCATCCCGTCGATCTGCTTGATGATATCCGCGGCGTCGGTCTCCATGCGATCGGTCAGCGCCTCGACGTACCAGCTCCCGCCGAGCGGATCGACGGTCCGGTGGACGCCTGTTTCGTGAGCGAGGATCTGCTGGGTACGCAGGGCCACACGCACCGCGGTCTCGGTGGGCAGGCCCAGGGTCTCGTCCATCGAGTTGGTGTGAAGACTCTGGCACCCTCCCAGCACCCCCGCCAGGGCCTGGTAGGCCACGCGGATCACGTTGTTCAGCGGCTGCTGCTCGGTGAGAGCGCAACCCGCCGTCTGGACGTGCGTCCGCAGGAGCCGGGAGCGGGGGTTCCGGGCGCCGTAGCGATCGCGCATCACGTTCGCCCAGATCCGCCGCGCCGCACGCAGCTTGCAGATTTCCTCGAAGAACTCGTTGTGGCTGTTGAAGAAGAAGCTCAGCCGCCCGGCAAAGTCATCGACGGCCAAGCCCCGCCTGCAGGCGGCCTCGACGTACTCCATCCCGTCCCGAAGGGTGAATGCCAGCTCCTGGACGGCGGTGGAGCCTGCCTCGCGGATGTGGTAGCCGCTGATGGAGACGGTGTTCCACTTGGGCGTGTGAAGGGTGCCGAACTCGATCGTGTCCACGACCAGCTTGAGCGACTGCTCGGGCGGAAAGATGAACTCGTTCTGGCTGTGAAATTCCTTGAGGATGTCATTCTGAAGCGTGCCGCCGAGGCTGGCCCAGTCGATTCCGCGCTGTGTGGCCATGGCCAGGTACATCCCCCAGATGACCGCGGCGGGCCCGTTGATGGTCTGGCTCACCGTCACCTTGTCAATGGGGATGTCGGCGTAGAGCCGGTGCATGTCATCGATGGTGTCGATGGCCACTCCGCACCGGCCAACCTCGCCCACCGACAGCGGATCGTCACTGTCGCGGCCCATGAGCGTGGGCAGATCAAAGGCGGTGGACAGACCCGTCTCGGCCGCCGTGCCCGCGGCGTTCTCCAGGAGGTACTTGAAGCGAGCGTTGGTGTCGTCGGCGGAGCCGAAACCGGCAAACTGCCGCATCGTCCACAGTCGGCCGCGGTACATCGTCTTGTGGATCCCGCGGGTGTAAGGGAACTCGCCGGGGCGCCCGATGCGATCCTGGGGCCGCGGAGGGGCATCTGGAGACGTCGTCTGAACGGACTCGGGCCCGTAGCACTCATCTGCAACGTAGCCCGAGATGGTCACGATGTGAGGATCAACCGTGTCTCGATCGGCCGGCGTGAGCGTGGGTTCCTCTAACGTGCTCATTGCGATTCTCGTCGTGGAGGATGGGTGTGTCTGGGACGTTGGCGCGGCGGCCACACCATGCTTTGCTATCGTAGGCCCTCAGGCCTCCAGGCGCTGGGCGCTGGATGCGAATCGCGGCGAGGTGGCGCTAATCGTCGTAGATCGTCTTGGAGCGCTCGGCGCCAAAGGGCCCGACGTCGGCAAGATCTTCGACTCGCACCTCCTTGCCCGGCCGCGGAGGCGGGCGCTCCGGTGCTTCTCGATAGCTCACGTCGAGCCGCCGGGAGAACGCGTTGGGTACCGAAAGAGCTTCCCGGAGTCGGCCAACCGTGGTCCCGATCTCGAAGAAGCTGTACCGCATCAGGTCGGGCGTGGTCAGGGGATCATGACCCCTGCCCTCGTCGAATTGCAAGGTCAGCTGCTTGCCGACGGGGATCTCGATCGAGAAAAAGGGCTCCTCCGTCCGGGTGTCGACAAGCGTGATCGTCGTCGGCTGGAACTCGGTGGAGTAATAGGTCATCGAGCTTCCGGTGCGGGAGAGGAGGCCACCGCCTGGCAAGTGACAACCGGCCAGCGTCATCGCCACCCAGCATCCTGCGGTCACGCACCTGCCTCTTGACAACTTCGACATCACCGTACCTCACAACAGACTCGTCAGCTTCTACTGTCGGCGAGAGCCTTCGGCGGGGAAGAATACTCACCCAACGCCCGGGGGGGCAATGTCCGATAGCCTTGGCCATCGACCGGCCCACGCCGCCTCCACATCTCGTCGCCTCGGGGTACAGTGTGCTCATGACCTCGAGCCCCGAGCCGCCGCTTCGCATCGGCCACGGGTACGACCTGCACCGTCTCGAGCCCGTCTCCCCCGAGGGTCGCGGACGTCCATTCATCCTCGCGGGGGTGCGGTTCGAACACCCTCGCGGCCCTGTCGGCCACTCCGACGGCGACGCCGTCTACCACGCCGCCGCTGACGCCGTGCTCGGAGCCCTGGGGATCGCTGATATCGGCGAGCTGTTCCCCGACACCGACCCCCGCAACGAGTCCGCCGACTCGGCGCGGTTCGTCGGGGCCGCAGCCAAGCGGATGCTCGGCACGGGATACGTCGTGGGAAATCTCGACGTCACCGTCATCTGCGAGAAACCGCGGATCGCGCCGGCCAAGCAGGAGATGATCGGGAACCTCGCCCGCCATCTGGAGTGTGATCGCGGACGGATCAACATCAAGGGCAAGACCCACGAAGAGGTCGACGCCGTCGGTGAGGGCCGCGCCGTGGAAGTGCATGCGGTGGTCTTACTTGAGAGACGTGGGTAGTTTTCCTGCGATGTCCACTTCCTCGGTCTTCCACGATGCGGCCGCCTACGCCGCCCGTCTTCACGCAAACCAATACCGCAACGACGGACGTACGCCATACTTCTGCCACCCCGCCCGGGTGGCCCTGACGGTGGCGGCACGCTTGGGGGCTACCGACGAGACCGTTCTCGCGGCGGCCGTGCTGCACGATGTCATCGAGGACACTCCCGCGGACTATGACGACCTGCTCGAGCGGTTCGGCCGCGATGTCGCGGATCTGGTGGCGTGCCTGAGCAAGGACGCCCGGATGATCGAGTGTGACCGCGAGGCCGACTACGACCGGCGGCTGGCCGCGGGTCCCTGGCAGGCCCGTCTCATCAAGCTGGCCGACGTCTACGACAACCTCCGGGATGCAACCACGGCTCATGCCCGGCGAAAGCTTCTTGGCAAGGCAAAGCGGGCGGTCGAGCTCGCCTCGGGTGACGAGACATTGAGACAGGCGTGCAGAATTGTTCAAGAGTTTGCCGAAGAAATGGAACAAGAAAGTAGTGGGGTGACGGAAGTGACGAAGTGACGAAACGGAATCGACGCGGCGTTGCCCCAGCCGCGCCCGGCAGGACGCCAAGCGGCGGTCAACCCCGGCAGGATGCCGGGCATCCCGAGGGGCGGAGCCCAAAGGGCGCAGCCCCGAAGGCTCAGCCGC
>JADFKZ010000073.1 GCA_022564665.1 Planctomycetota bacterium | reverse complement strand
AGCAACCGATCAGGCCCGCCGGATCGAATTCGGCGGGCCGTACCAGAGCGAGTGTGCGGCCGGAGGCCGCTACGGAGCGCTCGAAACAGTTCTACGCCTTGACGATGGTCGCCGCCGGGTTCTTCACCCGGGCCATGGCATTGCGGGTGTCGACGATGAGGCTCGCGGTCCGGCCGAGCAGCTCGTAGTCGATCGCGTCGTGGTCGGTGACGATCAGGACGCAGTCGTGGGCGCGGATGGTCTGCTCGGTGAGCTCGACCGAGGCCAGATCGATCTGGTGATCGCGCATTGGCGGAAAGCTGGGCACGTGGGGGTCGTGGTAGGAGACGCGTGCTCCGCCCGACCACAGCCGCTCGATGATGGTGGCGGCGGGGCTCTCGCGGATGTCGTCGATGTTCGGCTTGTAGGCGATCCCGATCAGGAGAATGGTCGATCCCCGCAGGGCGAGGCTGCGGGCATTGAGGGCCCAGATCAGCTGGGAGACCACGTAGGCCGGCATCTGGGCGTTGATCTCGCCGGCGAGCTCGATGAACTTCGTCGAGCGGCCGATCGCCTTGGCCTTCCAGGCCAGGTAGAAGGGGTCGATGGGGATGCAGTGGCCGCCGAGACCCGGCCCGGGAAAGAAGGGCTGAAACCCAAAAGGCTTGGTGGAGGCCGCCTCGATTACCTCCCAGACGTCGATCGACATGTCCGCCAGCAGCATCTTCATCTCGTTGACCATCGCAATGTTGACCGCTCGGTAGATGTTCTCCAAGAGCTTCGCTGCTTCCGCCACCTCGGCGGAATGGACGCGGTGAACCCGGCTGGCCAGCTGTCGGTAGAGGGCCACGGCCAGATCCGTGCTCGCATCGTCGACCCCACCGACGAGCTTGGGGATCGAGCTGATGGAGTGGTCGGGGCGACCGGGGTCCGCCCGCTCGGGGCTGTAGGCCAGGAAGAAGTCCTCACCGCATTTCAGACCGGTGCTTCGGAGGATCGGGAGCACCTCGTCCCGGGTGGTACCTGGATAGGTCGTGGACTCCAGGATCACGAGCTGGCCCTTCCGCAACACGGTGGCGACCATCCTGGTGCTGTCCAGCACATAGCTGAGGTCGGGCTCGCGGTGCGGCCCCAGCGGGGTGGGGACGCAGAGCACGATCACATCCGCGTCGGCCAGCCGCTGGGCCGTCGCCGTCGCCTCGAACCGCTTCGACGCGGCGAGGCTCGCCGCCAGATCGCCGCCGAGGTGCTCCAGGTAGCTTTCACCCCGTTTGAGCATGTTGATCTTGGTGGCGTCGGTGTCGTAGCCGATGACCCGGTAGCCGGCCTGATGCAACGCCCGCACCAGGGGAAGCCCCACGTACCCCAGACCGACCACGGCCACCGCTGCTGTCCGCGCCTCCAGGCGACGCTGAAGGGAATCGGCAAGCGTGGTGAGGGTTGGTCTGGAGGATGAGGTCATCGGTCGGGGGCGCTGTCACCCAATCGAGTACACCACGGACTCGGATGGAGGTCGCGACCGTCTCAGGCGGGGCTCTCCACGAGCGTCTCGGGTTGCTCAAGGTGCTGCACAACGCTTGTGAGGAACCGCGTGCCCTTTGCCCCGTCGACGACGCGGTGGTCGCAGCTGAGGCTCAGAGGCATGACCTTGCCGGCGTAGAACTTGCCTTCGCTGACGAGCACCTGCTCCTTGACCCGCCCGACGGCGAGAATGGCGACCTCCGGGTAGTTGATGATGGGAGTGGCGAACATTCCGCCGAAGCTGCCGACGTTGCTGATTGAAAACGTTCCCCCCATCAGCTCTTCGCGGCCGATGGTGCGGTTGCGGCAGCGTTCGGCCAGATCGGCAACGGCGTCGTCGAGCCCAACGATACTGTACTTGTCCGCGCCGAAGATGACCGGCACCATCAGCCCGTGCTCGGTGTCGACCGCGCAGCCGAGGTTGATCACCTCCCTGATGAGGATCTCCTGCTTGGCGTCATCGACGTTGGCGTTGACCATCGGGTGCTCCTTAAGAGCGCGGCATACCGCGGTCATGACGAAGGGAAGGAAACTGAGCTTCCTGCCGAGCACCGCGGCGTACTCCTTGCGCTTCTGATCCAGCCGTGTCACGTCCGCTTCGTCGGTGACGGTGAAGTGGACCGCGGTCTTGATGGAGTGGTCCAGCGCCTCGGCGATCTTTCGCCGGATCCCCCGAAACGGGATGCTCCTGGCGGCGCCGTCGGCAGTCGCCGGGGCGGTCTCGGGTTGGGGCTCACCGACCGCCGTGGTGGTTGGTGACCGGCCCGAGAAGGCGTAGATGTCGCCGGCGGTGACCCGGTTCCCGCGACCGGTGCCCGGCACCAGGTTGATGTCGATTCCCAGCTCGCGAGCGATCCGCCGAACGGCAGGCGTTGCCAGTGCCTTGGCCGGGACCACGGCGGTCTGCTCCCCGCCTTCCCCGCGTTTGAAGCGATCGGAGACCCTCAGCCCTTCCTTGACGGAGCCGACCACGGTGCCGGCGTCGGCGGTCTCCAGGGCTGTGGCAGGCTCGGGCGGCTGCCCACTGCCGGCGTCGGCGATCTCGTAGCTCACCAGCACGCTCCCCACCGTGATGATTTGGCCGGGCTGGCCGTGCAATTCCTTGACGCGGCCCGCCCACGGGCTGGGCACCTCGACCAGGGCCTTGTCGGTCTCCATCTCGGCAAGGGTCTGGTGTTCCTGGACAAGATCGCCGGGGCTGACCTTCCAGCGGACCAGCTCCGCTTCGTGAATACCCTCACCGAGATCCGGCAGGATGAAGTTGGACTTGTCCTTTGGTTGCTTGGTTGTCATCTGTCGTGTCGCCCTGTGCCAATTAACCTGCCGAGCCCAAGCCTGTTGCCGTTCCATACGCGATGACTTCTTCCAGGGCCGCGGAAATGCGATGGGCTTCGGGGAGGTACTCCTGCTCGAGCTTGTAATAGGGCATGACGGTGTCGAAGCCGGTCACGCGCTGGATCGGGGCTTCCAGGTACAGGAAGCAATGCTCCATGATGCGGCTGGCGATCTCCGCCCCCAGCCCGCAGTTGCGGGGAGCCTCGTGGACGATCACCGCTCGTCCGGTCTTCCTGACGGACTCGACAATCGTCTCTGTGTCCAGCGGGCAGATGGATCGGAGATCGATCAGCTCGATCGAGTGATGGGAGCTGTCGATCGCGTTCATGCACTGGACCACGGGAGCGCCCCAGGAGATCAGTGTGACGTCGTTGCCCTCGACCACGATGCGGGCCTTTCCAATCTCGACCGTGTACTCGTCCTCGGGAACTTCCTCCCGAAACGCGCGATACAGACGCTTTGGCTCGAAGAAGATGACGGGGTCGGGATCTCGGATCGCCGAGATCAGCAGGCCCTTGGCGTCGTAGGGCGAGGCCGGCATCACGACCTTTAACCCGGGCTGGTGGGCGTAGATCGCCTCCGGGCTGTCACTGTGGAGCTCCGGGGCATGGATGCCTCCGCCCACGGGGACCCGGCAGGTGATGGGCACGGTGAACATCGAGCGGGTGCGGGTACGCATGCGTGCGGCGTGGGTGCACAGCTGGTCGTAGGCGGGGGCGAGGAACCCCTCAAACTGGATCTCGGGGACGGGCCGCAGACCCGCCATCGCAAGCCCGATGGAGGTGCCGATGATCCCCGATTCCGCAAGCGGCGTGTCCACCACCCGCTCGGGGCCGAAGCGTTTAAAGAGACCCTCGGTGACACGGAAGACGCCACCGTTTACGCCGACGTCCTGACCCAGAATGATGACAGAGTCGTCCTTCTCCATTTCCTGGATCAGAGCGAGGTTGATTGCTTGGACAAGGGTCAGGTTGGCCATGGGTCACACGGGTCAGGGGTTGCGCGATGGAGCGGGGCTTTGCTCTTGGAGCTGCGAGGGGTCCTGGCCGAGGCCGGAGGTGCGCAGCGTGGCACGCTGGGTGGCCAGCTCGCCGGGCATCTCGGCGTAGAGCCAGTCGAACATGTCGCTCGAGGTCGGGGCGGCGATCTCCTCGGCGCGTTTGACGGCGGCGGCGACCTCCTCCCGGGCGCGGGCCTGAAGCGCTTTTTCCCTGGAGTCGTCAAAGAGCTTTCGCTGCTGAAGGTATGTGCGGATCCGGATCAGCGGATCCCGCTTCAGCCATTTCTTGAGCTCGGCCTCGTCGCGGTAGCGGCGAGCGTCGTCGGCGGTGGTGTGGTCGCCGAGACGGTACGTCAAGGCCTCGATGAACGTCGGCCGGTGGTCTCGGCGGGCCCGCTCGGCCGCCTCACCGACCACCTTCGCCATCGCGAAGATGTCGTTGCCATCGCACTGCACGCACTCCATCCCGTAGGCGAGGCCGCGCTGTGCGAGGGTGGGGGCCGAGCACTGCATCTTCGTGGGCACCGATATGGCCCATCCGTTGTTCTGGCAGACGAAGACAACGGGCAGGTCGAGGTTGGCGGCGAAATTGAGCGCCTCGTGACAGTCGCCCTCGGACGTGGCGCCGTCGCCGAAGAAGGCACACGCGATCGAGTCCTTCTTGCGGTACTTGCCGGCCCACGCGAGCCCTACGGCGTGGAGCATCTGGGTCCCGATGGGGATGGCCTGCGGTGTCATGTACAAGTCGCGGGGGATCTCGTTGCCCCGCTCATCGCCCATCCAGTGCAGCAGGATGTACTCCATGGGAAGGCCCCGCCAGAAGAGCCCGCAATTCTCGCGGTAGCAGGGCACGAGCCAGTCATCGGGGTGCAGCGCATACACCGCACCCAGCGAGACCGCCTCCTGGCCCCGGTTCTCCGGATAGGTCCCCATTCGGCCTGAGCGTTGGAGCTTGAAGGCGACCTCGTCAAACTGCCGGCAGATGGTCATGTGCTCGTAGAGCCTGACCACATCGGTGTCTGGAATGACATCCTTGCCGAGCTTGGCGTCGAAATTGCCCTGCTCATCAAGGATCGAGACGGACTCGATCTTGGCGTGGAAGACAATCTTAGCCGGCATGCACCCGCTCCTTGGGCGCTCGTGATCCGGCCTTGATGCGGCGTTCGGCAAGAGCGATGGCGGCGGCGTACGTGGAGGGCATGGACTCCGCGTCTTGCAGCACCTGGGACATGGTCGTCTCGATGTTGGCGATCTTCAGGTTGCGCTCCTGGGCGCTCATACCCAGATAGATCCCGGAAAGGTGGATCAGGCCGCCGGCGTTGGCGATGTGGGCGGGCGCGTAGAGAATGCCGAGGTTTTTCAGGACCACCGCATCCTCGTCGGGATCGTCGAGGATGTTGTTGGCGGCACCGGCGATGATGCGGCACCGGAGCCGGTGGGCCGTGTTCGCGTCGATCACCCCGCCCAGGGCGCAGGGGGCGAGGATGTCGCACTTGACGCTGAGAATCTCCTCCGGCGAAACCGGCGTCGCGCCGAGATCATTGACAGCGCGTCGCAAACGCTCAGGCGCGATGTCGGCGACAATCAGCGTCGCGCCTTGCTCGACGAGCATCCGGGCGAGGTGGAAGCCGACATGTCCAACGCCCTGGATGGCGATGGTCAGCCGGTGGAACTCCTGGCTCAGACCCAGGTGGCTCAGGGCCGCCCGCATGGCGTTGATCGTCCCGCGGGCGGTGTGCGCGGAGGGATCACCGCCGGTGGAGGCGGCTACGCTGCCCGAGACATGCTTGGATTCTGCGGCCATCCAGTCAAGGAATCGCGTGTCGGTGCCGACATCCTCGGCGGCGATGTAGGCACCGTTGAAGGTGTCGATGAATCGCCCCATCGCTCGGGCCTCCGCCTCGGTGGCGGGGTGGCCGGCCCTCGGCAGCAGGATCACGCTCTTTCCGCCGCCCATAGGCAGGTCCGCGGCGGCCGCCTTGTAGGTCATGGCCTCGGACAGACGGAGCACGTCATAGAGCCCATCGGCTTCCGTGGCATAGTGCCATCTCCGCGTGCCCCCCAGGGCGTTGCCCAAGACGGTGGAGTGGATGGCCACGATTGCCCGAAGACCCGTCTGGCGGTCTTGATGAATGCAGACTCGCTCGTGCCCGCGTTCGATCATCTGTTCGAAGGTGTCCATGTGATGCTCGTCGAAACAAATACGAGATTCACGGTGTTCCAACGGGTCGCCGATGGGTGTCGTCACCCTTCTTGGGTTGGTAGATCGGTGGCTGCAAACGCCGATCCTGACCCGAATTGGTCAATGTGCGTCTGATCGGGCTTCCGGCCCCTGCCCCGGACCGACTCGTCCGGTGCCCACTCGGGGACAACGTAGTCCGAAACGGGCCATGATGCCATCTGGTTCGCGGAGGCCTCGGCACAGGCCAGCATGGTGCGGTCCGTGTTCCGGCGGAGGCCGCGAAGATTTGCTTCGATTTCGTGGTTCGCCATGTCGAAGATGTGATCGACGATCCGCATCTCGTCGGTGAGCTCGGCTCCGTTGGCGCCGTCGCGAATGGATTGGTCCAGACGCGAGAGGCTGCAGGACATGGCATGGAGCCACGAAGCGGTGAGGCTCAGCCGCTGCTGAATGGTCTGCCGCGTGATCAGCTGCTCTCGGTGAATCTTCATCATCATTTTGACCTGATGGCCGAACTCTCTGATGTTGCGCTCGAGCGTCCGCTTGTGGGAGCGAAGCTCGCCTCGCAATCGACTGATCACCGGCGGCTTGCGGCGAATGCCCAGGTACAGCTCGGTGGCCAGCCGCAGCGCTTCCGCCGCGTGAGCGACGGGGCTGCGCTTGATTTGGAGCATGTGCTCACCGAGCTGTTTGGACCCGTAGGCGAAGACGAAGCTGTGCATCACTTCGTTCGCCCCTTCGACGATCGTATTGATCCGGTTATCCCGCCAGAGCCGCTCGATTTCGTTCTCCGTCATGTAGCCTTCGCCGCCCATGATCTGCAGGGTGTGGTCGACGGTGCGCAGGCCCATCTCCGAGCAGAAAACCTTGCACAATGCGGTCTCCAGCATGATGTCTTCGTCTTTGCGATCGACGAATCCGGTGGTCATGTAGAGCATGGCATCCATGGCGTAGCAATAGGCGGCCATGGCGGCGAGCTTCTGCTTGATCAGCTCAAATTCCCCGATCGGGCGGTCGAACTGATGGCGGTACCGGGCCCACTTGTCGGCCTGCCCCAGGGCGGCCTTCGCCGCCCCGACCATCCCCGCCGACAGGGTGCAGCGGCCGTAATTCAGGCAGGTGAGGGCGACGTTGAGCCCCTTGCCTTCCTTGTGCAGCAGGTTCGATCTGGGCACCTTGACGTTCTTGAAGCGGATGCGCGCCTGCCAGGTTCCCCGAATGCCGCACTTGGAGCGGTTGCGGCTGTAGATATCGATTCCAGGCATTTCAGGCGTGCAGATGAGTGCGGTGACCGCCTCCTTTTCCTTGCCGGTGGTGGGGTCCCTGAGCTTCTGCATGGCCATGACCGTGAACATGCTCGACAAAGCGGCCGAGGTCGCCCACTTCTTTTCGCCGTTGAGGATGTAGTGCCGCCCGTCGGCGGACAGCTCGCAATGGGTCTCCTGGCCGGCGGCGTCGCAGCCGACATTCGGCTCGGAAAGGCAAAACGCGCTGAGCGACTCCGTGGCCGCAGTCCTCAGGAACCGCTGTTTTTGCTCTTCGTTGCCGAAGAGAATGATTGCGCCGCACCCGATGGAAAGGTGCGCTGAGACCAGGACGGCGGTCGATCCGCATGTTCGGCCAATCCGCTCCAGGATCCGGTTGTAGCTGGTGATGCCGAGGCCGCGTCCCCCGTATTTCCTGGGGACGATGGCCCCGAGCACGCCGATTTCGAACAGTCGTTTGATCACCCACTCCGGGATCTGTTGCTCGTGATCGATCTGGATGGCGGGGTGCTCGGTGCGGAGATATTCATCCAGCTCGGCCAGCAGCTGGTCGGTGCGCGCCGCCTCCTCTGCGGGGACCCGCGGGTAGGGAAACACCAGCTCCTCGCGGCAATTGCCCCAGAAGAGGTTCTTGACGAACCCCATCCGCTCCGGATCGGGCCCCAGCATCTCCCCGGCCCGCTCGATCTGTTTTCGGTCTCTGGCCGAGACGTTTTTGAGGTCGCGGGCCAGATCAGGCTTGGTCACGATGATCCTCCATCGGCTCGTCGTCCAGCTCCGTAGGGATCGTGAACTGGTTTGCCGGACTTGCCGCAGCGAGAGGGGCCGCGCCGGTGGGCCAACGGAGCACCCTGGATCTTTCTGGATTGGCTTCCTCCGGCGGGCAGCAGTGCATTGTAGACGGTTTGATATGGGGTGGGGGCACGCCAGAACCCACCGTGTGAAGGGCGAGGACCCCTGAGAACCCCAAAATGGGGCCGATAAAACCGCCAAACATGTGGAAGTGGCCCGAACCGATTGCCGGAGAGGCCAATCACCTATCTGTCCAAACGGGCCCGGAGCCGCGACTGGGCCTCCCCGCCGGCGGCCGCGCGCGCCGAGAGCTCTGCACCCCTGTCAAGAAGCTCATCGCTCAGCGTGCCGTCAAGCTCGTTGAGCCACCGCTTCGTGGTCGCCATCGCCTTCGGCCCCCCCTCGGCAAGGTGTCGGGCGAGGTCCGCCGCCGCTTCGGCAACTCGACCGTGATCGGCGAGGTGGGTGGCGAGACCCAGTTCGTGCGCCTCCCGGCCGCTGATCGTGCCGCCCGCAAGAAGCAGTGCCCGCGCCCGCCCCGCGCCGATCTTGCGGATCAGCCACGGCGCCACCACCGCCGGGCAGAGCCCGAGGCTGACCTCCGGATAGCCGATCCTGGCCTGAGCGTGTGTGACGGCGAAGTCGGTGACCACCATGAGACCGCAGCCACCGCCGATCGCCGCGCCCTGGACTGCGGCGATGGTGGGCACCGAGAGCAAGCGGATCCGCCGCATGATCCTTGCGAGACCCAGAAGCATCCCCCGCATTCCCGACGGGTCCTCGATCACGGCCTTGACATCCATCCCCGCGCAGAACGCCTTGCCTGCGCCGGCCAGGATGACCACGCGGAGGCTTGCGTCGGCTTCGATCCTCTCAAGCGCCTGGGCAAGTGCATCGATCAATCCGGCGGAGAGGGCGTTCCGCGCCTCGGGCCGGTTCATGGTGAGCGTCGCGATGCTGTCAGCGATTGTTGTATGGGCGAGATCGGGCATATTACTCCAGCTGTATGCCGCACTCCGGACAGCGGAGGCTGAGGGTGTGCGCCCTCAGGTCATAGCCGCAGGCGTCACACCGTCCCTCGCACCTCTGCAGCCGGTGCCGTGTCCGCGTCCTGGAATGGACAACCACCCAGGAGAGCCGGCTGACAAGAACGATCGTCCATGCCGCAAAGGGTAGGAGTATCGAGAGGATCAGCACGTTGGCCAGCCAGGCTCGCCGCCGCTGCGAGACGGCCGGAAGCGTCTGAGGCGACCACAACGCAGCGGCGGTCACCGTGTCTCGGGCATCGGTGATTGCCGATTCGATCGCCGACCGCAACGGTGAGTCGAGCTGAAGATCGGCGTTGCGCAGGGACCTCCGGGGGCTGAACAGCTCGACGGTGAGCCGCGCCTGCGGGCGGTGGCGGGAGGTGACGAAGGGCCAACCGTGGTCGGTGGCGCTGGTCTTGATCTCAAAGGCGCCGCAGTAGACGGCGTCGCCCATGGTGAGCTTGAAGGAATTGTCCGGCGATAGATACGCGCTGATCTGTCCGTCGGGGGCGCGAAACAGACGGCCCTTGGCGGAGCCCAAAGCCGTGGTGCTGACGCAAGCGATATCCAGTATCCACGCCGCGGGCCAGCCGAGCAGCACCGCCGCCAAGACGGCGATGTCGGCCGTGCGCTGCCAGCGTGCCAACGGACGCCGTGCCGAGTAGTAGCGGATCAGCCTGAGCTTGTGGCGGATCCATGCAAGTGGCATCGAGGATAAGGATATCACGGGCTGTCGGGAATGAGCAACGGAGGTGAGCCCCTGCCGAATGGTCAAGAGTGTTGGCCGTCAAGATTTTTCCTGACCTGCCTTGCGAGCATCGCCCGTGCCTCCTCGGTGCAGGTGGCGGCGGAGTCCTGCGCCGGGCGATCGAAGCGCTCATCATCGAGCGAGCCATCGAGCTCGTTGAGC
Organism: Planctomycetota bacterium; assembly: GCA_022564665.1. Taxonomy (GTDB): domain Bacteria; phylum Planctomycetota; class Phycisphaerae; order Phycisphaerales; family SM1A02; genus JADFKZ01. Next base: position 5,374 of record JADFKZ010000073.1, on the reverse strand, counting down.
CATCTCTTGGTCGCGCGCAATGCCTGAGGTCCGTGCGCGGCAATACTGCGGCACAGCCGGATCGCCTCGGTGTGGACGGAAGCGTCGTCGGGACAGAGTCGCGCGGCAAGTCCGATCCGGCAAGCGTTCGCACCATCGAAAAGCTGGCCGCCGAGCAGCGTCGCGCGGGCCGCTCCGGGTCCGATTGCCTGCTGCAGGGTGGCGATCGTGACCGCCGGAGAAAGCCCGATACGGTGAACGGGGTAGCCGAGCCTTGCCGTCGCCGAGACCACCACAAGATCGCAGGCGGAGACGATCGCGCATCCACCGGCGATCGCCGCACCCTGTACGGCCGCCACCACCACCTGCGGAAGACGGCGCAGCGTCCTCAGCAGGAGGCTCAACCTTTCGATGAACTGCCCCAGGAGCGCGTGATCGTCAAGGGCCGCGGTGATATCGAATCCCGAGCAGAACGCCTCACCCCGGCCGCACAGCAAGACGACATGGATGCCGGAGTCGGATCTGATGGTCTTCAGCTTCTCCGCCAGGGCGTCGAACATCGGGATACCCAGGGCGTTGCGGCGATCAGGATCGTCCAGCGTGACGGACGCGACGTGGCCGTCGATCTTCAGGTGAACGAGTGATCCGTGCGACAAGACCAAAGACTTTAGGGGTTCTTATCGCAGATTGCGTCGAAGCACAGCGCCCGATTGAATCGGCCGCGTAGCCGCCAGAGCGAGTGTGCGGCCGGAGGCCGCTACGGAGCGCTCGAAACAGCTCTCAGAAAATCAACAACCCGATCCCCATCCACACGCCCGCAAAGACCATGACAACGCTCGTATACCCGACGATGTCCCGTGCCTTGACGCCGGTGATCCCCAACAGCGGCAGGGCCCAGAAGGGCTGGAGCATGTTGGTGAGCTGATCGCCGTAGGCGACGGCCATGATCATCCGGCCGGGCGGTATACCCACGCTGAGCCCCGTCTCCAGGACCACCGGGCCCTGAATCCCCCATTGACCGCCGCCGGAGGGGACGAAGAGATTGATCACGCCCGCTGAGAGAAACGACAGCAGTGGGATCGTCGTCTCGTTTCCGATCCTGGTGAAGCCTTCGGCGATCATCTCAACCAGTCCCGCCTCCTTCATCATGGCCATGATCCCGGCATACAGGGGAAACTGCACGATGATCCCGGCGCAGCCGCGGACGCCCTGTGTGGCCGCCTCCATGTAGGCCTTTGGCGAGCCGTGGAGGATCAGGCCCAGGGCCATCATCGTCACGTTGATCGTGTTTAGGTCGAGCCGGCCGAGCCCTGACACCCCAACGTAGCGAATCAGCGCCAGGACAAGCGGGATCGCCAGCAGCCAGGCGATCACCCATGACCGCTCGACCCGTTCGAGCGTTGTCGCCGGCCGCAGCGAGGCCGGTCGCTCGGTGACGTCGACTTCGAACTGGTCGATGGGCTGCGTGTCGGCGTCGTTTCTCGGCGCAAGCACCATCAAGAGCAGCGGTATGCCTACCAGAAGCCCGCCGGTGACGAAGAGGTTCATGCTCGAGCCGATGGTCGTCATAAGCGGGACGCCGTCACCGACGTACTCCTGGAGCTGGACGGCGCGTGCGCCTTGGGTGGTCGTCATCGTCAGCGGCGCGGAGCCGGAGAAGCCGCCGTGCCAGACGAGCAGCCCCATGTATCCGGCGGCGCAGATCAGCGGATAGTGGGCGCGGATTCCACGTGCATCCAGCGACCGCCCGACCTCTCGAGCCAGAAGTGCTCCGACGATCAACCCCAACCCCCAGTTGACGATCCCCCCGACGCACGCCACGAGACCCACCAGGCCCGCGGCGGCGGCGGTCGAGCGCGGGATCTTGGCCAGCCGGTCGATGACCGCCCGCACCGGTGAAGCCGAGGCCAGCGCGTGGCCGGTCACCAGGATCAGACACATCTGCATCCCGAACTTGAGAAACTGCCAGAGACCACCGTCGGCGCGCCATGCATCGAGCAGTGCGATCAGCCGCCCCTCGTTCCACGGCGGCAGCGTGCGGCCGAATGTCGCCGCCAGGATCGCGGTGAGCAGTGTGAGGACGATCGCGATGACAAATGGATCGGGCGCGGCCTTGCGGAATGCCCGGCTGATCGCCAAGCCCAGGGCGCTGATCATGCGGCTGAGCCTAGTCGAGAACGGCCCGTCTCGCCAAACACCCAACCGGCCCCGTGGATGGGACCGGTTGGACCTTCTTCTTCTTCCCTCAGTAGATTTCGCCGTTTTCACCCCGCGGTTGCATCGCAGATACGACGGTCCAAAAAACCCGGCGCGTGCCCAAGGCTCCAGCGGACGCGCTTCGCGGCAAGCGTCCGCCGGCACGCGGTTTAGCGCCGCTTCCACTTGGCCAGTTTCGCGCTCCGAAGAACTCACCGCGGAGGGCCGCAGAGAGCCGCAGAGAAGCGAGAAGTGGTTTCATAACCGATCTGTCGGTCCATGCCAGGAGGAGGTTGTGAAACCGCTTCCAAGAGGCCGACGCTGGATCGAGCGAGCTGACGCTTGATCCGGAGTCCCCCGCTGAGCAGCTCATGTGCCGAACAGGTCTCGTATGTAGACAGGAGCAGGCCCGGGCCGAGCGAACGGTGGACTCACATGGCGGCTCCGATGAACCGACGGTTCAGCTTCTCGTGGACCAGCACCTGTTCAAGCTCCGCGGTCCTCCGTGGTGAATCGTTCAGGCCGCTAAAAATCCAGAACGAGCGTGACGTAGACGGTCACGTCGTTCGGGCTGACGTCGGGGTCGGTTTGCGACTGGTGCTCAAAGTCGAGACCCAGCTTGAAGCTCAGGCCCTTAACGGCATCGAGCTTGAGCCACCATTGGGCCTTGGTGACGGCGCGGAACTCGCCCGAGTCGTCGAGATTCGGAAAGAAAGTCAGCTGCGTCGAGAGGTGCTGTTTTTGGGAGATATGCCAGATCAGATCAGCGCCGATGATCCCTTCGGGCTGGAGGTCTTGGTTGAGAGAGCCAAACTCCTTTCGGCCGCCGAGACCCACACGCCCCGTGAGCGTGAGGACATCGACGGGTTGCCCCGCATCATCGAGGCCGGTGACGTCGGCCAGGAGGTAGCCGACGCCGCCGCCCGCGGTACCCCGGTGCTTCCAGGACTGGAACTCGTCGAAATCGTACCGGCCCTGGGCAAAGTAGCTCCAGCGTGAGGCCGGCACGTCCCATTGGGCGAGCGCGCCTGCGGTGGCCTTGTTGTCGGAGCGGTCCCCGTTGCTGGTGCGCAGGAAGTAGTTGCTGTCGAAGGTGAGGCTACGGGTGTCCTGCTTGAACGCCGTGTTGAGGGCAATCCGCAGGTTCGTGTTCTCGGTGACGCCCGCGGTTCCGTTGAAGCCCAGCTCGAAGTGTGACTTCCAGCGTGGTGTGGCCGGGGCGGTGACGGCCGGCGGCGGGACGTCGGTTTCGGCGGCCTGTGGTGTGACGTGCGGTGGGGTCTGTACTGGCGCGGCCTTCTTCTCGGGGAGCGGGGCAGGCTCCTCGTGCAACGGCCGCAGTGTGCGGACCTCCCCGGCGGGTATCTCCAGACGGCCCAGGATGGGGTGCTCGACTATGTCCAGATCCGCGGTCCTTTGGATCAACCGGCCCAGAAGCACCTCGCCGGTGGAAAGCGTGAGCTCATGGGTCGGTCCACGGAGTTGATGGGGGGTCGGTGCAGGGGGTTGATAGGGGACGAGTGGGGAGAGTGTTGGGGGGGTTGGACGGGGCGCCAGGAGTATCGACACGCAGACCGCAACCCATCTCAGCACGGTGAGACCCTCCAAGACCGGAGAGTTCTTCTACCGCGGATCTCTCCTCAGCTCAATCGCTCCACCCCTGGGCGTTTGATCACGTACCATCACGGCGGTCGGGGACCGCGGGCCACGGGCTCGAAGGCAAGATCAAGGGAACAAACGGTTTCCTGCTCCTGGCACGCCGAAGATGACAAGCGACACCAGCGGCAAGTCCTACGAGCTGGAACCCCCCGACGATGAGGCGGCGGGGGGCGAGCCGTTGCCCGGTGAGGGCGAGACCGCGCCCATCGAGCGGCCCGGGGATCCGCAGCTGCTCGATGTCGAGCCGGCTGAGGACGAGCAGGGCGACCACCCTCCCGACCCCGACGACGCCAGAGCCGCCGGCCCGGCGGGCACGATCGAGGTGTGCCCCAACTGCGGTGCCCCTCTTCCCGGAGACGAGACGCTTATCTGTCTTCGCTGCGGGTTCAACCTCAAGACGCTGAAGGTCATCAAGACCGCCACCGGCGAGACGACCGAGTCCGAAGAGGCCGAGGTGGAAGTTCCTCCGGTCAGCGGTCCCGGCCAGGGGGGCTTGCTGGTGCCGCAGATCATGGCCGCGGCAAGCGCGTTGGTGATCTCGGTCGGCTATCTGTCCGGGGCTGAGGGTCTCTTCCTAGGCGATACGAACCCGGGATTCGGTGCGCGTGTGGTCGGGCTTGTTGGCGGGCTGCTGCTGATCGCCCTCTGGTCGGCCGCCGGACTTGGCGGGTTGGGCTTCCTGGCCCGCTTCGTCATGCTGCGAAAGCTCGGGGATCTCCGACTGGCGGCGGTGCGGATGCTCGCCATCACCGCCACGATGAGATTGCTGGCGTTCATCGACCCTCCCCAGGAGCCGCTGTGGCTGAAGTGGCTGGAGTTGCTACTCGAGTTCATCGGGCAGGCGGCGGTATTCGTCGGGCTCGCGATGTACTTCTATGTGCTCAACGTCCGCAACGCTCTTATCACAGGGATCGCCGCGATCCTGATGGTGCTCGCCCTGCTGGCCGTATCGGCGGCCTCCATGGGGATCCTCTTACCGGGCTGATGAGCCTGACAGCTGGCAGCCTGCTTTCAAGACAGGTCACGGGGGGGTTGATCCACAGGCAATTGGGGTGCGGGGTTCGGGACGACCTGCTGAACCCTGAACCCTCCTCTTTTCTCCGCGGCCCTTAGTCAATATCCAGAACCTCGATATGGATGATCAGGTGGGTGTCGGGGGGGATGGCCCCGTTGCCATACCCGCCCCGCCCCCAGTGCTTTTGCGGGGGGCAGTCGATGACACGGGTGCCTCGTTTTTTCATCCCGAGAACCGCGTCGTCGATTCCGGCGATCACTGAGCCCGTTGCCAGCTGGAAGCGATGCTCATCGTCGCTGAGCACTTCCGAGCCGTCAGGCAAGGTCAGCCGATACTTGATCGTGACAATATCGCCCGCCTTGGCGGGCCGGCCGATACCCGCCGTCTCGCTGATATAGCTGATGGGCATTTCACGAACGGTGGGATTTATCGGGTCGCAGCCAACCTGGGCCCCGGAAAGGCAAAGCAGCAGGAGGAGTCCGCCGAGCGTCCGCATGCCCCATTCTTCGGCGGTTGCAACCCCGC
>JADFKZ010000189.1 GCA_022564665.1 Planctomycetota bacterium | reverse complement strand
GCCGTAGCCGAGCCCGGCAGGACGCCAAGCGGCATGAGAACACGGATGCCGGGTATCCCGAGGGGCCAAGCCCAGAGGGCGCATCCCCGAAGGCCTCAGCCGCGAAGGCCCACAGCCGCGCCCGGCAGGACGCCAAGCGGCGTGGGGGACATGGATGCCGAGCGGCTGACAGAAAAGAGTCCCAAGCGTCCGCGTGGAACCACCCAGTTGCGGGCTGCGTAAAAGCTACCGAACCCCTTTTTTAGCTTGACTGGCCTGCGGAATCGAGCGAGACTGGCAGGTCTTGGCCGTATTGCCCCGGCCGCGGGGGGCGGATCGTAGTCCAACCGAGAGGGATGCTGACCCATGGCCACACGTTCATCTTCCGGCACCGGCGTGGTCGTGTCGCTGGTGGTATTCGTGCTCTGCACCGTGTTTCTGCTCATTCTGTCGATCGTCTTCTACGCGGGCAAGTCCGACGCCGAGCAGGACGCCGAAGATGCGAACTCGACCCTGGACCGCTACGTCTCTCAGGAACTACGCAACCGCTCTGAGATCCAGGCCATCTGGGGCAATGTCAACCCCGCCCAGGGGGAATCGGTGGTCCGATATCTCCTGAAGCAGCGTGGAGACGTCATGGGCTACCTCTCGGGCAACCCCGACGCCGACCTCGAAACCGTCAAGGGCGAGTTCTCCAGGAACTACGCCGTTTCCGAGGACGACAGCATAGGCACTGTCCTGCGCACCTACGCCCGCCAAGCGCGGAGCCAGCAGGCGGAGCTGGAGGGTGCCAAGACCAGGGTCACCGAAGGCGAGGAAAAGATCGCGCAACTCGAGGCCCGCATCGAGCAGATACAGAAGGATCATCGCCGGACGCTGGAGACCGCCCATGGGCAGATGAATACCTTCGGCCAGGACATCGAGCAGTACCGCGCCGAGCTCCAGACGGTCAGGGACGAGTATTTCGCCACCGTCGACCGGCTCCGCGATGATTACGAGGACCGGATCGCCACGCTCGAGAACCAAAAGGATTCACTTAACCAGGACCACGTGTCGCTCAAGCAGCGTGTCGATCAGCTGCAGGAGATCATCAGCCGCAACCGGCTCAAGAGTGAGGATCCGGCAAAGCTGGTCGACGGGCACATCATTGACATCGCCGGGACTCAGGGGCAGGTCTTCATCGACCGGGGTAAGAAGCACCGCATCGTTCTCGGCATGACATTCGAGGTCTACGACGACAAGGCGGCGCTGCAGCAGATCGATCGCCTTACCGGCGAGCTTCCCCGGGGCAAGGCAAGCCTGCAGGTGATCAAGGTGGCCCAGATGACCTCAACCTGCAAGATCACCCGCTCCGTGCCCGGCAGGCCGGTGGTTCGCGACGACGTGATCGCCAACGCCGTCTACGACCCCAACTACGTGTTCAAGTTTCTCGTCCACGGCAAGTTCGACGTCGACAACGACGGCCGGCCCTCGGAGGCCGAGGCCGAGTACCTGCGGAGCCTGATTATCAAATGGGGGGGGACCGTCGTGATCGGGGATCAGCTCCCCGGGGATCTGGACTTTCTGGTGCTGGGGCTGGAGCCCCCAATGCCGCTCCCGCCACCCAGCGATGCCACGCAACCCCAGCTCGAGGACTGGCTGCGCAAGCGCCGAGCGCACGAGATGTACCAGGAGCTGTTCAGACAGGCCCGCGAGGCACAGATCCCCGTCCTCAACGCCAACCGGTTCTTCATCCTGATCGGGTACACAAACCGGTAACGGCTCTCGGCCTTCGGCTGTGGGCTGTGAGCTGTCGGCTCGCACTATGATGTCGTGCGTCTTCGTGGGTAGCGGGCCCGGGGCCCCGCACCCAACTCACCTGTCGCATCCGTGGTCTGGGGCCGAAAGCTGATAGCCGACAGCCGATAGCCGCTCATGGCCAGAAACCAATCGCCGCTTACCGTCTGGAGCCAGTACCTAGCCTTGCGGACGGTGTCGGGCTTCATGCATTGCTTCGATGTCGAGCAGAACCTCCAGACTGCCGCGCACATCGGATCGCTCTTCTACCGGCTCAGCCCCAGCAGACGCAAACGCGTCCTGGACAACATCGCCGCCAGCTTTCCAGAATGGCCGGCAGATCGTGTCGCAGAGGTGGCCCGGCGATCGATTCAGCACATGTTCCAGCTCTTCATGGTCGATGCGATGATCCTCGCCCGCCGCGTCACCGAGACCTCTTGGCCCAACTACACTCGATTCGGAGAGCTCAAGGGCACACTGGAGAGGCTCATCCGCAGGCAGCCGACGATCTTCATTACGGGCCATTGCGGCAACTGGGAGCTCTTGGGGTACACACTGTCCGTGGTCGGATACCCCGTGCATGCCCTTGCCAGACCCCTGGACAATCCCCTCCTGAATCGCTGGCTGCTGGGAATGCGTGAAGCGCGGGGCATGAGGATCATCACCAAGTGGGGAGCCACGCCGATCCTTCAGGACATCCTGATGTCGGGCGGGCAGGTGGCGTTCATCGCCGACCAGAACGCGGGCGACCAGGGCCTGTTCGTGCCGTTTTTCGGCCGCCTGGCCTCAAGCTACAAGTCGATCGGGCTGCTGGCGATGCGACACCAGGTCCCGATCATCGCCGGCTTCGCCCGGCGGCTCGACGGACGGTTCCAATACGAGCTGTCGGCGATGGACGTCATCAATCCCCGGGATTGGGCGGACCAGCCCGATCCGCTTTATTACATCACGGCACGGTACAACCGGGCCATCGAGCAGATGATACGTGCCGCCCCCGAGCAATACCTGTGGGTGCACCGCCGTTGGAAGAGCCGGCCGCGGCACGAACGGCTCGGGCGGCCCATGCCCCGACGCCTGATCGCAAAGCTGCGTACCCTTCCCTGGCTGACGTCTCAGGAGGTCGACCGTATCGTGGAACGCTCAAACCAGGAGGCCAAGGCGTCTCATCCCGCGGTCCCCGCCGGATCGGGGCGGTCATCGCGTTGACCAATGGGGCCGGGCTGAGATACTTCGTTCCTCCCATGAATCTGAGAACCCTCGCGAGTGGTTTTTGACCACGACCAGCGCCATGACAGACCCGCGGCTGATAGGCAAGAGGATCCTCATCGTCGATGACGACCAGGACATCCTGGGCGCGATCGACTTGGTGATGAGAGCGGAGGGAGCGACGACGGAGATGGTGGCCGACGGCAACGCAGCCCTGGCCGCCTGCCAAAGTGTCGCGCCCGACGCGGTGGTCCTGGACATGATGCTTCCCAAACAATCGGGTTTTCTGGTCCTGGAGAGGATCAAGGCCGGACCCCGGCCGCCGGTTGTGGTGATGATCACCGCCAACCAGGGCAAACGTCATGTGGCCTACGCCGAATCGCTGGGGGTGGACGCCTACCTCACCAAGCCGGTTCCCCTGGAGCGGCTTATCGACACCCTCGTCAGGCTGCTGCCCGGAAACGGTCAGGGTGCCCTAAGCGAGCCGGCCTCTTAAAGATGATGGATGGACTCCAGCCCGAGGAAGACGCCGCCATCCGGCAGCTGGTGATCCTCTCCAGACAGCCGCCGCCGGAGGGCGCCGCGCTCGCCGCCATCGGCCCGCGGCAGGATGTTCTGAAGAACCTGGCCCACTGCAACACCTCCCCGGAGCGCCAAGGCGCCGACGACGTGTTGTTCGGGCCCGGCATCCGCATCGAGCTGACCCCCGGGCAGGATCCTGTCACCCAGATGCTGGTGACCCTGAGCGAGGATGAGATCGGCTGGCACGTGCTGCAGCGGTTCGTAACGGAGTTTCACTGGAAGCTGCTGGACCCCCGCTCCGGGCGAGAATTCGGCGCCGAGAGTTCGGAGCCCTGAATCGTGCGTTGTGGCGGTGGGGACGGCGGGGGGCGGGGCTGAAGTTGGTCACGACGCGGATCAACAGTTGCGTGAGCCACGGGGCCTACGCGATCCTCCAGGACACCGAGCCCAAGGTGCTCCTGGAGCGGCTCATCGACCCCGTGGTAAGTCTGCTGGTTGAAAAAGGTCAGGGTGCCCCGCGCGAGCGGGCCTCTAGAAGATGATGGATCGAATTCAGCCCGAGGAGGACGCCGCCATTCGGCAGGTGGTGATCCTCTCCAGACAGCCGCCGCCGGAGGGCGCCGCGCTCGCCGCCATCGGCCCGCGGCAGGATATTCTGAAGAGCCTGGCCCACTGCAACACCTCCCCGGAGCGCCGAGGCGCCGACGACGTGTTGTTCGGGCCCGGCATCCGCATCGAGCTGACCCCCGGGCAGGATCCTGTCACCCAGATGCTGGTGACCCTGAGCGAGGATGAGATCGGCTGGCACGTGCTGCAGCGGTTC